>JBQTIC010000020.1:0-45780 GCA_052388435.1 Chromatiales bacterium | reverse complement strand
GAACTTCATGATTTTGATCCGGGCGCCGGTACGGATGTCTGCCAACAGATCACCATTCCCGAAGGGGGCGTGTTGATAGTGAGCTTCCAGTGGGACCAGCCGTTCTTCTCGGTGAGCGGCGCGCCGGGCTCGGCCAGTGATATAGACATAGTCCTGGCCGACGCCGAGTGCACGACGCCTCTCGCGTTTGGCGCCGACTTCAACGTCGGCGGTGATCCGAGTGAGGTCTTTTTCTTTTTCAACCTGGGGCCCGAGACCACTTTCAACCTGGCGATAGGGAACTTCGAGGGACCGAACCCCGGCTTGATAAAAACAGTATTGCTTGGGGGCGCCACAATCGACGAATTCGACACGGCAAGCGGCACCTCGCTGGGCCATAACAGCGCACTGGGCGGCCTCGGGGTTGGCGCCGCGTCTTACCAGCAGACCCCGGCGTTCGGCGTGAGCCCGCCGGTGATAGAGCCCTTCTCGTCGGCGGGCGGGACGCCGATTCTCTTCGATACAGCGGGCAACCGCCTGGCTTCCCCCGAGATCCGCATGCAGCCCGCTATCACGGCGCCGGATGGAACGAATACCACTTTTTTTGGCGGCAGCGATGATGAAAGCGATGGCTTCCCGAACTTCTTCGGGACCTCCGCCGCCGCCCCGCATGCCGCCGGAGTCGCCGCGCTAATGAAGGAACTGGATCCGTCATTGACCCCCGATGCCATTTATGAGGCATTGAAGGCGACGGCCATCGACATGGACGATCCCGCAACTCCGGGTTTCGACACCGGCTTCGACTTCGGTACCGGCCATGGTTTGATCCAGGCGGACGCGGCTCTCGCGGCTGTGAGTGCGCCGCCGGGCGCTGCTGTTTCGATCGACAAGACCGCCTCGCCCAACCCGGTGGCGGTCGGCAGCGTCCTGACCTACACCCTGCTGGTTCAGAGCGTCGGCGGCGCTGCCGCGGCAGGTGTGAGCGTTGCGGACGCGTTGCCCGATGAAGTCGAGTTTGACTCGGTGACGACATCGCAAGGCGAATGCGCAGGCGGCTTCACGGTGACCTGCGACCTGGGCGACCTCGCCAGCGGCGCGAGCGCCACGGTCACGATCACGGCGAAGGTGGCCAACGTCGGCAACGGAACCACCAGCAACACTGCCACCGTCAGCGCCGAGGGTGTGGCCCCGGTTGCCTCCGCGCCGGTGATCACCACGGTGAATCCCGTGCTTTGCTTCGGGAGGCAGGCAACCATTATCGGCACCGCCGGGCCCGATACCCTGAGCGGCACGCCCGCACGCGACGTGATCGCCGGACTCGGGGGCGCCGATTCCATCTCGGGGGGCGATGGCGGCGACTTCATCTGTGGCGGCCCCGGCAGCGACTCTGTGAGTGGCGGCGCAGGCGCTGACCAGATGTCTGGCGGGCTTGGCAACGACGTGCTGAGCGGCAATGCAGGTAACGATTCCGTGTTTGGCGGTCCGGGCCACGACCGGCTGATTGGCGGGCTTGGCAACGACGTGCTGAGCGGCGGCACAGGTAACGACTCTCTCAGCGGCAGCGCCGGTAATGACCAACTCTCCGGCGGAACCGGCACCAACACCCTGAACGGCGGGTTAGGCACGGACCGGTGTGTCAACGGCCAGAGGATCAATTGCGAGCTGTGACACCCGCCCACGCAGCACGGGATCACCTCAGAACACAATTGCAGAATGCCCGTCGCATTGTCAGGGTCACCCATCAGCCGGCCTCGATCAGAGGAAATCCGCGACAACCGGCGAACGAGCCTCTTAGTGTGCCGTCCAACCGCCGTCGATGGGCAGCGCGGCGCCGGTGAGGGAACTGCCGGCGGGCGAGCACAGGAATAGCACCAGATCGCCGATGTGTTCGGGCTGCACGAAGCGCATGGAGGGTTGTTTCTCGCCCAGGAGCTCGCGCGTGGCAAGCTCCGTGTCGATGCCTTGGGCGTGTGCACGGGCCTCGATCTGACCCCGCACCAGCGGCGTGTCCACCCAGCCCGGGCAGATGGCGTTGCAGGTAATTTGCGTCTGCGCGGTTTCAAGCGCCACCACCTTGGTCAGTCCGACCAATGCGTGCTTGCCGGCCACATAGGCCGCCTTTTGGGCCGAGCCGACGAGGCCGTGCGCGGAGGCAACGTTCACGATCCGCCCCCAGCCGCGCTGACGCATGCCCGGCAGCGCGGCCTTGATGGTGTGGAAAGCGGAGGAAAGGTTGATGGCGAGCACCGCGTCCCAGCGCTCGTCGGGGAACTCCTCGATCGGGGCCACGTGCTGGATCCCGGCGTTGTTCACCAGCACATCCAGACTGCCGAGGTGCGCTTGTGCATCCGCCACCATGGCGCGGATTGCGGCCGGCTGCGCCATGTCGGCCGCTGAGTAGGCCGCCTGTACGCCGAAGCGCTGCGCGATGTCGGCGCGCAACGCTTCGATCTCCGCCTTGTCGCCGAAACCGTTCAACACGATGTGGCAGCCCTCACGCGCCAGCGTCCGAGCGATGCCGAGCCCGATCCCGCTCGTCGAGCCGGTGACCAGCGCAACATAACCCTGCAACGTACTCATCGCTGCCTTCTCCAACGATGATGTCCGGTCAATTTGCTGTAGTCACTTTCCCTGCGCTGCCAAGGCACTCGGAGAGCACCGAGAAGACCTGGATCTCGATCACACGAGAATAAATTTGTACATGCAGTCGTATCTCCCGCCCTCGCCGAGCTCCTTGAGGTCTGCTTCGATCCGGCATTTGATGCCAATCTCCTGAGCGACCCCTTCAAAGAAAGGGGTTAGTTCAGGCCAAGTCAGATGCCGCTCGATGTCCAGCGTTTTGGCAATGCGATCGTATCTGGAGATCCCAAAGACTCTCATCACCGTTTCCTCGGGAGTGTACTCGACGATCTCGAAGTTGTACTACTGTTTCCGGCTATTGACCAAATGCTTATGGCGGCCCACGTTATCTGCAAGATCTTCGGACTCGACGTCAAAGATAAATTCGAGATATTTTCGCATCGGTCCCGCGAGCTATCCGAAGACGATGAAGCGCGAGAGGACGGCTGACCCGCGCGATCGACATGGGCCGGTCATCGTTGACGTTCAGCCCCGCTCGTGCCGTGACTCCACGCATCGCGCTTTTCCTCTTCATCGGGGGGCTCTGCGATCGGATCGGCCGATTTCAACAAAGTTCCTGACTTCTTCAGCAGCCTGCTAGGGGCTGGGGTTCTGGCCTGGATGCCACGCCGTGTCGGCGAAGAATGCCCGAACGTCGGCCAGCCGCTCGGTCTTGCGCAGGGGTGGCAAGGCGCGCAGAAAGATCCGCCCGTAGGACATGGAGCGCAGACGCGGGTCGCACAGCACCAGGACGCCCCGATCGCCCACATCACGGATGAGGCGGCCGGCGCCCTGCTTGAGAGCGATGACCGCCTCGGGCAACTGGTATTCTGTGAACGGATTGCGCCCCTGCCCACGCAGGGCGCGGATGCGTGCCTGCGTCACGGGATCATCCGGCGCGGCGAATGGCAGCTTGTCGATGATGACGCAGGAGAGGGCCTCGCCGCGCACGTCGACACCCTCCCAGAAGCTCGCGGTGCCTAGCAGGACGGCGTTGGGAGTGCGGCGAAACCGTTCCAACAGCTCGCCCCGCAGCGCTTCGCCCTGCGTGAATAGCGGGTAACCGACCCGCCCCCGCAGGAGCGCATGCGCTTCCTGCAAAGAGCGATGGCTGGTGAACAACAGGAAGGCCCGCCCGCAGCTCGCTTCCAGCACTGGCACGGTCACCTCTACCACGGCGCGGGTGTAATCAGCATGACGCGGGTCCACCTCCACGCGCGGGAGATACAACAACGCCTGTCGCGCGTAGTCGAAGGGACTGTCGAGACGCTGTGTCGCCGCCGCGTCGAGTCCAAGCTGGTGGGTGAAATAGCTGAAATCCTCGCCGACCGCGAGTGTCGCGGAGGTAAAGACCCAAGCGCATGAACGGCTGTTCATGTATTCCTGAAATTTTCCCGCTATCTCAAGAGGCGTCTGATAGAGACTGAAGCCGCGCGCATGCGTCTCGAACCAGCGCACGCTGCCGGCGTTTTCGGGCGCCGCGAACGCCCGCAGTTGCGCGCTCAGAGCCTCGCAGCGCCGCAGGCAGTTCGCCAAGGCTGGCCCGCGTTCCGCCGCCGCATCGAGCAACGCCTGTAGCGATTGCAGACGGCCTTCCACCTGCCGCAAGGCGGACATGCCTGGTCCGTCCTCGTCCACAGCCCAGACGGCACGCTGTTCGCTGCCGCCGAGCGCCAGGCGCATATCGCGCACCGCTTTCTCCAGCCGGGAGGCCGCCTCGCGTATCGAGGGTGAATCACCGGCCTCGCTCACCTGCGCCTGCACCGCATCGCGCGTCAGCTCGACGAACTGACGGCTGCTTAACGTGCTGCCGAAGAACTGCGCGGCGGTCTGGGGCAACTGATGGGCCTCATCGAAGATGACCGCGTCCGCCCCCGGCAGCACTTCGCCGAAACCCTGCTCCTTGAGGGCGAGGTCCGCCAGGAACAGGTGGTGGTTCACTACCACGACCTCGGCAGCCTGCGCCTCCCTGCGCGCCTTGACAACCCAGCAATCGCTGAAGTATTTGCACTCCTGCCCCAGGCAGTTTTCTGGCGTGGAGGTCACCAGCGGCCAGATGGCTGCGTCCTCGGGCACGCCGGTGACTTCGGCGATGTCGCCGCGGTCCGTGATCTGCGCCCAGCTCTGCAGCCTCAGCAACTGGGCCTGACCAGCCGTGGGCAGCGTACCGCTTGCGACCTGCTGGTGCAGGCGATGCAGGCAGAGGTAGTTCGCGCGCCCCTTGAGCAGGGCGGTGGAGACTGAGACGGCCAGCGCCTGCTGCACCACCGGCAGGTCGCGGTGGAAAAGCTGGTCCTGCAGGGTCTTGGTGCCGGTGGAGATGATGACGCGACGACCGCAGAGCAGCGCCGCGACCAGATAAGCGAACGTCTTGCCGATCCCGGTGCCCGCCTCACAGACCAGCGTGGTCCTGGCGTGCACCGCCTTCCACACCTGCTCGGCCATGGCTTGCTGACCCGGCCGGGCCGTAAAGCCGGGAACGGCGCGCGCCAGGGGTCCTTCGTTGCCGAGGGTCTCGGCGCAGGAGAAAATCACGGAGAAATCACCTGAAGATTCGCGGCTTTGCGACGCTCATACAGGGCGTTGCAGATGAAACGCTCCAACGCACTGAAGACTCTCAGCCGTCCGCGCGGTTGTCCCGATGGCCGTCATTCTCCGAGCCGCGTTCGTGCGTCCGCAGCGCCCGGCCGATGATCTTGCCCTTTGCCTGACCATAATCGGAGGCCAGACGCCGCGGCTCAGTTGGTCCATGCAATAAACGGTCAACGCGCGCCCTGCCCACCCCGTGTGCCCATTATTTCGCGCCCCATCGGTAGCGCACAACGGATGCAAGCATATGGACCGTTCAGGGGTGGAAGATGCGCAGCCCCGCAGTCGGGGAGACAAAATCCGGTTCGAGGGTGATGGGCTGCCCGACCACAAACATATACACCTTAACTTAATGAACACGCGGGATTTTTGTCAGAACGTACGGGACATCCCGAATACGGGATGCCCCGCCGGGACGGAACTTCCGGCTCAGGCCCGCGAGATATCGAAGGCCTGCACCTTGTCGATCGACGCTGCCGCGGTGGCAACCATCACCAAGCGGTCCACGCCGAGGGCCACACCGGCGCAATCGGGCAGGCCCGTTTCCAGTGCCGCCAGCAGGTGTTCATCGAGCGGCATGGTCGGCAGGCCCAGGTCGCACCGTCTGGCGTTGTCCGACTCGAATCGCAGGCGCTGTTCCGCGGCATCGGTCAGCTCGTGGAAGCCGTTGGCGATCTCCACCCCGCCAACGAACACCTCAAATCGCTCGGCTACCGGCGGATCGCATGTCAGAACGCGCGACAGCGCCGCCTGACTGGCAGGGTAGTGGCAGAGGAACACGGGCCGTTCAGCACCCAGGTGGGGCGCGACCGCGTGGCTGAGGAGCAGATCGAGCCAGTCGTCCCTTTCGAGGCGTCCGGCATCGCCCATCCGCACGCCCGCACGCCTTCCCGCCGCCTCGATTTCCGGCAGTGTCGCGCGCAACGGGTCGAAGCCAGCATGGCGCCTGAACGCCTCGGCGTAGGTGAGGCGATCACAGTAGTGGACGCCGAGCGTGTAGCGCAGCAGCTCTTCCACCTCCGCCATGATGTCCTGGTAGTCGAACCCCGGCCGGTACCACTCCAGCATCGTGAACTCGGGATTGTGTAGCCGGCCCGCCTCTCCAGCCCGGAACACCTTGCAGATCTGGTAGATGGGGCCACTGCCGGCAGCAAGCAGCCGCTTCATCGCGTATTCAGGGGAGGTCTGCAGATACAGAGTGTGTGCGCCGCTCTCACCCAGAGAGCCCTGTGTCGTGAGACTGGCAACGTGCGGATCGGTCACACCGGCGCGGGCGAGCGCGGGTGTTTCCACCTCCATGACCAGCCGATCGGCGAAGAAGGCGCGGATGCGCGCGATGAGCCGCGCACGCCGGCGCAGCATGTCCATCGAGGCGCCGGGTCGCCAGTCCTTATTCATGGGCGTTGCCGGACCGTCACTCCTTGACGCGCGAGACGTACTGCCCGGTGCGTGTGTCGATCTTGATGACCTCGCCGTTTTCGACGAACAGCGGCACCTTCACTGTCGCCCCGGTCTCGAGCTTCGCCGGCTTGGTGCCGCCGGTAACGGTGTCCCCACGCACACCCGGGTCGGTCTCCGTGATCTGCAGGGTCACGAAGACCGGTCCCTGCACGCTGAGCGGCACGCCGTTCCAGAGGGTGACGATGCAGGTCTCCTCGCCTTTCAGCCACTGCCTGGCGTCGCCCATAGCCGCCGACTCCGCTGCGATTTGCTCATAGTTCTCCAGGTTCATGAAGTGCCAGAACTCGCCGTCGCTGTAGAGATATTGCAGCTCCATGTCGACGACGTCTGCACCCTCGCAGCTGTCGCCGGACTTGAAGGTCCGCTCGAGCACGCGGCCTGTCTTCAAATTGCGCAACTTGACGCGGTTGAACGCCTGGCCCTTGCCGGGCTTCACGTATTCGTTTTCGAGGACCGTGCACGGGTCGCCGTCGATCATCAGTTTGAGTCCGGCGCGGAATTGGTTTGTACTGTACATCGTCATATTCGTTCTTCCAGTGATCCTTAAAAAGTTGGTCATGATAGCGCAACCGCAAAGCAGCTTTCAGCCCGTGCGCTGGCAGCAGGAGCTGGCCCTGGCCATCACCAGTCCCCTCGAACTGCTGCGGCGTCTGGAGATCGATCCGTCCCACTTAGCCGAACCGCTGGCACTCGACACCGGCTTTCGCATGCGCGTGCCGCGCGGCTACGCCGCGCGCATGCGCAAGGGCGATCCCGCCGATCCGCTATTGCGCCAGGTGCTTCCCATCGCCGCGGAATTACGCGCAGCGGCAGGTTACATGGCGGACCCGGTTGGCGACCTGAGGGCCGAAGCCACGCCCGGTGTGCTGCACAAGTATGAGGGCCGCGTGTTGCTCGTCACGACCGGGGCCTGCGCAATCCACTGTCGTTACTGCTTTCGCCGCCACTTTCCCTACGCCGAGTCGAACCCGGCTGCCGAGGAGTGGACAAACGCACTCGACTATGTCGCGGGCGATACCTCGATCAGCGAAGTGATCCTGAGCGGCGGCGACCCGTTAACTCTCAGCGATGCGAGGCTGGCGGACCTCGTGCATCGGCTGGCGTCCATATCCCATTTGCAGCGGCTCCGCGTGCATACGCGGTTACCCGTTGTCCTGCCCGAGCGCATCGATGAGCGTTGTCTTTCCTGGCTTACTGGAACACGCCTCGCGGCGGTGGTGGTCATTCACGCCAATCACGCCAACGAGATTGATGGCGCCGTACGCGACGCGATGAGGAAGCTGCGCAGCGCCGCTATCACGGTGCTGAACCAGTCAGTGCTGCTTCGGGGAGTCAACGACAGCGTCGAGGCGCTCTGTGATCTGAGCGAGGTCCTGTTCGATGTCGGGGCCCTGCCCTATTACCTGCACCTGCTCGATCCGGTGCAGGGCGCCGCCCACTTCGATGTCGAGCAAGAGCGTGCCTGCCGCCTGATGGACGGCGTCCGGACCCGTCTTCCCGGCTATCTCGTGCCGCGCCTCGTGCGTGAACAGGAGGGTCAGCCATTCAAACTCCCGGTGCTTTGACTGCTGACAGCGGATACCGCCCGCAATGGAACTGTGCGGCTCGGCGTCGACTATGCAGATCCAGGGCGCTGCATCAGGCGAGGGACAACCTTCGTCTCTTGCTGGAATTCAGAGTTCGTTCAGCCGATTGCGTGTAGGTTGAATTAATCAGGGAGGAATTACTTTATTAATCCTTAGCGCGATTGATGAACGACGTGTCGTCAGGGCCTGCCTGGTAAGCCGGAGCCGGCATCCAGTCTTTTCACTGGCTTCCTCCCAGCGAAAGCTGGGATCACGCAGGAATGAAAACCTTAGTCACCAGTTATGCAATCCTCAATAATTGCTTGGAGGTGCTGTTATGGGCATTCGGACAACTTTCGCAAGGCGGCCTTCTGATCGGCGCGTTCGCGTTGGGCGCGGCGCTTCCCCAAACGGCGCACGCAGATGATAGCAATGTGTTTTTCAGCTTCAGCCTCGGCACGCCCGCACCAGTCATAGCCCCGGTCATCGTCGAGCCCATTCCGGTGTATCAGCCAGCCTACTATGCCGTTCCGGAACACCATCATCACCACTATTTTCGCCATCATGATCATGACCATCACCACGGTCATAGGTGGCATCATGTCGACTACGACCGCGACCACGACGACGATGATGATGATTGACCGACAGCGGTGCCGCTGCGAAGAGAGCCCGACAGCAGGATCGTAGCCGTATTTCCCCGGGGCACATCTCCAGACGTTGCTCGGACCCCTTCGTTGCACTCGGCGTTGCGCTCGAGCGCGCCGACTTCCGCTGCCGCCATGATTGGCCGGCCACTCGTCGGTAGCTGCCATCCTTCGCCTCAACCGGTCCTGCCGCCGGGCGATAGCCGTAGGTCAACTCCGCTTACCGGGCACGCCGGCTAAGAAATCACGACATTGTTCCGTCGCAGTGGTCCGCTCGCGGCGTGACGCACGGCGCGGTCTACTTGAAGAAATCAGGGCCGACTTGCAGCTCCACAAACCGCGTCGTTGCCCCGTCGATGCCGAAGTCGTTGTCGTTCACCAGCAGCAGCGTTCCGGCATCGAGGATGGCCAGCCCTTCTATCTTCTTCGGCAGGATGCCCGGGTAGTCAACGCCGGAGTCGAGAGCGAGGTCCTTTTGCAAAGGAGCGATGCCCTCGCTTGCCGGATCATCGAGCTGCTCGAGGCTCGGTGAGGTGACATCACGATCCCACGCGGAGTCCGCGATATTGCTCTGCCCCTTTGCGGCCAGGTTGATCTTATAGAGCCTCTTCGTGCCGGCGATGCCCTCCACAACGATCAGCCTGTCGGTATCATACGCCACCATCTCGCTGATCTTCACGTCGCTCTGCTTATCCCCGCTGTCGGCGCCCGCAAAGGTCTCCGGGATATCGAGACGGTACAGGTATTCGGCGACGATTTTTGCGCCTCCCAGTTCCATCTTGAACAGGCGCACGTTGCGGGAGTGCTTGTGCGCATCCGAGTCCGGATTGGCCAGGGGACTTTCCATGATGAAGTACAGAAACTCTTCCCGCGGCGAGACGGCAAGGGCTTCCATGCCGCGGTTAAGTTTCCGCTTGACCAGAATGTCCGGCAAGATACCTCTGACCAGATAGTTGACATTTTGCAGATCACGCTCAATTCCGGCCGGAACCAGACGCTCGATGATCTCTCCAGTCGCTTTTGCATGGACCAGACTTGGCCCGTACTCATCGGCGAGCCAGTAGCTGCCGTCTGAGAGTTTGATCAACGCCTCAGTATCCAGGCCGTGGGGATCCAACGCGAGCACCCCGCCGGCTCTGGAATAGGCGGCTTCGCTGTCAGCGGCTCTTAGAGGATTGGGCAGGCCGGTGACGGCAGTGCCGGAACGGTCCTTGAGCCGCACTGTGTCGACGAGAGCCCAGCCGCCTGACATATCCGCTGCGGGCTGGAACTTGTAGATGGACGGTGTATAGGACGGCACCGGGAATATTCTGCCCTCCTCGCACAGATCCGCTCCGATGATCTCGCGATCTTCTTCGCAGTCGATATTCGGGCCCCTGTCGCCGACGGTGTAAAAGACAGCCACAGGATCAGTCCGGTACCGGAACGCTCCGCTTCCGATACCGGTGGTGAGATTCAGGATCGCGCGTTTCGACGTCCCGTCGCTGAAATCGACGATGTCAATCGGTAATCGGAAATCATGAACGGTGGCTTCCTGCTTTGGCATCTGGGCGCAGGAGGCGGTCAGTACGAATACGGACGGCAACAGCTTTAAGGCCCAACGGTAGGATTTTTTCATGTCAGGGGGAATCAATGCCTATGGCGACAGCATCTTAGGGTGGCCGGGGGTTGTGACATGGATGTGACGAAAACACAAGTGGTTGACTGTGAACTCGCAATGAAAGGTCGCTAAAAAGCCCGGGACAGAAGGGTTGCAGGGGCGTGCAGGCACCCGTACTTTTCGGGGGCGCGCTCCAGGAATTGTCCTTTTCTCACGACAAACCGCGTAGTTCCCTCTCACCCCCCAGAGAGCCGGGTTGCGTATATCAACGAAACTCACGGCAATCGCCTTGGGCTTTTCCGGCACACCGACTACAATACTCGCAGCAGAGGCGCGGCCACGGCCGTACTCACACAAGAGCAGTTCGGGGATCCCACGGTTCTGACGCGCTAATCGAAATACCTCGCATGCGAGGCGCTGATTCTTGCCTGCCCTTGTTTGCGGAGGTCTCATGGGGGGTGGCCCGAATCTTGCGCTTCAAACAGCCGCGACCAGCTATCCTCCCCATCTCGTAATTCAAGGCAACACATTTTCCCACCTCGAAGAGGAATTCATGGCCCTGCTCCAGATCCTTCCCACTGAACTGAAATTCTTTGATTGGTTCGACAAGAGCGCCCACAACGTGCTGGACGCGGCGGAGGCTCTTTATGAACTGCTCAGTGATTATCACGATGTCGAAAGCCGCGTGGCAAAGATAACCGAGCTCGAGCATCGCGGCGACTTCATCGTTCACGAGACCCTCGAGTTGCTGTCTCACACCTTTCTGACCCCCCTCGAAGGGGAAGAGATCCGGGCGCTGACCAGCAGTCTTGATGACGTCGTCGACAATATCGAGGCGGCCGCCGGCGCACTGGTGCTTTACAAGGTCGAGCAGACGGCGCCGGAGGCCGTTCAACTCGCGCAACTGCTGCTCGAGATGGCCAAGCAGATCGCGATCGCAGTGCCCCTGCTTGCCGACAAGAAGCGCATGCCGGAGGTGCAGAAGTACACGATCGAGATCAATCGTCTCGAGAATGAGGCAGACCGTGTGCTGCGCATGGCGCTGGCGCGCCTGGTCGAGGAACGCGGCGACTGGTTCGAGCTGTTCCGCTGGAAGGAGATTCTCGAAATCATCGAGACCGCAACCGACTGTTGCGAGGATGTTGCCGATGTGCTCGGAGCGGTAGTTCACAAAAATGCTTGAGCTGGCGCCGCTCATCATTGTCATTGTCCTGGCGGTCATCTTCGATTTCATCAACGGCTTTCACGACACGGCGAACGCCATCGCCACGGTAATCGCCACCCGCGTTCTCTCACCGTTGCAGGCCATCGTCATGGCGGCCGTACTCAACTTCGTCGGTGCCCTGGCCGGCACCGCTGTGGCCAAGACTGTGGGGGCGGGCCTCGTCGATCCCGGGCAGGCGACCACCCTTGCAGTGATCGCCACCCTGGTCGCGGCAATCACCTGGAACCTGCTGACGTGGTGGCGCGGCATACCGTCCAGTTCGAGCCACGCGCTAATCGGCGGGATTCTGGGAGCGGTGATAGCCCAGGCTGGATTTCATGCGCCGAACTGGCCCGCGGTCGTGCAGAAGGTGCTCGTCCCCTTCGTCGTCTCGCCGATCCTGGGTTTCATCTTTGCCAGTCTGATCCTGATGCTTGTCATGACGATATTTGGCAAACTGCATCCGAGACGGATAGGCAGCATCTTCGGCCGGCTGCAACTGGTCTCTTCGGCCTTCATGGCCTATGCTCACGGCAGGAACGACGCCCAGAAGACGATGGGCATCATCACCCTCGCTCTCGTCGCTCATGGAGTGCAGTCGAACTTCGAAGTGCCCTTATGGGTCATACTCGTGGCGGCGATCGCGATGGCCCTCGGCACTGCCGCTGGCGGCTGGCGGATCATCAGAACGCTGAGTACCAAGCTCACCAACCTTAAGCCCATCGACGGATTTGCCGCCGAGACCTCGGCGGCTGGCGTTATC
The DNA here is from genome assembly GCA_052388435.1 of Chromatiales bacterium. Taxonomy (GTDB): domain Bacteria; phylum Pseudomonadota; class Gammaproteobacteria; order JAJPIJ01; family JAJPIJ01; genus JBQTIC01. The sequence continues at coordinate 33,353 of JBQTIC010000020.1, read as the reverse complement.
GAAGTAGCCTCGCAGCTTGGCTTTCCCCTTAGCACCACGCATGTCATCAGCTCCTCGATACTCGGCGTAGGGGCAAGCAAACGGATGGCCAGCGTGCGCTGGCCGGTCGCCGGTAGCATGATCACCGCCTGGATCATCACGATTCCCTTGTGCGGAACGCTGGCATATGTGGTCTATGTTGCGCTGGCCCGAATGTTTGGCTAGGTTGGCAGGATATTCCTGTCAAGGAATCAGAACGCGGCGGCGCCAACTGTCTGACACCTAAGCGCGAGCTTGCGCGGAGAAGCAACATGAAATCCGTATCGGGGTCGACCTTCACAGCCCGGCAGGACTTCGGTTCTGAAACTTCACGTTGGTCAATTCACACTCTATTGATTGAGGGCGCGCGCGCGTGGAGTGTCTCGCCACGCATGGTGGTGGTCATCAGTCTGATCGTCCCCGCCGTGGTGGCCCTTGCTGGGGTCGTGACTGCTCTGATGGGTAAAGCGACTTATAAACGGTTTACCGGGGAAGACGGTGTTGCGGAATCTCTTCAGGTCCTGTTCTTTGGACTTGCCCTGGTCCTCGGCCTCTGGATGGCGCGGCGCCTCTGGAAGAGCGGATCCACAGGGTTCGCGCTTCTATACCTCTGTCTGAGCGCCGGGCTCATCTTTTTTATCGGCGAGGAACTGAGTTGGGGTCAAAGGATCTTCGGGTGGGAAACCCCCGAAGCATTTCAGACCGCCAACAAACAAGATGAGACCAACATTCACAACATCTACGGGGTCGGAGCCGCGTTCAAATGGCTGCATGTGGTGATCGGGGCCTACGGGACGATCCTGCCGCTACTTGTGTATTGGCGACCACGCAATGACCGTCACGGCGAAGCTATCGCTTTGCTGGTGCCGCATTTCACCCTGGTGCCTTATTTCCTCGCGACATTGCTCTGGAGACTGCAAGCGAATCTGTGGAAGCCGCCGAAGCAATTATACTTCGTGATCACCGAGTACTCAGAGGTCATGGAGTTGATGCTGGCGATCGCGCTCTTCATGTTTCTGCTGTTCCAGTTCCGGAGAACAAGAGCCCTCGAGCAACTCCCCGCTGGACCGGTCGCACTTTAGACGCAGGGTGTCGTGGCGGTGGACGGCGACGCGAAGGACCGGCGGCAGGGCCGCCTCGCCGGCGACGTGAGCCAACTCGCGAGGAGTCTCGGGCTATCCCGGAGTAATTTGTGCCTCTGGGCGAACGCCGGACGTGGATCCGGAGAGATATCGGTAATCGGAGGGGCCTAACCACCAGACTGCAAAGTGCCCCGCAGCGATAAACTGTGGGAAGCGGCGGTCTACGACGCCTTTTGCTGACAGTCCGGAGGCGAGATGCGATCCCGGTGTTGGCGCAATGGACTTGACGAGTCCTAGATTCGCGGCGCCGAGGCGGGCGGCAAGCCAAGCGGCGAGACTGTCTGATGTGACATCCCAGCCTGGCTCGATGCTCTCCTCGTTCGCGATCATCCGCGCGGGAAACCACACGGGGACCTGTCCGCGCGCGAGCGCGTCATGGATCTCCGGCTCGATCGCTGCGGCGACGAGCCGCGGCTGAATGGCGATGAGCAGGCGGGCGTATTGCTCCATCGCCAGCAGCGCCATGTGGTGGGCCTCCGCGTCTGCAAAACCCCAGTGCCTTTGTGCAGCGCGCACCTGATCCGCGAAGAGCCCTCCGCCGGGAACAATAACCACGCGCCCTGCCCCGTGTTCAGCGATGGACTCAAGCCAGTAAGCAAGTTCCGGCGCATCGCGCAGGCTGCCGCCGATTTTGATGACCCACACCCTGGAGTTTTCACCCCCTCCCCAGCACTCCCCCGTCGAGGGGAGGCGCACCAACGATCTCATGCGCCACGAACTGGCCCTCGGTACACATGAACAGTCTGATCAAAGCCGCGGCCTTGTCGAGACTTTCCTGGTATTCGTCTTCCATCACCGAGTCCATGACGACGCCCCCGCCCGCCCAGGCATGCATCCAGCCATCGGCGCAGACCAGCGTCCGGATGGCGATGCTGGTGTCCATGTTACCTTCGAAGCCGATATAGCCGATCGCGCCACAGTAGACATTGCGCCGATGCGGCTCCAGCTCCTCGATGATCTGCATAGCTCTCACCTTCGGGGCACCGGTGATCGAGCCACCTGGGAAGCAGCCGCGCAGCAGATCGATGGCGTGCTGCCCGTCGGCCAGCTCACCGGTGACCGTGCTCACCAGGTGATGCACGGTGGCAAAGGTCTCGATGGCGAAAAGGCTCGGGACTGAAACGGAGCCGATGCGACAGCTCCTGCCGATATCGTTGCGCAGCAGATCCACGATCATCACGTTCTCGGCCTGGTCCTTTGGGCTGTCGCGCAGTTCCTTGGCGAGCGCACGGTCCAGCCCCGGATCGCTTGCGCGCGGGCGCGTGCCCTTGATCGGCCTGGTCTCTACGCGCCCGTCGCGGACCTTCAGGAACCGTTCGGGTGAGGAACTGAGTATCGCTCCGTACGATGTGAGCATGAACGCCGAATGGGGAGCCGGATTGAGTTGCCGCAGATACTTGTAGGCGTCCCAGGCGACGCCCTCTGCACGGGCGGAAAAGCGCTGGGCAAAGTTGACCTGATAGCAGTCACCATCACGCAGGTATTTCTTCAGCCGCCGGAAGCAATCCGCATAGTGCTCGCGCGTCATGTTGGCAGTCACGGCTGAGCGCACCGTGAAGGAGGGGCAGTAAGCAACCGGCGCCTCCACCCCCGCCACCTCGATGAGCAAACTCCACTCGTCCAGCACTTTCTCGTCACGTCCTTGGGCGACGAGAAACGCCTGTTGCGTCTCATGGTCCACAATCACCGCCCAGTCGTAGATGCCGACTGCCATGTCCGGCATCGGCACATCCGCCCGCGCCAGTGTCGGCAGGCGTTCGATACAGCGGCCGAGGTCATAGGCGAAGTAGCCCAGAGCACCCCCGTAAAACGGCAGCGGTCCCGCCGGCCGGCCTGGTTCACCCAGAGTTCGCTTCAGAAGCAGAAAAGGGTCTTCATAGGACACCACCGTGCCGCTGCGCGAGGTCACCTCGGTGTGATCACCCCATGTCGTCAGCGTGATGTAGGGATCAGCGGTCAGAATGTCGTAGCGCCCCTGCATCGAGCGCGGGCGTCCCGAGTCCAGCATCACGCACCATGGGCGCTCGGCAAGGCGTTCGAAACGGGGGACACTGTCGCCGAGGTAGGGGATCTCGACGATGCGGGGCGAGGCGTTCATCACGACGCCATCAGTTTAGCCACCGCCACTGCCGGTGCACAGACGGCGGCCATCTCCCTGATACGTGGGGGCGGACCCAGAACATCGGCGATGTCCATGTACGTATGACCAAGACGCTGCGTCAGCTCGCGCGCAAGAAAGCGCCCGCAGCCGGCACCGATCACCGGCAGATCGGCTTCAAGCCCGCGGCGCGAGAGGATGCGCTCCAGGGCACAACGAATCGTGTCCGCCTGCGCAGCCGCGAAATAGCGCGCAACCCTTCGCCAGCCGTCCAGCGAGGCCGCCCCGATGTCGCGCCCGAGCGTGCGCGCGAGCCGGCGGGCACAGTCCGATGGCGTCACGCCGGCACCGTCGGCAGTCGCTGACTGATAATGCTTCGGCTGTAACCTGCCGGTGAGGACATAGACATCGCCCGTCGTGGCGAAGATCTCCGCGGCAAGCGGTTGCCATTCTCCTTCGAATGGAGCCTGCGCCGCCACTGTCATCAGCGGCGTACGCACTACGCCCGTGTATAGCAGTTCGCCGCAGCGCAGCCGCTCGGCGTCAGTCCACCCTTGCACAGCGACCCGGCCGCGATGTATCGGGACGAGATCGGTGGTCGTGCTGCCGATGTCGACGAGCAGCGCCGCCGGTTGGTCCTGCCCCACCAGAGCGGCGGTGGCGTGCCAGTTCGCAGAGGCCACCTCGGCGGTATGCTGGCGCGCATAGGCCGGCGAGCGCAACCGGCCTGACGCAGTGTAGACACGCACGCTGGCCGCTTCGACATGCCGAAGAAAGAGTGCGAGCAACCTCAATACCCCGCGCCGGCGGTCGGGGAAGATGTCGACGAGTTCCCCCGTCATCGTGACAGCGTGCCGATGACGGGCCAGATTGATGTCCCCCGCGATCTCCTCCAGCAGCGCATCGAGTTGCTCAAGACCTTGCCACAACGGACAGGGATACTGGCGCACATCGGCGAGACGTCCCCGCGTGGAGCAGCGCGCGAACTTGAGGTGCGCGCCGCCTATGTCCCAGCCGATGATACCTCGCCCTGCTGGCTCAGGCATGCCCGGCCAACTCGCAGGATTCACCACCGAGTGGCATGTCGGTGCAATCTTCCGCTCCCTGACAGGTGCGCAGTATCAAAGCGGCTGCGTTGGCGCCCAGCGAGCCGCTCAAGCCCGCATAGGCTGTGGTGAGGCGCGGGTTGACGTCCAGCACGATCGGTCCTTCGGCAGTATCGACGAAGTCGACACCCACATAGCCGTGCAAACCCGGCAGCGCCGCTATCATCGCCTGCGCGAGACTGTCAAACTCCTCGCGCCTCGCAGCCGCCGCATTGACTATCGTCCCGGTCTGCCTGAGCCTCTCACCATCGCACTGCCGTATCTGCCTGTTGCACGCCAGCACGCGGGCGCGCCAGGGCGTGCACAGCAGCGACAGGCTCATCGGCTCACCCTGCAGATAAGGCTGCACCACGAAGGCGCGACCGCCGAGTTCGTGGGCCTTGCGTGCCACTGCCGCGACGCTCGTTACCAGGAATGTATCTTCACTGCCGGCGCCGTCATCCGGTTTCACCACCCAGCCTTGCGCCGCGGTGGGCAAGCGCTGTCCGAGCGGGACGGTGGGCGGCACAGCAATGCCGCATGCTTCAAGGCGTCGAGCCGTGGCGAGCTTGCTCGCAGCGATGGCCACAGCGTCCGGCGCACAGCCAAGAAGCACCTTGCCGTGCTCGATCGTCAGCCGGTTGAGACGCTCCAGGACGCCTGCCGTCTCCGGCGCTATCGGCAGCACGAGGTCAGTCTCGCGGATGTAACTTGTCCAACGATCCCAGGGCGAGTCCATCACCACGGCCGCGTTCACTTCGAGCGCAAGTGGCGGAAGACGCGCATCACGAGCGACGGTCAGATCGAACCCGCCGAGCTCGAGCAGGTCACTGACCACAGCACGCAGCATCAGCTCGCCCTCGCCGGCAAGGCCGGACGGGATGGGCTCGCCGACGAGCCCGCCGCCCGTGATAAACTCGCAGAGGAACAGCCGCTTCACGCGCCGAACTTCCTGCATGCGCATCATCCCCGTCCTCGATCTTAAGTCAGGAAAGGTCGTGCGCGCGCGGCGGGGCCGGCGCAGCACCTACCAGCCCATCCGCTCCCCGCTGTGTCCCGACGCCGACCCGCTGCAGCTGGCCGAGATTCTGATCAACCGCTTCCGCATGAAGACGTTCTATCTGGCCGACCTCGACGCCCTCACCCAGACGGGAGACAACCTCGATGTCGTGCATCGGCTCGCCACCAGGTACGCATGTTGTGAATTCTGGTTGGACGCCGGATTCCGGCGCCCCGAGGATCTTGGCTTCATCGGCGCTCATCCACAATGCCGTCCGGTCCTCGCCACGGAGGTGCTGTCGGAGATGCACGATTACCATGCGCTGCGCGCGAGTTGCGCGGATCCGATCCTCTCGCTCGATTTTCAGGGTGAGCGCCACCTGGGTCCGCCGGCGCTGCTTGCGGATTCAAGCCGGTGGACGAATGACGTCATTGTCATGCAACTGGATTGCGTCGGCGCTGCCATAGGCCCCGACCTCGGCACCATCCAGCCTGATCCGCACGGCTGCGGCGGATCGGCGCATCTATGCAGCCGGCGGCGTGCGCAACGCCGGCGATCTTGCCGCGCTCAAGGCCATGGACGTCGCCGGTGCCCTGCTAGCAACAGCGCTGCACGAGGGCGCCCTCACGGCCGCGGATCTGAGCCGCTTCATGGCGCAGAGTCCTTACCGCACCCCGCAAAAAACTGCCCCGGCCTGAGCCGGGGCATTCACCACTTGGGTCCGCTTGCGAACCCTTCGTTCTTGTTGCTCTTAAACGTGAGCCGCGAACGGATGCGCGGTCATCTTCTTGGCAATCACCTCGGAGGCCTTCGGTTCGCGCTTGACCGCACGCTTGATCGACTCCTTGACAGCGCGGTAGTTGAAGTCCTGGATCTTGGTATCGTCCTCAGCCAGCCAGTGAATAAAAACACCCACGCAGATGAAGACATCGTCGGCCTCGTTGGCGGGAATGGTGCCGTCCTCGACGCACTCGGTCACCGCCATCGCCACCCCGCGCTGGGCGGGACCGAACATCTGCACGGCCTGTTTGGCGCCCTTGATGGTCACCTTGTTGAAGAGAATCGTGTTCGGCTTGGCTTGCAGGTTGGGGGAGACGACAGCCAGCAGGGTGCTGTGGCCGTCTTTGTTGTTGGTAATGGCGTTGCAGAACGCTGTCTCGGCGGCGCTGCCCCTGGGCCCCATGATCAGGTCGATGTGCGCAATCTCATTGCCATCACCGACCAGCGATTCCCCGACTAACACTCTATCAATCACTGCCATGGTCTTTCCTCCTGTAGCTGCACCTGTTTTGGAAGTGGATGGTTCCCCGACAAGAGCTTTGAAGATTGACATCGCTTGTCACCCCGCTTTTATCAGGACGGACCGGCTGGACCGACCACATCGGTAAACTACTTTCGCTTGCCCGTGCTAAGCAGACGAGCATCAACTTTCTACAAGGAGGGCTTCGAAGCGGCAGGCAGCCAAGGTGGCGACGGTCAGATCCGCGCTGGTGCCAGGATTGAAACCTCCCCGTTTTAGTTCTTCGTCAAAGCCCAGCAGCATTGGCACCGCTGTGTGAGGATTGTCGCACGCTTTAAGGCCGCTTTCCACTATTTCGGCCCGTCTGCGAACATGCTCGGCGGCGGGCATTCCGGCCTTGCGGGCGACGTGGGAATCGGGGAACTTTGCCAGGTAGCGCAGGTAGCACATCACCACCGCCCACTCCTCCTCGACCCCTTCTGCCAGCGCCTCGCACAGAGCCGACAGACCCGTTTCAAAGACGTCTGCATAACCGCTGGCGTACTGAAAGGCGATACGGTCCCGGTGTGCGGCCAACCGCATTGCCGCCAGCAGCGTTACCGTTGGCGACGCCGCTACATCCTCGGCGGGAGCGTGTCCCAGGCCGCCGGGATTGGCGGTACGTATTGCTGCATAGGCAGCCACTGCGTCGGCGATGGTAAGCGACTCGAGCACCCCCCACAGGCGCTCGCGCAAGCCTTTTCCGTCCGTCGCTTGCGTCAGCGCCGCCTGGGCGAGCGGCGCCAGCAGCAGCACCATCCCGAGGTTCGTATTGCAGCCCACCACAGCCATGGTGGCCTCAGTGCTACGCAATATCCGTCCCCCCACGGTGAGGTCAAGGGCACCCAGGATCGGGGCGACTGCATCCGCACTGCGCAGAAAGTCCTCCGCGGTCATGCCGTGGCCCGCCGCCTGCACGCTGACATTGCCGGGCTTGAGCGCCCGCACCTCCAGGCAGCAGACCTCCCGCACGACCCGCTCTACCGCGATCGGGTGTAGAACCCCGGCGGTCAAGGCAGCGCTTGCAGCGGCGTGGTCGCGGCGATGCGGGCAAAAAAATGGTCGGCAAGCCGTGCCGCGATGTTTACCCGGCAGACCGACTGCAGACCCTGCCAGGCCGGGATGCTGTTGACCTCCGTTACCGTGTAATCCCCGTCGCGCAGCGGAATGAGGTCGACGCCCGCGTAATCGATGCCGACCGCCCTGACCGCCGCCTCCGCCAGCGCACACAGGGGTGCATCGAGGCTCAACGCCTGGCAACGCCCGCCTTGGGCGCGGTTGGTCACCCAGTGGCTGGGGTTGCGCCGGTACATGCCCGCCACGGCATGCCCGTTGATGACGAATACCCGCAGGTCACACCACTCTTCGCCGGCTTTCTCGACGAACGCCTGGAGATAGAAAACGCCGTTCAGACCCTCCTGGCTCGCGAGGTCCGCGGGGGTCTCCACGAGCCGCACGCCGTTGCCCTGCGAACCGAACAGCGGTTTGGCCACCAGCCGTCTCGCCCGCGCCGTCTCGGTCATTACGATGGCGCGTGCCTGCGGTTCGGATTCGCACGCCCAGGTGTCGGGCGTGGGGATGCCGGCGCGCCTGAGCAGGAAGCTGGTCATGGCCTTGTCGACGGTGCGCTCGATGGCCCGGGCGTCGTTGTAGACCACCACGCCTAGTTCACGCAGCGCATGCAGAACATCCAGCCTCAGGATTACCTGCTCGAGGGTGCCGCCGGGGATACCGCGCACGAAAACACCCGCAGGCAACGCCTCGAATCCGGGCACGCGCACGCGCGCCTCATCGCCGTACATCTCCAGACGACAGTCCAGTGAGGAGACGTAGACGCCCCGGCTGTTGCAGGCCGTGAAGGCGCGCTTGAGCTGCCGGCCGTGCCAGCCCGGCTCATCAGTGATGATGGCGATGCGCGGGTCGCGCATACTGTTTAATGGATAAGGAGTCTCGGGCACCGAGCTTTCTTCCGTCGGCGTTATACCGACTCCAGCGGTAAAGATCGAGAGGACAAGCCCAGGACTTAATAGTCATCCAATCGCAACCGAGCCTGGAACAACTACCGTATCGTCACTCATGGTGGCGTTATTCCACACTGTTTAATCTGACTTCGAGAATCAGATCTCAGCAGGCTTCGCCGCCTTCATTCAACTCAGGCCCGGTACACCAGATTCAGTTATAGCTCTCGCTCAGCCCCCGGCCCCGCGCGGGGGGGGGCGTGTCGCCAAGCTATAGCCGCCGGCAGGACGCTGAGTCGGCGCCGGGTCGTGCCGTAATCGGCAGGCTCCCTGCCTGTTCCGGCAGGGTAAACCGAGCCGCGAGCCAGGAAATCCGTGGCGCCGGGGAGTGGGAAAGCGCGGCTCGAAAGTTGCACCCCCGACTATTGGCAACACATCACCCTTCAAAAACGGAAAGCAGCGATGGCGAACGATTACTTACGCTCCAGCGCGTTGCGGCGGGCGCTTATCGCCGTCGAACGATCTGTCGCCCAGCAAACTAAAGGGAGGCCTCGCCATGATCACGAGGAGACGCGTGCGACGGTTGTTCCGATGGCGATGGCCGGTCTTGTCCTGGGAACCGCAGCCCCGGTGGCTTGGGCCGCCGAATTTTCCGAGGCAGAGCTGTTCTTCGAGCTCAACAACACCGATGGCGATCTGGGCATTCATGCTTCGATCGATGGTGGCCCGTATTCGAAGCTGGAAGTAGAGAACGAAAATGAAGTCACGATACTCAGAGTTTTTGCTCAAAGGAGCCTGTCAAGGCAGGGCCTTACTCAACTCTTCCTGGAGAGCGCCGAGCCGTCGTTCGATGAACTGGCGCCCAGCAAGTTCTTCCGCAGGTTCCCGGAGGGACTCTACAGAATCGCGGCCGCGGCCCTCCAAGGCGAGGAGCTCGAAGCCACGGTGCTGCTTAGCCACGTAATGCCGGCTCCAGTGGGCAACGTTCTGGTTTCCGGACAGCCGGCGGCAGAGAATTGCGACGCTCTGCCTCTGCCGTCCGTAATGGAGCCGGTCATCATCGAGTGGGATCCTGTGACGACATCACATCCCGAGATCGGCAAATCGGGAGACGTCGAAATCACCCGATACCAGTTCTTCGTCCAGCAGGGAGACCTCAAGCTGGCGATCGATCTGCCGCCCACGGCGATCCAGTTCCAGGTGCCGGCCGCCATCACTGCCCTGGGCGGTGGATTCAAGTTCGAGATCATCGCCAGAACAGTCAGTGGCAACAATACGGCGATAGAGAGTTGCTACACCGTTCCGTAATGCGCGGAAGTAGCGCGAACAATGTAGGCAAAAGCGCAGCGTTGCCCACCAATCGGGAAGGGGCGATACCATGACATGCGGCGACTTTCACAGCCAGCGTTTTTTCATCACCACGCTAGCGACCATCGTAGCGATGTGCGGCGTGCACGGGCCGGGGACCGCGCAGGACAGTGGACACTTCTGCTCGGCCACGGCCCAAGCCCTATTCACTTCATGCCAGAAACAGGTAATTGTTGACCTGTTCAAAGCGCGGGCGATCTGTATCAATGTCTCGGACGAGGAGGTCCTGGACCAGACCAAGTTGATTGAAGGGGTGAGGTGTATCGTGGTCAGGGCCGTGAAGGGCGGCGACCTCGTCGAGGACACCCCTGACTGGTTTGCGGAAGCCGAGGACGGGGACGTCTGGTATGCTGGGCCCGCATTACCGCGGGCCCATTGCCCCTCAACGGGAAGTGTCAGAACTCAGAACGATTGGCATCACAGCTTTCCCGGACGGACGGCAACAAAGCCAAGGCGGCGCGCCTGCGCTGTAGTATAAGATCAAAATACAGCTGTCATAAACGCTTTCGCCTTGCTGCTCCCAGCCTGCGCAAAACGTGCGCGGCGCAGGGTCTGTCTGCAAAAAATTCGGCCGCATCCCCTTCAGCATCTCTGCCCTGCGAAAATTTAGTTAGCACGCTTGGCCTTGTCATTGTTGGCACGAGGAGTGCTGCCTCCAAGCGTCGAGGCAGGTGGGGAACCAGACCACCACGGCGGGTTCCTCCACAAAGCCGTAAGGCTCGGACGCTGCGTGGGATTCTAATTTAGAGTACACCGGAACGATATTCCTTAGTCCAGATGCAGAACGACGCGGACTGATCCGTCAACTTCCGACAGGGGCACGTACCCGATGGCATTCGCGTCGGAGGCGACGTAGCGCCGCACCGCCTCCGTCGAGGCGAGGGTCGCTGGCGGAAGGATTCCCTCGAAATAGAGCCGGTTCCAGTAGTCCGCCAGTCGCGTCTCGGTCTGGTTGAACACAAGTGCGGAAAAACGCGCGCGAAGCGGCGCCTGCGAGGGCAGGTTCAGCGGGACCATGACGGTACCGTCATCCCAGAAGCGCTTCCGGCGAAGATAGACCTGGGCGACCTCTTCGACCGAGAGTTCGACGCGTCGCTCGACGTGAACGATTACGGCTATGCGGTCCTCCTGACCGGCACTGCGCGACGGTGCGAGGACACTGAGTGCGAGCGCCATCCCCAGGAGTCGCATCCGCATGTCGTATCAAAAGAGAATCGACACCGACATGCGGAACCCGGGTGAGGAGATTTCATTGAGGTGGTCGGCGATGGCGTAGTCGGCCTTGAGGCGGAAATAAGGGACAGGTACCCAAGCGAGTCCCAGATCGAAAAGGTCAACGGCGCTCTCCGCACCCGGTCCATCGAATCGCTCGTAGCGTCCCACGGCGTAGAGCGTGGGTAGCGTCTCCACGACCGCTTGGGCGTACAGTCCCCACAGCGTTCCATCCGCGCGGCTGCCCTCGCCGAAGACTGCCTCGCCACTCATCTCCACGCGCCTGTGCGGTTGCCACAGAAGGTCCGCGCCGCCTAGATGGTTCCATGCTCCGCTGCGCGATTCGGAGCCGAAATAGGACGCCCCCACCGTCCAGCTTCCGAGGCTCGCCCACTCCAGGTGCGCCCCGGCGCTGTGCTCGGCCGAAGGCCCATCGGGATCCGGATCGATCGGATCCAGAAACGTCCCGTACAGGGAGTACGACAAGGCCCCGCGCCGCGGAAACGCCGTTCCGTGCAGCATCGCCCCCGTTGTCCGCTGGTCGAAGACCTGGTCCACGATTATCGGCTCAGAGGTTGTCCACAGGAGCGGCTCGCGCGGCGCCAGGTTCCACCGCCCGACAGGCGTCAGGAACTGCCCGAAGCGCAGGTTCAGCGCGTCCCGAGCGCTGAGGTCCAGATACAGTCGCTCGACCACCAGCTTGGGATCCGATTGCACGCCGCCCTGACCGCGCTGCAGCTCAAAAAGCCGCTCCACGGCCAACTCCGTAAACAGGTGCAGAGCGGGCGTCGGGTCGAAGAGCACAAGGAAGTTCAACTCCTCCAGGGCCGCGCCCCTCTCCCCCCCTTCCAGGATCTGCGCCCCCGCCGTCGCAAACCCACCCAGCAGCAGCCCCGTCTCGCCGACCCGCAAGCCCCGCCCTGCGTCGTACGAAAGCCGCCCAAGCGGAGTATCGGCAGACAATGCTTCGGGCTCGGTGTCACCGGAGGGGGCTGCTTCGGAGCCCGCCCATGCAGCGGAAGAGACCAGCGCCACGAGGAGGGACACCCAGATGGCGGCTCGGTGGATCACACTCGGGTGCTCGTACCCCGTGCTGCTCATGGAGGTATAAGCCAAAATTGTGGACGTATGCGGCAAGCGGTGTAATCTCTTGGCTAATCAAGCCCACCCGCCGGGCGAGACCTCAGCAGAAAGGAAGCACCCCGGGGAGCAGCAAAGCATCAGTGTAGAGGTAAGGTCAAGTCGTCCCTGGGAAGGGCTGAAAAGAATTTGTGCGCGCGCAAGGGCAGCAGTTCATTCAGCGGTTATGAAAGGAATACCTGAATGGAGTCGAACGACCAACTGTCACCCTACGCAGGATGGCCGCCTGAGCCTTTACGTATTGACATGACCTTGTGCCCATGAACACCGCCGTGAAAAGGGAATCAGTTGCTTGAGCGCGGGGAGCATACAGGTCTTCTCGCTTCGGACCAAACTCCTTTTCTTCGCCGCGGCGCTCGTCCTGATCCCCGGCGCCATCCAGGGAGTGATCACGGTCTCGAGCAGCCGCGCGGCGCTTGCGCAGGTCGTCGGCCGGCAGCTCGTCGTGGAGGCCCGCAACGGTGCTGACCGCCTCGCGACGACCGTTCGGTCGGAGCGGGAACGCCTCGAGTCGTTTGCGGCGCAGGACGTGATGCGCGAGATTCGGGTCGCTGACCTCGACAAACGGATCTCCTCGTTTCTCGTATCCGTGAAGCGCGGCTGCCCGGCCTGCGTGGACCTCCTCGTGGTCGACCGCGGCGGGCTCGTCGTGGCCTCCAGCAACCCGGCCTTAATCGGGAAGACCGAAGACACGACGCTTGGTGGTCGCAACGCGGGAGAGACGATCGAGGGCCCGTTCCGGGCGGCCGGCGCCGCCAGGACACTCATCCGCTTCACGGTCCCGGTGCCGGAGCCCGACGCACACGGGGCAGCGCTCGGGTGGCTCGTGGCGCTCTTCGACTGGGGCCGGGGAACGGACGTCATCGCTCGCGTGCGCGAGAACCTCCTATCGGTTGGCCTCGACGCCGACGTGCTCATTCTGGATGCTCGCGGGATCGTGATCGGCGGTGCTGCCCGACCGGACGGGCCGTGGCAACCTGGTGACACGATTACCCTCCCGCGCTCGAACACCGAGGGTCAAGCAGCCACTGGTTACGTCGACTACGCTGCGGGCATGCTTGTCGGCCACGCCGGGTTGCCGTCCGATCTGCCGCGCTGGACAGTTGTGGTCGCGGAGCCTCTCTCCGATGCCTTCGCCCCCGCGCGTCGGACAGCGAGTTTCTTGGCGACAACCCTCGCGGGCGCCTTGCTCGTCGCCCTGGCGGTTGCCTTGCTTGTCGCCCGCCGGGTCACTCGGTCGCTCGCCGAGCTAACGCGGGTAGCTAAGGCCGTCGGCCGCGGAGGGAGGCCGGCGTCCACCCTTGCGGTGCGCTCGCGGGACGAGATCGGCACGCTCACGGCGGCATTCAATCGCATGGCTGCCGACCTCAGGCGCGTCGAGCGCGAGCTGGTCGAAGCCGCGAAGTTCTCCTTCGTGGGTGAACTGGCCGCGGGCGTGGCGCACGAGGTCCGTACGCCGCTCGGTGTGCTGCGAAGCTCCGCGCAGCTCCTCGAGCGCTCACTCGAGCTGAAGGACGACGAGTCGCGCGAACTCCTACGGCTCCTCTGCGAGGAGGTCGACCGAATCGAGCGGGTGGTCTCGGCCCTCCTTGAGCTCGGACGACCGCGCGAGATGCGCCCCGAACCGTCGCCGCTCAGCCAGATTCTCTTTCGGGCTGCGGACTTCGTCGACGCACAAGCCCGCCAGAAGCGCATCGCTATCCGGCGTCGAGCCATCGACCCGGAGCCCGTGATACTTTGCGACCCGGAGCTCATTCACCAGGTTGCCTTGAACCTCCTCGTGAACGCGGTTCAGATCCTTCCGGACGGTGGCTCGATCGAGATCAGCCTCCTTCCCGCACGCGACGGCTACGCCGGGTTCGAGGTCCGCGATGACGGACCGGGCATGACCGACGAAGTTCGCGCGCGGATCTTCGAGCCGTTCTTCACGCGCCGCGAGGAGGGAACAGGGCTCGGTCTCACGTTCGTCCAGCGCGTCGTGCAGGAGCACCATGGACGGGTCTGGGTGGAAAGCGAGGTGGGCCGCGGCACGGTCTTCCGCGTCGACCTTCCCGTGCTGGAGGTCCCTGGATGAAGCGTCTCCTCATCGTCGATGACGACGCGAGGCTGCGCCGTGTTCTCCAGATCCTCGCTCGCAAGATCAGTCTCGACTGCGTGTCCGCTTCGAGAGCAGACGAGGCACTGGCTTCGTTCCGCGCCGAACGCAGCGATCTCGTCATCACCGACCTGAAGATGCCCGGCAAGGACGGGATCGAGTTCCTGCGCGAGCTCCGCCAGATCGACGCGGAAGTGGCTGTGGTCGTGCTCACCGCGCACGGCACCGTGGCGACAGCAGTGGAAGCGATGAAGCTCGGCGCCGTGGACTACCTGCAGAAGCCCTTCGACGTCGACGCCCTCGAGATGGTAATCCGCCGTGCGCTGGATCTTTCCCGCTTCCGTCTCGAGAATCTTTTTCTCCGCGAGCAGGCAGTAAGGGCGCAGCGCTTTGTGGAGATGATCGGCAACTCGCCAGCGATGCTTCCCGTGTTCGAGCTGATCCAGCAGGTGGCGCCGACCCGCAGCGCCGTGCTCATCACAGGCGAGACCGGCACGGGAAAGGAACTCGTCGCTCGGGCAGTTCACGAACTCAGTCCCCGTAAGGACAAACTCTTCGTCCCTCTGAATTGCACTGCTATTCCGTCCGATCTCCTCGAGAGTGAACTCTTTGGGCACGTGCGCGGCGCCTTCAGCGGCGCGCACAGTGATCGCGCGGGAAAGTTTCAGGCCGCCGACGAGGGGACGCTCTTCCTCGACGAGATCGGCGAGATGGACGTGCGGCTTCAGGCAAAGCTCCTGCGCGTTCTGCAGGAGGGCGTGATCGAGCCGCTCGGTACGAATCGCCGCATCTCCGTCGACGTGCGAATCGTGTCTTCCACGAACCGCGATCTCCAGACTGCGATGCTCGAAGGGAAGTTTCGTGAGGACCTCTACTTTCGGCTGAACGTCTTTCAGATGAAGCTGCCGCCGCTTCGCGAGCGAAAAGAAGACATTGGGGCGCTCGCCGAAGTGCTGCTTTCCGGGTTTGCACGCGACCTTGGAAAGCCGGCTCTCCGTCTCGCCTCCGAGGCGGTCGTCGTGCTTCAGGATTACGGGTGGCCAGGAAACGTGCGCGAGCTGCGCAATCTCATGGAGCGCGCCGCCGTGCTTTCTAAGGGCGAGGTTGTCGGTTCTTCTCTCGTCCGTTCGCTTCTACCAGCAGAGGTCGCGCCCACACAAGCAGATCTGGACCTGGAGCGGGCTCTCGCCGACCTCGAGCGGCGGATGATCCTTGATGCGCTCGCAGCGAGCGCCGACAACAAGCACGCCGCAGCGAAGCTCCTCGGGATCGGCGAGCGCACCCTCTGGACCAAGCTAAAGAAGCATGGAATCTGAACGTTTTTCTCAAGGACCGCCTCTACGAGTTCAACGCATCGACAGGAAGTGCAGTGTGAAGCCTGGATTTCCCAGCCCTTCGGATCGTGGCGGGTCCCAGGCTGCATGAGCATCTCTTTTTGCAAGACAAAACTACTTGAGCAATAGTCAGTAATCTAGTTGCAACTGAACCTGGAACAAATCGTTGTCGAGCTCATTGCCTTGCTCGCTCTTGAACGTGTAGTCCGTCTGGATCTTAAGATTATGATCGCCGAGGTACGTATTGAAGCCCACAGAGGTCCACCGCAGTTTGTTGTTGGAGACATTTTCATCCGGATCGAGTTCCTGGTACCGGGCGGCGAGTTCGAACCAGCGATGAAATAGATAACCCCCTTGAGCAAACCAGCCGTTACCCTCGATGTCGGGAGTCGGAGCCTTCATATCCTGTCCGAACCGATTGTACTCCGCCTCAAATGTAAAAGGTCCGGTATTGAAGAAGACATCAGCGCCAACGCCATAGAGATCAAATTCATTGACGCCGTCGCGCGCGCTCCCGAGGTAAGCACCGTTCAGCCCTATCGCCAGTCTCCGGCCTTTTCCAAGGTAAGTTGCCCAGTAATCCGCGAACCCGTCCGGCGGCGTGGCTGGATCTAACAAATTAAAGACGATGCGGCCCGCTGGCATCACCTGATCGGACTGTCTGGTTCCCGTCGCTCCAAGCTCGAATACTCTGTTGTCGAAGACGCCAACCGCATACTCGAAGTGGCCGCCAAAGGGGCGTCCGTGCGCCCACAGGCCGATGGTATTGTCCACCAGGCCTAAACTGGAAAGCTGGTCTGTGATAAGGCTGCGGTCCATCAACAACAGCTTTGAATCCGAGGTCAGGAGGTCCCTGGAGAATGGCACGTCGTACTGTCCTGCCATCAGGAATAGTTGCGGGAGCACCGGAAAATCGACCCATGCGCTTTCGACCTCGACGGTCTGATCCGCTCCAAATCGACGTGTGTTGTCGAATCTGATTTCGCCATAGTACTTAGCCAGCCCAAACGCGTCGCCTTTGGCCTTAAGCCGGAATCTACGTAGAAAGAAATCATTATTGTCGGTTGCCGCGTCGTAGCTGTAACGGCCCTGCACCCGGAATCCCGGCGTAAACGTAAGACTCCCTCCCGCGCCGGAAACCGGCGTTAGCGACTTGGTAACGGCTGGCGCCGCCGCGGGCTCGGGTTGCGCGGGGGTCTTTGCAGCCGCTGCGGCCGGAGGTGGCGCAGCTGCAGCCGTGGCTGTCTTCTGCAGTTTGCTTTCCGCTTCTTTCAGCCGTCGTTCCAGATCCGCGATGCGCGCCTGGTCCTCGGCATGGCGCTGCTGCAGTTGCTTGATCGACTCGCGGATCTGGGCGAGGTCCTGGTCGGTGACGGCGCTCGCCGCTACCGGGATCAATGTGGCCACCGCAAGAGCGCCAATGCAACGGCGCCAGTACACCGCATTTCGCATGTCTGTCGTCTTATCCATGTAGTGAGCTCCTTTCAGGTTCAGCTCGTCAATGTCCTTCCAGGCGTCAAATCCTTATCGATTATTCAGGTGACGCGCGAGCCTGGTCTTGCTGATCACCACCTCGTCGACAAGCTTGCCGCTCAGGCTCTCCCACGTGCGGATGGTGCAGGTTGGTCCGTCAACGATCACCTGCGTCCACAACGGGATCTCGTCGCGGAAAAACGCTGTCGGCCCGCAGTATCTCGTCGGCAAGCCCTTCTTGGGCTTGCCGCTCGCTCCGGAGATGATGTAGATCGTGCCTTCCGGATCCGAGTAGTGCGGATCCTGCTCTTCGTTGACGGGGGCGCCGTCGTAGATCGGATACAGGCGCTCGTAGGTGTGGGCGTGCCCATTGAAGACGACGTCGACGCGGTAGCGATCGAACAGCGGCAGGAAATGGTCAATCACCGCGCGAGTGTTTTCCTTGTACGAGCAGGTGATGGCCGGGTGGTGGTAGTAGACGAAAATCCAGTCCGCATGCGCATTCGCCGCGAGATCTTGTTCGAGCCATCGGAGCTGGTTAGCGGGGTCGTAGAGGTCGCCATCGCCGGTATCGAGCGCGACAAAATGAGCGTTGGCGTAATCGAAGGAGTAGTAGTGCTCGTTGTTCGGCAAGTACCACTCCGGTTCCCAGGTCAACTCAGGCGGCGTGTTCCAATCGTGATTGCCCAGCGCCGGCCACACCGGGATCGAGGACAGCAGATCCTTCCAGGGCCGCATGAGCAGCCGGTCGTAATCGCCGGGGCGTCCCTTGCCGTAAACGATGTCGCCGGCCAGGATACCCAGTTCGGGGCGCGGATCCGCCCGCAAGATGGCCTCGGCAGTGAATTTCTGCCACCCTTTCTTGCGGCCGATGTCGGCGGTGACGAAGAAATTGAAGCTCCGGTCGGCAGGACCGGCATCCGTCTGCAAGCGATACTGGGGGCCCTCTGCCAGGACGCGATCGCCTGCGCGCACGCGGTAGTAGTAAAGTGTTCCGGATTTCAGGCCGCGCAGCGTCGCGGCGCGGCGGTCACCCTCCACGCCGGCCACGACGGTCTGGCCGTAGTGGAGCGTTACGCCATAGTCGACGGCGGGCTGCCCGCGATCGGACGCCATCCAGGCCACCACGGCAGAATCCAGGGACAGGCTCTGCAGGTAAGGAGCGCGCAGGTAACCGGGGGCGATTTCCGCAGGCGGCGCCGAGTCCTTTCCCCTGCTCTCTTCCTGTCTAGCGCACCCTGGCGCCATCGCGATGAGTCCGAGCAATACGGAGACACAGGCCGCGCGCATGAAGTCCTGGGAGGGTCCCGGCTGATTGCTTATCTTCATCCCGAGACACTCGCACTCGCAGTCCGTTGCAGAAACATGTTGTCATTTTGACCGCAGGAGAAATCTATCCCTGTCTTGCCTGATGCCAGGATCTCTCGCCGCGTTCGAAATGAACCTTCGTGAACATTTTGTTGGGACGCTGTAACTGGGGAAGCTGTGAATAGGTCCATCCTGCGCTTCTCATCGCACGGCACATCCCTGGTGCCGGGGAATCTCTGCCTTATGCAGAAATCCCCCGGGGCGGGCTACTCTCCGTTGTCTTCCGAATCCTCCTCCTCTTCACCTGCGCTCGTGTCGTCGTCCTCCGAATCCTCCTCCTCTTCACCTGCGCTCGCGTCGTCGTCCTCCGAATCCGCGTCCTCCTTAGCCGCGTTCGCGTCGTCGTCCTCCGAATCCGTCTCCTCCTTAGCCGCGATCGCGTCGTTGCCCTCCGAATCCGCCTCCTTCTCAGCCGCTATCGCGCCGTCGGGCGTCAACTTCAATTTGACCGCTTCCTCTTTCGCCGTCTTAAGTCGTACCTCGTAGTACGTCAGCTTCTCCTCCTTGTTCTCCACCGTGAAGAGCTCCTCGACAATCTCATAGGTCGCGTCGGGGTATTTGTCCTCGAGAGTTTTGGCGACGACGCGGGGCAAGTCCCCTGCGGTGATCGCGCGCTCGAACAAAACGATCTCGCCTTCGGGGGACAAGATCATATGGATGATCTGGCCGTCGTCCTTGAGGGACACCTCGTAGGCAAGCTTGTCGCCATCCATCTCTGTAGCCGTGCCGGTCACTGCTGCATTTGGAAATCGGGCCTTGGCCGCATCCATAACCGGCTTCGGCACGCTTTCCAGCGGCACCTCTTCTTCGCCGGCGTATGCGACCGCAGCCAGGAGAAGCAGGGAAGCCATCCCAGCGCCAATCCGAATGATCGATCTTTGCATGACATCTCCTTTCATTCAGCGTAAAGCTCAGATTTGTAGCTGCAGTTCGCCAATACGGCCAGAGGCGGCCGGGCCGGCAGTTCCGCAGCGCCGGCTTGCTAACCAGCAAGGACATTACCACTCGTAAGTAAGCTGACCGAAAATCCCATCGGCGGAATTGCCGGTCCCGCCTTCCGCTATCGAGTAGTCCCAGGCGTGGGAATACTCGACCGCAACACGAAGACTCTCCAATACCCACTCGCCGACACCCACATTTAGTCGCTTCTCAGGAACAAACCCAACCCTCGTCGGCATCAAAGGGTCACCTATCAGCCGCCTTGCTCCAGCCAGGTCCTCACTTTCCGAGTAACCCACGACAAAGTAAGTGCCTTGAGCGCCAATTTCGACGACCGATGGGTTGAAGTCGAATTGATAGGCGAACTGGATCTGCCAGCTACCGGGGCTGATGCTAAAGGCCTGACCCAGATCGTCGGTAAATGTTGCGTCATCAATAGCCCCGTTCCATTCGAATATGAGCCCTGCAGGACCGAGATTGGATTTAAGGTGCGCAGCCATGCCCGGCACGAAGCCGATCTGATTCAGGAACGGCCCGTATTCGAATGCCAGGAAATCACTGTCAAAAACCGAGCTGTTGAAATCGACATCGAAATCAATTGCCCAAGGAATACGCCCGGGAGAAAACATTCCCTTGGTACGATAGCCCAACGTGCCGCCCAGGTGTTCGATGTGGTCTCCACCCCCGTCAGCCGTGTCACCGTTGTAAAAGTAGACGGCCGCATTGAAAGGAGGAAGAGATGTCGGCGGCACGGCCGGCGGGACCGGTTTCGGAGGTGGCGGGTAGCACGATAGGGACGAGCACAGCCATGTGCTGAGTTTGCGCACAAGGGGATTGACCAGCAGCGGCCTGACTGGCGGCGGCCTTGGTACCGGCGTGGCTGCCAGCGGTGGAGGCGGCGGGGGAGTTGGTCCCTCGAAGCCAAACATAATGAAGTCTTCTCTCGTCTCAAACACTTCGATGGTCAGTGGGTCGATAAGAGTCAGCGCGCTTGTAACGGGGTCGCCCGTCGAGATGCCGAAAGGCACAACAGCCCGGCCAACCATCCCGAAGAGCGGGAACCTTTCTGTATTGCCGAGGGTAATGAATCCCTCACGCACATTTATTCTGTCAACAAATGCCTCATCCCCTGTGGTAGTTGGGAAGAGAACATCGGTACCGGGTTCATAAGAGAGAACGAGACTTCCCGAGACCCAATCGCTGACCCGGATTTTGAAGTCAAGATCGGCTGTATCAAATAAAACATCACTTTCACGGACACCAGCGAAATCCTCGGCCCGGAAAGCCAGGGCCTCAAGGGTACCGCTGAAGTCCACGTAGTCGTTAATGCTCGACCCCCTCTCCGCAAAAGACTGTCGAATGATCGACCTGGTTGCGTCCTCGTGCGCAATCTTTGCTTTCTCCAACTCTTCGACCCTTTGGTCGAGCGTCCTAACGTCCTCGTCGGTTGCCCCCTTTTCCGCGACCTTTGCTGCCTCCAACTCGCCGATCCGTTGATCACTTGTCAGAGTCGCATACTCGTCGGTTGCGTCCTTGTCTGCGACTCTTGCTGTCTCCAATTCATCGAGCCGTCGGTTGAGCCTGCTGGTTGCTTTCTCGTGCGCGAGTTTTGCTGCCTCCAACTCCTCGATCCGCTGGTTGAGCGTCCTGGTTGCGTCCTCGTGCGTAAGTTTTGCTGCCTCCAACTCCTCGATCCGTTGCTTGAGCAGTTCCACTTCTCTAGCCACAGACGACTCCGCGTCACCAGAATTGCGAGAAGAGGGTTGTGGGATCTGTTCCTCGGCGCCCGACCTGTCTGCAACGCAGAAAAGAGTAGCCGCGGCTATGAAGCCTAACATCCCGGAGTTCTTCACTAAACCCAAAAACGCACTCGTTGGACGGAGGCCAGCTACGCCCTTGCTAGCAATTGGTGTGAAGGTCGCCATACTGTTTTTCTCGACTGTTTAGCGGGCTTGAATCAGCCTATGGGTTGCTCGAGCCATGAGTTTCTTGCGATGGACTTTCATGCCGTGTCGAGCGCACGGTGAGCACATACACCATAATCCCTTATGATTCAGGTCAATGCAACTTTCGCCGGGTTCCGGATTAGCCTCGCGAGCAAAGGTTCTCCGGACCGACAAATTGCGACGAATGCACGGCAACGGGCCGGGTAAAAATAGCTATCCTTTGCCGAATTTGTCTGCGACTGGGAACACAGTCAGTTCCGAAACGCTTCAACCGGTTCCACAAGAGCAGCGCGCATTGCCGGATAGGTCCCCGACAGCAAGCCGATCGCGCCACCGATAAACGGCGCGAGGAAGGGTGCCGCCGGGTCCAGCACCGGGGTCCAGACCTGGTAGGCGGAGACGGCAACCACGATGATTACTCCAAGGCTGGCCCCAAGGATGCCGCCGATAACTCCCATCGAGGCGCTCTCGAACAAAAACTGCGCGGCGATATGACCCCGAGTTGCTCCGATGGCTCGGCGCAGGCCGATCTCGCGAGTCCGCTCCATCACCGACACGAGCGTGATGTTGGCGATGCCAATGGCACCTACAACCAAGGACAAACCGCCGAGCAAAAGCAGCATCACATTCACGTCACTTTGCACTTCATCGCGCACGCGCTTAGGCTCCAGGGGAACCTCGATTTTCAGAATCCGTGGATTATCGGGACGCAACGCCGCTCGTGTCTGTTGGGCAATGAGATACGCCGCGCCTATCTGTGTCTCGACGACTACCGTGCCGGGACCGACCAACCCGAAATCATGGCGTGCGGTACCTTCAGGGATGATAACGGAGCCGAGTAACTCGGACTTACGGGCGACATCGCGCAGGATGCCAATGACCAGGTACAGGCGATCGCCAATTGCGATTGCTGGAAGCTGTTCAACGCCCAAAATACCAAGCCGGCGCGCAGCGTCCGGACCGAGAACCGCAACGCGGTCCGCCCGCTCAGAATGGCCCACATCAGGTAAGCGTCCGGCCTCAAGATCTGCTCTGACCGCTCTGAACAAGTCGGGGGACGCGGCGTGAACCGAAAGCTTCAAAGCAGTCTCGTTCAGAGGGTCCTTCACGGGCGATGAACTAACCAGCGCATTCGCGATGTCAATCGGACTCATCGTTCCCGCGGCAACCACGCCATTCAGACGGCGAAGACGAGTCGGCGCATCCCATGGAATTGCTGTGGGATCGACGATGCCCCTGATACCAGGCTTTGCTGAGACAAAGAGCTCCGTTGCAGCAACCGCGTCGAACTGGCTAATGATGCGGTTGCCGGCGGTGCGGGTCAGGCCGAGGGTCGCCACCAAGGCAGTCAGCCCAATGACAACGCCTAGTACGGTCAGCAGCGTTCGCCCCGGCCGGGCAAACATTCCCGCAAGCGCTTCATTCAAAAGGTCACGAAACGTTATCCCGGAGCGCGACACCGTGGTTTGACTGGAACTCTTTTCGGCAGACTTCGCCGGCTTGTTCCCGTCTGCTCCGCTGCCGAGATCTGTCAGCTTACCGTCTATGATGTGGACGCGGCGGCTGGCGCGATTGGCGACATTGTCGTCGTGCGAAACGATGGCCAGAGTGAGACCCTCGCGATTCAAT
Source organism: Chromatiales bacterium (assembly GCA_052388435.1). Taxonomy (GTDB): domain Bacteria; phylum Pseudomonadota; class Gammaproteobacteria; order JAJPIJ01; family JAJPIJ01; genus JBQTIC01. The sequence continues at coordinate 10,269 of JBQTIC010000020.1, read as the reverse complement.
TTCTCAAAGAGATCGAGGAGGTTAGCGGACGATTTTGAATCCAGATTTCCGGTCGGTTCGTCGCATAACAACAGGCTAGGAGAACCAAGAAGCGCGCGGGCGATGGCGACCCTTTGCTGCTCACCCCCGGACAGCTTCCCGGGCAAGAAATCGGCGCGGTGACCGAGCCCTACCCGTTCGATGGCCGCCAGTGCGCGCGCTTGTCGACCGTTGTGGGAGCGCTGGCGATACACCTCCGCCAACATCACGTTCTCCAACACCGTGCGGTAGGGCAGCAGGTGGAACGATTGAAACACGAACCCGATGCGTTGGCTTCGCAACCCGGCACGCTGATTGTCTGTCAGCTCGGCGGTGTCGATACCGTCAAAGAAATAGCTTCCGCTGGTGGGACGGTCCAGACAGCCGATGATGTTCAGCAGTGTCGACTTTCCGGCGCCAGAGGGACCGGAAATCGACAGCCACTCGCCGCGCTCTATCCAGAGATCAACATCCACGAGCGCATGCACGGCTGGTTCGCTTCCATACTGCCTCCCAACCTTGTTCAGCTCGATAACTCTCGTCGACGCGGTGGGATCGTTCGCAGTTGTCACGGCTGTTTAGTGATGCTCTCGCTATTCTTGTATCCAACCACCACCAGTTGGCCCGGGTTGAGTGTCCCGTTCACGGGAGTCACTTCGACGAGGCCGTCGGCGGCCATTCCTGGCTCGACCACGATGTATTCGAACGCGCCATTGTTTTCGACCTGGACTCTGGACGTCCCATCGGCGGCGAGAGACAGTGCGCTCAGCGGGACCGCAGTGACAGCGCCCTGGGTTGATTCGATGGGGATCGTGAGGCGCAGCGAGAAACCTTGCAGCGGTGTCGGCGACTCGCCAACGCGAACCGCGAAGTAGATATGATATCCGTCAACCCCGTGGGTACCGGGGGTTTTATCAACTATTTCCACGACACCCTTGGCTTTGATCCCCAGGGCCTGTTCATCAACGTCGACTGCCATTCCCGGCTTCACAAGCGGTGCTGTGTCGAGAGGTAGAGAGGAGTCGATCGTTATTTGATTATCGGTCACCGACATCACGGGTCCGCTCGCCGCGCCACCGACGAGAGCAGTCACCGCCTCCACGCGCACAGGCAGGGAGGGAATGAAAACGACTTCATCGACCGGCACCTGCACACCGACCTTGCGTTTGGCAAGATCAAAGTCCACAGCGAGTCGAGCGGCTTTATCTTCTGCCAACTTCGCCTCAAGTTCCGCGATCCTGTGGGCGTCAAGAGCGGCCTGGATTGCAACTTGACCCTCCAGTTGAGCGGCCTTGACAGCCGCTTCGGCCAGTTCGACTTGACCTGCCGCCAGGTTGGCGTCGCGTTCCGCGATCTTCTGTGCATGTAGAGCGGCCCGAACTGCCACTTCACCCTCCAGCTGAGCGGCCTTGACAGCCGCTCGCGCCGTCTCGAGTTTTGCATCGGCGGCCGACCGGGCTGTCTCTAACTGTCGTGGATCCAGCACGATTAAAGCCCGCTCCAGGATCTTGGCGTCAACCTCGGCGTCGGCAGCCTTATCGGCGGATTCTGCTTTGGCCCGCGCGGCGTCGATTGCTAGCGTTGCCTCGTTCATCGAGGTCGCTGTCGGTCTGTTCCGCTCCGCGATCCTGGCCGCAAGCTCGGCGGCCGCAACTCTGTTGGCATGCCCTGCCTTGACGCGTGCGGATTCCACGGCCCGGCCTGCGGTAGCGGCGGCACTAACAGCCGCCAATTTATTTTTTGTCGCGTCGGCAAGATCCTGTTCGAGGGTTCGGATATTTAAGAGTTGCTGAGTCGTCGGACCAAACGGCTCATATCCCGCCGAGTTATACCACCTGGCCACTGCCGCGCTCGTCTGCTCGTCGTATGTTCCATCCATGGGCCCGGGATCAAACCCTAGTCGCTTGAGTCCTTGCTCCAACTGGCGTACATCTTCGCCGGAAATGCCGGGGACGAGATCGCGGAATGCCGGGATCCTACCCTCCAGAACCAACACTGGACGCCCTGAAGCGGTGAGCAACACATCACCTTCCTTAAACTGGGCGTTCAGCAAAGGCAGCGTGGTGATCAACCCGGGGCTGTTCGCTTTCAAGGCGGACGGAGCCAACGAAATCGGTTGCGGCAATCCGAACCGGGCTGTGCCGCGAGTCACGATGCTGGAACTCAGCACGCGCTCTTCGACCGGGACGAGAATCGGCGATGGCGTCGGGGGCGCGGTTCGGGCAGCGGCCTCTGCTGGAGATTCGATACGCGAACCTGCCAGCCATCCTGCTGCCGCGGCAACGGCCACAAACGCCAAGACATAGAACAGGACAATGAGGGGTTTTCTGTTCATGATAAACCCCTACTCGATACGCTGTGTTTCGCCGAAACCCGTCTGTCACCACCCCGGGGGCACGCGGGCTTCAATCGGCGGCGTCTCCGGTCTCGAGCACTACCGGCTCATCATTCAATGGCACGAGCAAACATCTCCTCCTCGATCTCCTCCGCAACCGGATCGATAATATCTCCTTCTAACTCAAAGTTTTTTTTGGCAACCCCCAGCTCATAGTCCTGGAGCTCCTTGAGGGCGGCCAACTGTTCAGGCAACATCTTTTCGACGGGGATCGTACCGCCGCTGGTGAGGGTATTGAGCCGTTCCCTTATGTCCGGTTCCACTTCATCGGGATGACTGTAGACGAAACCTGCGTCGCGCATCTCGTCGGCATATTTCCGGAGCGCGGCCTTCATACGCGGATCCTCATTGATGAGCGCATCCTTTGGATTATAGTAGGTTGTCTTCAATTGGTCGGGCTGGAAAACCTGCTCGATGGCTTTGAGGGTGCACCCGCCGCACAGCGAGAAGTTCTCCGTCTCGAGCCCAACCGCAAATGTCGCGCCGGTATTCTCGCCCAGGAGCGCGCGGTTGTAGGCAGCCTGATCGGCAGGAGACAGGTTCTTAAAGATTTGAACGTTTCGTTCACCCAAGCCTACCTGGGCTGGACTGTAGCCCTCGGTAAGTTGTGGAGGCTTACCGGTGTACAGCGTCGAAATGCCGAACCCATGCTTGTCTACGAACTCATCCTCGCCGAGTCCGGGAAGCGTTTTGTCAGCGGTCATCCCTGCGCGTACGGTCCTGTAATCAGCGGCGACGTACTCGAACCCCTGCTCACGCATGCATTGCGCGATCAGCGCTTCAACTTTCTCGATGGCCTGGACGAGTTCCTTCTGGCTCAGGCCGAACTCCTCCGTACCCAGACCAGCCGGTGCCTGGGAGCTAGCCCCGCCCGCAAGAACGAGCGTGACCGCAACGCTTACTAGCGCTTGCGCCATTCTATATCTCATTTCATTACTCCTCGGTGTTAAAGAGTCTGGTTACCTCTCTATCCATCGCGTTCTGTTCGAATTGGACGCTCGGCAAGGCAAACGCCTCGAACGACCGGATTTCTTGTCGCTAAGAGCCCCACTGGAGATCATTCCAGCAAGAACCCCTATCCGTTTGTTCGACAAGGAAAACACCCTATTGCTTCGTAGCCAGCGTTTTCCCTGTCTCATATCAACGAAGACACCGATTTACGCTCCCTCCGCCGCAAGCATCTTCAGCCTTTGGGAAGCACGGTAAGAATGTCGCTCAGGTACATCGGTTTCCGCTCCGTCCTCCTGCGCAGTTACCGGCGCCGCCGGGCCCCGCCCCGCCTGAGAGTCAGGCGAGGCAGAGACGGCGTGTCTCGGGTTTGACTGCCGGATCGCCCGAAAGCTCCGAGTTACCGACGCGGTGCCTGCGTGCCATCCGTCTCCGGCCCGCGCGGCTTGGCGAAGCGCAGGTACAGCGACGGTACGACGAACAGGTTGAGCACCGTCGAGGTGACCAGACCTCCCAGGATGACCACGGCCATCGGGTGCTCGATCTCGTGCCCGGGGATGGTTCCGGCGATCACCAGGGGAACGAGGGCCAGCCCCGTGGCCAGGGAGGTCATGAGGATAGGCGAGAGCCGTTCGCGCGCCCCGCGCAGGACCAGATCAGGTCCGAAAGTCTCACCCTCGTATCGTTCGAGATGCTGGAAGTGGCTGATCATGAGGATGCCATTGCGGGCGGCGATCCCCAGCACGGTGAGGCAGCCCACCAGCGTGCCGAGTGAGATGACGGCGTCGCTCAGCCCGGTGCTCAGGATTCCGCCCACCAGCGCGAACGGCAGGGTGAGCATGACCAGCACCGAGAACCGCCAGCTCGCGAAGGCCGTCTGCAGGATGAGCAGGATCGCGATGAGGGCGCCGGCGGAGAGGATCAGCAGCCGGTTCTGCGAGCGCTCACGCTCCTGGTACTCACCGAGCACCTCCGCGTGGTAGCCGAGAGGGAAGCTCACCGCCTCGAGCCGATCTTCGACCTCCTCCGCCACGGAGCCCAGGTCGCGCCCCGACACGTTCGCCTTGACGTCCATGCGGCGCGAGCTGTTCTCGCGCAGCACGACGTTGGGGGTCGGCCGCATCTGCACCTTTGCCAGCTCGCCAAGCCGCACACGCCCGCCATCCCGCGCGTCGAGCAGGAGGTGGTTCACCTTGCCGATGCTATTGCGGGTCTCGGGCGTGCTCCACACATGCACCTCGATGTTCTTCCCATCCCGCCAGATGTCACCGGCCTCCTCGCTCGCGATGAAGGCGGAAACGGCCCGTCGCACGTCTCCGGGCTTGATGCCGTACCGCGACGCGGCGGCGAGATCCACCTCGACCTGGAGCTGCGGGATCTCAATCTGGAGGTCGACATGCTCCTCGATGACTCCGTCGATCCCCCCGAGCAGCTCCTTCACCTCCTCGGCCTTCTGTCGCAGGACGTCCAGTTCGTCACCGAAGATGCGCACCACGATGGACTCGCTGGTGCCGGTGAGGACCTCCTTGGTGCGCTCCTTGAGGTAGGTCTGGACATCGCGTACCAGTCCCGGGTAGCCCTCGACAGCCTCGTTGACGGCGGCAAGAGTCTTGTCGTAGTCGACCGACTTGTCGATGCTGATCCAGTTCTCCCCGAAGTGCATGCCGACCGGCTCGTCGGCGAACGTGCCCTGCCCGATGTGGGCGCCGAAGTTGCGGACCCCGGGGATCGAAAGCAGCTCCTTGCTCGACTGCAGCGTGATGCGGAGCATTTCCTCGTGCGACGTGCCCGGCCTGGTGAGCCAATGCATCAGGAAGTCGCGCTCCTTGAACTTGGGGAACAGCGATTCGCCCAGGAACGGGTACACGGCAAGGCCCGCGACCACAAAGACACCGACGGTCAAGTACGCCCTGCTGGGTCGAGGGACGATCCGCGCGAGAAGCTTGACGTAGCGCTCCTGCAGCCACCGGGCGACGGGGGACTCATGCCGTTCGAGCGGTGTCCTCGCCAGCAGGATGAGGGCGAGGGCGGGCGTGACCGTGAGCGCGACCACCATGGAAGCCAGGATCGCCATCGAGTAGGCGAGCGCCAGTGGCTGGAAGAACGAGCCGGTCAGGCCTCCGAGGAAGAAGATCGGAAGGGCGGACACCAGGATGATCAGCGTGGCGTGCACGATCGGCGCGCGCACCTCGAGCGAGGCCTCCAGGACGATCGCGGCGATAGACTGTGTGCTGCCCTCGCGGCGGCGCTGGCGGATGCGCCGCACGATGTTCTCGATGTCGATGATGGCGTCGTCCACGATGACGCCGAGCGAGATCACCAGCCCCGCGAGGACCATGGTGTTGATCGATGCTCCGGCCGCTTTCAGTACGAGTCCCGCTGCGACGAGCGAAAGCGGGATCGACAGGATGCTGATCAACGCCACGCGCCACTCAAAGAGGAAGAACAGCAGGATCAGAGCAACGAGGAGGAAGCCCAGGATCATGGCCCGACTCAGGTTGGCCAGGGCATCCTCAATAAAGGTTGCTGGCCGGAAGATCTCGGTGTCGATCTTGATTCCGGGCAGGCCGGGTTGCATTTCCGCGAGCGCTGCCTCCACCCCGCGGGTCACCTCCAGGGTGTTGCCCCAAGGCAGCTTCTCCACGATCATCATAACGCCGACCCCGTCGTCGATGATTGCGTCACCGTTCATGTGAGGTTGGGTGTCCCGCACAACCCTGGCCACGTCGCCGATGGCGACGGGCTCGTGACCCCGGGGCACCTCGATCGGCACCTTGGCCATCTCGTCGGGCGTAAGCTTCGGCAGGATGTGCCGGATGCCCAGCCGCTGGTTGGGGGTGTCGATGAACCCGCCGGTACCGATATAAAACCCGCGGCCAAACTTGAGCATCCCGACGTCAAGCATGTCGGAGCTGGTCTCCAGGACGCTGAGCAGTGAGACGTCCTTCTCCTTCAGACGTTCAGGGTCCACCTGCACCTGGAGAACGCTCCACCGGTCGCCCCAGATAGCCACGTTCGCCACACCGGGAACCCGCATCAGCCGGGGGCGTACGGTCCAGTAGGCAACCAGTGCAGCGTCGATCAGGGTCTGCGTGTCCTTCTCCTTCGTGGACAGGCCGATCTTCATGACCCGGCTCGTAGAGGACAGGGGCTGGATCATGAAGGGTGAGGTGGCCCATACCGGCAGCTCCGAGGTCACGCCAACCACGCGTTCCTGCACCATCAGCCGCGCGTCCATGAGGTCAGTTCCGGGTTTGAAGATGAGGACTATGTCGGACAGATCGGGCACGGACCGGGAGCGCAGGATATCGAGCCCCGGCAGGCCGTTCAGGGCCTGCTCCATTGGCACCGTGACCAATTGCTCGACGTCGGCCGCGTTCATTCCCAGGCACAGCACCTGGACCTCCACCCGCGGCGGAGCGAACTCGGGGTAGACGTCGACCGGCATGCCACGGAACTGCGACACGCCGAACACGATCAACATCGCCGAGGCGAAAACCACGAGAAAGCGCAGATTCAGGCTCGTATCGACGATCCAACGCATCATGTGTGTGATCTCCTCGCCTTGTTAAGTGGGTCGTGGTGCCAGGTAAGGCTGTTCGCTCGACGCGGGCGCCGCGAACCGCAGGTAGAGCGCCGGCAGAACGAACAGGTTGAGCAGTGCGGCGGCGAGCAGCCCGCCGAGAACGACGGCGGCGAGTGGGGCCACGATCTCCTGACCCGCCACGCTGCCGTAGAGGAGCAGCGGAACCAGGGTCAGCGCAGCAGCCACGGTGGCCAGCACGATCGCCCCGAACCTCTGCTGCGAGCCACGGAGCACGAGGTCGAGCCCGAAGGCCTCGCCCTCCTCCTGCTCCAAGCGTTGGTAGCCAGCGATCTGCAGGATGCCACCGCGCACCGCCACGGCGAGCACGGTGAGGCCGCTCACGAGCGCGAGGACCGACAGCGTGTCCAAGCGCAAAAAGGCAGCCAGCGCCGCGCCCGCGAGCGGCAGGGGCAGAAGGACGAACAGCAGCGACGCCAGCCTCCAGCTGGAGAAGCAGGCCTGCAGCAGAAAGTACACCGCGACCAGGGCAGCAATCGCGTAGCCCAACAGGTTGCGCTGGGTGCTCTGCCGCTGCGCGGCCTCTCCAAGGACCTCCGCGTGATGCTCGATGGGGAAGCTGATCTCGCCGAGGCGAGCTTCGACGTCGCTCGTCACGGCGCCGAGCGACCGCCCCTGCACTTGTGCTGTAACGTCCATGTAGCGCGACACGGCGTCGCGCTTGATGACGGAGGGGTTCGGCCGGATCCGCACGTCGGCGACGTCACCAAGGCGTACCTGACTGTCGTCCGGGGTGTCGATGAGAAGCTCGCGTATGCTTGTCAGGCTGTCACGCTTGTCGCGCATGCCCCAGACCACGACGTCGAAGATCTTCTGCTCCTCGTACAGGTTTCCGGCGGTGATGCCGGACAGCACCGCCGCGGCGGCGCGCCGGACGTCACCCGGCTTTATCCCCTTGGCGGCTGCCTTGGTGACGAACACCTCGACCTCCACGGTTGGCTCGACGGCCGGCAGCTTCACCTGCGGACTGACCACGCCGTCGACACCGGAGATGGTCTTCGCCACCGTCTCCGCCTTCGCACGGAGCACATCGTAGTCCCTGCCGTACACCCGCACGACAAGGTCATCCTCCGTGCCCTCGGTGACCTCTCGAATGCGCTGGTTCGGGTAGGTGGTCACCGTGGACCACAGGCCCGGATAGGCCTCCGCCACCTTGTTGACGGCCGCGACGGTCTCGTCGTAGTCGGCGGAAGGGTCGATGCTAACCCAGAGGTCGGCGGAGTCGACGTTGGTCACGAGGTCGGACGTCACGGCACGCCCGAGGTGCGCAGCGACGTTGCGAACGCCGGGGATCGACCGCAGCTCCTTGCTGGCCACTGCGGTGATCCGCGCCATCGCGGGCAGGGACATGCCGGGCGCGGCCTTCCAACGCATCAGGAGGTCGCGATCCTTGAGGACCGGCGCCAGGTTTGTGCTCCCAAGTTGTGGCATCACCAGCAAGCCGCCCACGGTGACTACCGCAGCCACGACCAACATCCACGCCGGCCGGTGCACAACCGCGCGGAGGAGGGTGGAATAGCCACGCCCCAGCCACTGGGCGAGCGGGGATTCGGAAAGCCGGAGCGACTCCCGCGATAACAGCGCGACCGCCAGTGCCGGGGTGAGCACGAGAGCAACCACCATCGAGACGAGCACCGCAAGCGCATAGCTCAGAACCAGCGGCTTGAGGAAGGCGCCGCTCACCTCACCGAGCACGAGCACCGGTATCACCGAGACGATAACGATCGACATGGCCCAGAGCATCGGGCCACGCATCTCCTGCGATGCCGCCACGATGATATCGATGCCCGAGGCGGTGCCGCCTCCGGCGCGGTGCTGCTGCAACCGCCGTCGGATGTTGTCGACGTCGACGATGCTGTCATCGACGATGACGGCGACGGCCATCACCAGCCCGGCGACGATCATCATGTTGAGCATTACGCCGAACGCCGACAGCACGAGCCACGCAGCGGTGAGAGAGCACACGATCGTCAGGACGCTGATGAGCGCCGTGCGCCAGTTGGCCAGGAGCGCGCCGATCAGAAGCACGAGCAGAACGAGGCCGATACCAAGGCTCCACACAAGGTTGTCGCGTGCGGCCTCGACGAAGGAGGCCGCCCGGAAGATCGTAGTGTCGATCTGAACGCCCGACAGACCCGGACGCATGGCGTCCAACGCCTGCTCGACGCTGCGGGTCACCTTCGAGACGCTCGTGCCGGGAAACCGCTCCACGACGAGAAGCACGCCCGGCCTATCTTCGAAAATGGCGTCACCGATGAGCGGCTGGTGATTCTCGACGATGTCGGCCACCTGGCCGAGGGTCAGCGACCCATTGTCCTCGCCCTCGATCGTCACCAGCGCCAGCTCTGTCGCTGTCTTGATGGGCTGGATGTGCTCGATCCCGATGCGCTGGTTGGGAGTATCGATGAAGCCGCCGGTACCGGGGGTTGACGCCTCCACGTAGGTCAGAGGCGAGGACCACATGGCGTTGCCCGCGGTGCGGATGACGTCGTCGACCTGAAGGCCGTTAGAGCGCAATCGGTTCGGGTCGACCAGGACTTGAAGCTGCCTGTCCCGATATCCCCAGATGGCCACATTGGCCACACCGGGCACGCTCAGCAGGCGCTGCCGGATCTTCCAGCGCGCAAGCACCGAGAGGTCGATGAGGGAGATCTCCTTGGAGGACAGTCCGATTATCATGAGCCGGCCCGTGGTCGCAACGGGCTGGATGACGTACGGGGGCTTCGACACCTGGGGAAGAGCGGGCGTCATGGTGAGACGCTCCTGAACCACCTGTCGCGCGCGGATGGGGTCTGTTCCTGGCTCGAAGATCATCTCTATCGACGACAGGCCAGGGAGGGAGTAAGAGCGAATCTTGTGCAGCCAGGGCATCCCGTTGAAGAATTCCTGCTCCATCGGGTTGGTGATCAGGTTCTCCACCTCTTCCGGGGAGAGTCCGAGCGCTTCGGTCTGAAGCTCGACGCGCACCGGACCGAAGTCCGGAAAAACCTCTACCGGGGTGTCGCGAAGCCGGACGATGCCGATCGCCATCAGAGCGACCGCAAAGGCTATGACCAGCAGCCGGAATTGCACACTCGACCCAAGGATCCACCGCATCATGGCTGAGTACCTCTCTCTTCTCTAGATCGCCTTAGTGCCCAATCTTGTACTCGGTACCGAGCAGCTCGGCTACTCCGACCGTCACCACCCCAGTGCCAATGGGCGGACCATCCGACAAGACCGCCGATTCGCCCTCTATGTACTCGACACTGACCGGTTTGCGGACGAAGGTCAGAGGTTCGGGGGATGTATACACCCAGGTATT
>JBQTIC010000019.1:0-109466 GCA_052388435.1 Chromatiales bacterium | reverse complement strand
GCGGCACAGGGATGTGCCGCCATCTTCGAAGGCGGCAAGCCGTTGAAGATGAAGCAAAGCAAAAACCACGCTTTTTGCTTGCGTGCTCTGAGAAGTCCAGGACGGACTTATTCAGAGCTTCCCTAATCGTGAAGTTGGCAGAGTCTGACCGCGAACTCAGGCTTTGAGCCACTCCGCCGCCTGACGGGCGAAGTACGTAAGGATGGCGTCGGCGCCCGCGCGCTTGATACAGAGCAGTGATTCCAGCACGATGGCGCGTTCGTCGAGCCAGCCGTTCTGTGCGGCGGCCTTCAGCATCGCGTACTCGCCGCTTACCTGGTAGACGAAGGTCGGCACGCCGAAGGTGCTCTTCACGCGCTGTACGATGTCGAGGCAGGGCATGCCCGGCTTGACCATCACCATGTCCGCCCCTTCGGCGATATCCATCTCCACTTCCCGTAGCGCCTCATCGCTATTGGCAGGGTCCATCTGGTAGCTGTACTTGTCTGCGTCTTTCAGGCTGGCCGCTGAGCCGACGGCATCGCGGAAGGGGCCATAAAAGCTCGACGCATACTTCGCCGAATACGCCAGTATCTTGGTGTTGACGTGACCTGCCGCCTCCAGCGCGTCGCGGATGCGTCCGATGCGCCCGTCCATCATGTCGGAGGGGGCGACGATGTCGGCGCCAGCCTCGGCGTGAGACAGCGCCTGCTTCATCAGCGTCTCCACGGTGGCGTCGTTCACCACGTACCCGCGCTGGTCGACAAGACCATCCTGGCCATGCGTCGTAAACGGATCGAGCGCTACGTCGGTGATGACACCCAGCTCAGGCAGCCGAGCCTTCACCTCCCGCACCGCGCGCTGCGCCAGACCCTCGGGGTTGTACGCCTCGCGTGCATCGAGCGACTTCGCCGACTGCGGTGTTACCGGGAACAGCGCTACGGCGGGAATATGCAGGTCCAGCAACGCTTCCGCCTCGCGCAGCAGTTCATCGACACTGAGACGTTCGATGCCCGGCATCGACGCAATCGGTGCGCGCACACGTTCGCCTTCGCTTACGAACATCGGATAGATCAGGTCGTCGGTGGTAAGCATGCGCTCTCGCATCAGGCGCCGCGAAAAGGCGCTCGCGCGCATGCGGCGCAGGCGCGTGCGAGGAAACACGGGTGAAGATGCAGGCGAGGTCATGGTGGGTGCGCCGGTGTACATGCTATCGTTCTGCCGCGGATTATAGCGCGTGTCGCCTCGACTCCCATCAGGCGCTCCGCTCTGCTGCGACGGATGACCTCATGCGTGCTCACATCAACAACCCTTTTGCTCTCGGTACGGCCACCGAGGATTGAACGACGCTGATTTCAGCGTCCCTTATCGACGTGCTGGAGGCTCACAGCGGCGTCGTCGCATTCGTGGGCGCCGGCGGCAAAAAGACGCTGATGTTCCACATCGCCGATAGCCACCCCGGCGGCGTCGCAATCACCGCGACGGCTCACATCGAAAGGCTGCCAAAGCGTTACCGGCAGGCGCTGGTAATCGAAGGCGAGCAGATGATGGAACACGTACTCGCGTTGCGAGGCAAGCGTGTGGTCGCCTTCGCGCATCCGAGCGAACTGACTGCGCGCTACGCCGGCGTGAGCGATGCGGAGCTGGCGCGCATCGTGCGCGAAGGCGGCTTCGACGTATGCCTCGTCAAGTCTGATGGCGCGCGCGGCCGCCTCATCAAGGCGCCCGCCGAACACGAGCCGCTGCTGCCGGCACAGACGACGGTGGTGATACCCGTGGTATCGGCGAGGGTGCTCGGCCGGTCACTGTCCGACAAGGTGGCGCATCGAGCCGCGTCGCGGCTGTGACAGGCGCCGACATCGGCGAACCGGTTGCTTCCCTGCACGTCGCACGTTTGCTAGCGAGTCCCAAAGGCTCGTTGCAGGCGACCGCGGGACACAAGGTAATTCCCGTCATCAACATCGTCGACGACGAGGCGCGCGGGCAGCCCGCGAAGGACGCCGAAGAGGCGCTGGCCATGACCGCTCGCTTCGATCGCATGGTGCTGACTGCCACGAAGCGCGACCAGCCGCTGGTAGCCGTCGTCACGCGTTAATTGCGGTGTCGGATCGAATGTCGTTGACGAGCGCTATAGCGTTACGCCCCGTCGAGAAACAGCATGTGGAAGCGATTTTTCCGGGACTCATGTTTACTTCCCTCCTTTACCGCGAAATCTCCGGGCTGCTGCGGATAAAAAAGCGGGCTGTCGCCATGACGGCCCGCTTGCAATGAACCGCCGCTCGCGCGGCATTGTGTCCACACTAAAGGCGGATGGTCACTGCCTTGGTCTCCAGGTAGTTGTTCAACACCGCTTCGCCCATCTCGCGGCCCCAGCCGGACTGCTTGTAGCCGCCGAAGGGCAGCGCGGCGTCGAAGATGTTGTAGCAGTTGACCCACACCGTACCGGCCTTGAGTTGCGCGGCGAGCGCGTGTGCCTTGCTGACATCACTGGTCCATATCCCCGCCGCCAGGCCGTACGGCGTATCGTTGGCATGGCTGACCAGTTCTTCGTCGAGGCCCTTGAACGGCATCGCGATCACGACCGGTCCGAAGATCTCTTCCTTGACCACCTTCATGTTCGGCTTGGTGTCGATGAGCACGGTGGGCTCAACGAAGTAACCGCCGCCCTCGCGTTTCTTGCCGCCGGTCACGGCCCTTGCACCCTCCTGCAAGCCCGACTCGAGGTAACCGCAGACGCGGCTCTGCTGGATGTCGGAGACCATCGGTCCCATCTGTGTCGCGGGATCGAGTCCAGGCCCCAGCTTGATGTTCCTGGCGAAGTCGGCGATGCCCGCGACGACCTTGTCGAACACGCCTTGCTCCGCATACAGACGCGAGCCCGCGCAGCAGCACTGACCGTGGTTGAAGAAGATGGCGCTGGAAGCGCCGGGGATGGCCACATCCAGATCGGCGTCTCTAAGAATTATGTTCGGCGACTTGCCACCCAGTTCCAGGGTGACCTTCTTGAGATCATTGGCCGCTGCCTTGACGATCAGCTTGCCCACCTCGGTGGAGCCGGTGAACGCCACCTTCTCGACGCCGGGATGCGCCGCGAGTGCGGCCCCGGCGGTCTCACCGAAGCCGGTGATGATGTTTACCACACCCGGGGGTAAACCCGCTTCCTGCAGGATTTCACCCAGACGCAGACCGGAGAGTGGAGTCTCCTCGGCGATCTTCAGCACGGCGGTGCAGCCGGTCGCCAGCACCGGTGCAAGTTTCCAGGCGGCCATCAACAAGGGGAAATTCCAGGGGATGATCTGCCCGACCACGCCTATCGGCTCCGGCCGCGTGTAGGAGTGGTATCGCACGCCGGGCGTGTACAGCACCGAGAGCGGAATGGTCTTGCCCTCGATCTTCGTGCACCAGCCAGACATGTAATGGAACATGTCGGCGGACAGCGGCACATCGGCGGCACGCGCGACACTGACGGGTTTGCCATTGTCGAGCGCTTCAAGCTCGGCCAGTTCGTCATTGTACTTGGCGATCAGATCGCCGATGCGATGAATGAGCTTGCCACGGTCCGACGGCGACATCGTCGCCCACGGGCCGGACTCGAAGGCACGCCGCGCCGCCTTGACCGCGCGATCCACGTCTTCCTTGTCGCCCTCGGCGACGTGGGCCACAACCTTGCCGGTCGCGGGATTGGTGACCTCGAACGTCCTGCCGGACACGGCGGGCACCCACTTGTCGTCGATGAGCAACTGTTTAGGTTTGGCGATAAATGCACTTACCGCATTGGACAGCGGTGTCATCATGTCTACTGCTGCAGCCATACTGACCTCCTGTGTATTGAGTTATCGTGACTTCTGCTTGGTGGCGGAGAGAAGCGGTCCGCGTAGAGTTCATGATTCGTTTCTGGCGCCAATGAACGTTGTCGCTACAATCGAGCTCACCGTGTCGACCGTCCGTCGCGGCCGGTCCCAACCGCCGCCACGCCGCCAAGAGGCGCGCGTAGGAGTTATGCAGAAGCTGACTTTTTCATGATTGAGCAACGCGGCGAGCACTTACGCAGTAGCGATGGCACATCATCCGACGGAGTCGGAACGTAGTGAGTCATCAGGCACGCCAACCGCGCTTGCACGGCTTCAAGTGAGGGCACTCCGAGTGGATGGCGTTGCCATGCATAACCATGCAGCCGCGATTAAATGCGAGTGGCTCCAGCCCAGCCGGGTATATAACGATGGACTGGGAAGCTCAATATGAAGTGGATTGCATAAGGAATCGATGGCCAAACTGTTGCAAACTGCAACACGCAAGGCCCTCTGCGTGAATGAGATAATGCCCATGACCGCCGTCGCGAGCAAAACAACAGGGGAGTGGATCGATTTATTCGAGGCGCGCCGCGGCGTGATCGCGTTTGTGGGCGCGGGCGGCAAGAAGACCATCATGCTGCGTATCGCCGAGGCTCATGCCGGCCGGGTGGCCATCACTGCGACGGCCCACATCGAGCGACTGCCGCAGCGATACCGGCAGGCCTTCGTGGTGGCCGATGGCGAGGTACTTTACGACAGAGTAATGGCTCTACAGCTTGAGCGCGTAGTCGGGTTTGCCAAGCCGAGCGAGCAGGTCGGCCGCTACGCGGGCGTGACGGATGAGGAGTTGCTGCGTCTATACCGGGAGGGCCGTTTCGAAGTCTGCCTGGTGAAATCGGACGGCGCGCGCGGCCGTCTCATCAAGGCGCCGGACGAGCATGAACCGCCAATATCCGCATATGCGACGGCAATCGTGCCCGTACTGTCAGCGCGGGTTATCGGTATGCCGCTGTCCGACAGGGTTGCGCATCGTCCAGAGCGTGTGGCGGCTGTCACTGGCTTGCGGGCGGGGGAGATCATCGGCCCTCACCACGTGGCGCGCCTGCTGACAAGCGAGCAGGGTGCGCTCAAGAACACGGCCCACGCGCGCGTGATGCCGGTGATCAACATGGTGGATGACGCCGGGCGCGAGACGCTGGCGCGAGAGGCCGCCACGGAGGCGCTCGCCCTGACGAAGCGTTTTGATCGCGTGCTGCTGACGGCGATGAAGGAGGAGCAGCCGGTCGTCGCAGTGGTTGAGCGCTAGCAGGAAGCCTGGCGATGCGATCGAGCTTGCGTCAGTATCGCCGGGCGCAATACAGCCCGCGCGCCAACACCGTCCCCCATGGTTGGTGTTTATGATGAACGTCGGACCGGAGCTTCAGTCTGTCGCCAGAATGACATTCGAGGCCTTGATGATGGCCACGACCTTCTTGCCCTTCTTCAGGCCAAGGTGCTGAGCCGATGCCTTGGTGATTATGGAGACCACTTCGGCGCCGCCTGCCAGTTCGACGGTGATCTCACTGTTGACCTCACCGTGTACGACGGACTTGACCTTGCCTTTTAGAACGTTACGGGCGCTGATCTTCATGGTTCTGCCTCCGGGCGTTCTCCCTCGACGCGGCCATGATCGCCGGGGAGCTGCGGCCGAGGCAAGCGTGGCATCTCGACCGCGCCGGCCGCCAAATAGCTGTTCCTGAATCCGGGTCACTCGGCGGTCTGACGGGCTTTGCGCGGCTATGGCCCGCGGTACTTCCATGTACCACTCGCTACCACGGCGGCGTGCTCGTCTGTCCGCGCTCCGCGCGCCGCCGGGGCGCGGAGCGCAAGGCCGGCCCGACCGGAGAACGCGTCGCGTCTTTTACGAGCAGCTGTTCAGTAGGCGACTTGAGCCCGCACCTGGAAGACGTCGAGATCCTCGTCGTTATGGGCGCCGCCATCCACTTCCAGCACCTTGACGTAGTTTGCCATCAGGCGCACGAAGGCGTTGGGGTACCAGTTCAGGCCGGCGGTAACGTTTTGTTCCTCGCCACCGTCGATATTTTCGTCACTGAGGTCGATGCTGCTGAAGCGCAGTCCAAGCTCCCAGGCGCCTGGACCACCGCCCCTGAGGTTGAACGGCTCGTTCGGGTAAAGGATATCAAAGACGCCCTTGTCGGCCTTGTAATTGCGCGATTCACCGGTGAGGAACCAGCTACCATAGACGTAGTAGCCGTCGAAGGCGAGATCCCCGCCTGTTTCGCGACTGACATCGGCGCGGATGTACTCGCCCTGCAGGGAAAGCGGGCCGAACACCAGCGCCAGCTCGCCACCGAACAGCGTGTGATGATCGACATCGCCGTCAATACTGCCGGTGTCGACAAGCCGGCCGCTGGAGCGGCCGAACTTTTTGTTACCGGCAGTGATTGCCGAACTCTCCTCCAGCGCATCGTTGATGATGTTTGACTCCGGTCTGGAGCGGAAGCGCAGCGTCTTGCGCTTCGTGCCCGTTGCCACCTGCCCCGGTTCACGCCATTGCCCGCCGAGGCCCACGTGCAGCACCCGATCCTTGCGCGCAAAGGGCGCCCAGGTGACTCGCCCGGCAACGCCCTTACCTTCGTCGTCGTTGCCCTGCGCGGTGACCGAGTCGCCGAACAGGCCGACGGCCGCTGACCAGTTATCACCATTCGTCGATGCCATACCGCCCAACAGGCGCAGGTTGAGAAACGCGAAGGGCAGACCGCGCTCCATGAACGTGGTGTATTTGCCGCTCGAGACGGCTTCGAGACCGAACGGGACCTTGAAATTCCCCGCAGTGAAGGAGAGGGGTTGCAGTCCGTTGTAGCGCAGGAAGGCGTCCGTGACCGTCACGTTGTTGGTGGAGCCCCCCTGGGTGGCGCCGGCGAAGTCCGCCTCGGCCTTGTAGTCCCAGTCCTTGAACACGGTGCCGTTGACTGTAAGACGGACGCGACGCATCTCCGTGCCATCAGAGAAGTCAGTCTTATCATCGTTGTAGAAAGCGGCGTCGAGCTCTGCCCGAGCGCCAACCTGTGCGCTGAAGTCCTTGTCGGGGCTGGTCACCTTGTAGCCCTCCCTCAGAGTCACCTTGCCCTCCTTCGCTTCCTGCTTCCTGGCCTTCTCATCGGCATTCTTCACCTGCAGGGCCGCGAACTGCTGCTGCGAGATCACACCGTTGGCGAGCAGCACGTCCAGCAGTCCCTGGTCATCAGTGGGCAGCGGTTTCCCGGCGGTCGTCTGCGCTGGCGCAGCCGCCGGTTTTGGGGCTTCGGCCTTTTTGATCGCTTCGTATTGCTCGGCCGTGATGAGCTTGTTGGCGAGCAGCACTTGCAGGAGCGCCTCGTCGGTCGCTGCCGCGGGGATGTTTACCAGGAGCAAAGGGATCAGGACGGAAAGTGAACGGTGGATGCTTGAGCTGGCGGCCATGATAGGTTCTCCCGGTTTATTTATGCATATCTATGCATAAATAAGAAAACACGCGGCCATAATACTGATACCGCGCAGTTAGTCTATAATCTAACCGTCAGAGAGATAAATATGCAGGGTTAGGAATAAAGAAGAACGGCCAGGTGGAAGCCCAGAAACCGGCTTATGCACGACCTCTACGGCGCCTTCTTCGCAGCGGTAACGCTGGTTACCCGCCTCGATACCGATCTCATCGGGATCGTCATGCTGTCGTTGCGTGTGAGCATCTCGGCGGTGATTCTGGCGGCCCTAATCGGGCTCCCTGCCGGCGCCTGCCTTGCGTTGCTCCGGTTCCCGGGCCGACGGTTTCTGGTAGTGCTGGCCAATGCCCTGATGGGTCTGCCTCCGGTGGTGGTGGGCCTGGCGGTTTATCTGCTGCTTTCCCGGTCTGGGCCGTTGGGTTTCTGGGGACTGCTCTTCAGTCCCTCCGCCATGGTCATCGCCCAGTGCGTGCTGGTCACGCCCATCATCACGGCGTTGGCGCGCCAGATCATCGAGGACCTGTGGGCGGAGTATGCCGAGCAACTGCGCTCGCTGGGCGCCGGGGCAGGACGGGCCATCTTTACCCTGATCTGGGAGGGACGTTACAGCCTGCTGACAGCGGTGCTCGCGGGATTCGGAAGGGCGATTGCAGAGGTCGGCGCGGTGCTCATCGTCGGCGGCAACATCGCCCATTACACGCGGGTCATGACCACGGCCATCGCACTCGAGACCTCGAAGGGCGATCTGGCGCTGGCGCTGGGCCTGGGGTTCATCCTCATAGCGGTATCGTTGATCGTCAATGGACTGGTCTACTTCTCCCGCGATCTCGCTGAACGCTTCGCCGGCTGACCGCCGCCAGCCAAGGCGCGAGCCGAACCTGCGCGCGACGTCAGGCGACGCGGCGTCCATCCAGCCGCTCGAACTCCGCAGCGTCAGTTACGCGGTGAATGGGCAAGTCCTGCTGCGGGACATCTCGCACACGTTAGACCCGGGAGTAAGCACGATCGTGCTGGGGCCTAATGGCGCGGGCAAGAGTCTGCTGCTGCGCGTCTGCCATGGATTGCTCGCGCCGAGCTCAGGCAGCGTGCAATGGAAGGGACCGTCCGCAGAGCACGCCCGCTGGCGCCAGGCGATGGTGTTTCAGCGACCGGTGCTGCTGCGCCGCTCGGTGGCGGCAAACATTGCCTACGCTCTGCACCTTCGCGGGTTCAGTCGCCGCGAACGCGCCATGCGCGTGCGCCAGGCCTTGGAATTGACGGGCCTGACGGCGCTGGCGCATCGCAGCGCGCGGGTCCTCTCCGGAGGCGAACAGCAGCGCACGGCCCTGGCGCGGGCGTGGGCATTACGGCCGGAAGTGCTGTTCCTGGATGAGCCAACCGCCAATCTCGATCCCGCGGCGACGCGCGCCGTGGAAGAGGTCATCGAAATGTTCCGCGGCGCGGGAACGAAGATCGTGATGACCACGCACGACCTCGGTCAGGCGCGCCGGCTGGCGGATGAGGTGATCTTTCTCAACCACGGCCGCTTGCTCGAGTACCGGCCGGCAGCCGATTTCTTTGCAGAACCCAGCAGCGAAGATGCCCGGGCCTTCCTGCGCGGGGAGCTGCTCTGGTAAGGACAGTCGCGTTACACGGGGAGGCAATCATGAAGCTCTTGATGCATGGCTATCGGTCAATTCTCGCAGTTGTACTGCTGGTCGGCGGGATGTCAACCGCACACGCGGCGGATCGGTTCATCACCCTGTCCTCGACGACCTCGACGCAGAACTCGGGATTGTTCGACTATCTGCTGCCTAAATTCACGGACAAGACGGGTATCGAAGTGCGTGTCATTGCAGTGGGTACAGGGCAGGCGATCAAGCTCGGCGAGAACGGCGATGCGGATGTCCTGCTCGTCCACGACAAGGCGGGAGAACTCAAGTTCGTGAAGCAGGGCTACGGCGTCAATCGCCGCGAAGTCATGTACAACGACTTCGTGATTGTCGGCCCGGGAAGTGATCCCGCGGCTGTGCGCGGGTTGACGAACGCGGTCGAGAGCTTTAAGCGCATCGCGCAGTCGGGTGCCAGTTTCATCTCCCGCGGCGATGACAGCGGCACCCATCGTCAGGAACTGCGCCTGTGGGAAGAGGCGGGTGTGGATGTGAAGGCCGCTTCCGGCAAATGGTACAAAGAGGTGGGTGCAGGGATGGGCGCGACGCTCAACACCGCGGCCGGTCTGGATGGCTACACTCTGACGGACAGGGCCACCTGGACGACTTTCAAGAACCGCGCCAGCCTGGAGCCCCTCGCTGAAGGGGATCGCAGACTGTTCAATCAATATGCAGTCATCCAGGTCAATCCCTCCCTGCATGAGAGCGTGAAGGCCGCGGAGGCGAAGGAGTTTGCCGACTGGCTGGTGTCGCCGGAGGGGCAGCAGCTTATTGGCTCGTTTCAGGTCGATGGTCAGGTGCTTTTCCATCCCAATGCGAACGCGGATGTCGGCCAAGCTGAAGAGTAGACGCTTTCGGATCTCCACGCAGGGGAGATGACGATGGGTCTTAATCTCGATGTGCGCTGGAAGTTGAGCGGTGGCGAGTCGGCCGAGTTCGAGCCGGAACTCTTTGCGCTGTTGCAGGAAATCGAGGCATCGGGCTCGCTACTCGCCGCTGCGAAGACCCTGGGAGTATCCTACCGCTACGCCTGGGAGCTGATGCGCACGTGGTCGCGGCGCATCGGCCACCCGCTCGCGGAGCTGCAGCGCGGACGCGGCGCGAAACTCACATCCCTGGGCGTCAAATTGCTATGGGGTCAGCGGCGCATCAACGCGCGACTCGGGCCAACGCTGGAAAGCCTCGCCTCCGAGCTGGACACGGAAATCGGCGCCGTCGTGCGCGGCCACGAGGCGGCACCGCTGCGGGCGCTGGCCAGTCACGGGCTCGCCGTCGCCATGCTCCGTGATCTCGTCAATGCCACCGGGCTGTGCCATCTCGACCTGCAGTTCCGCGGCAGTCTGGACTGTTTGCGCATGCTGCGGGCCGGTAAATGCGACATCGCTGGCTTTCACGTGCCGGAAGGGGCGCTCGGCACGCGCCTGGCGCCGCGCTACCGTCGTCTCATAGACGTCGAAAGCGACGCGTTCGTGCATGTCGTCCGACGGGAGCAGGGGATCATGCTTGCATCCGGCAACCCGAAGAAAATACGGGCCGTGCCGGACCTGGCGCAGGCGGGCGTGCGGTTCGTGAACCGCCAGCCGAGATCCGGCACGCGGCTCATCTTCGATGCATTGCTGGAGGAGGCGGGCATCGAAGCGGCAGATGTCCGCGGTTACCACAATGAGGAGTTCACGCACATGGCTGTCGCCGCCATGATCGCGAGCGGCGCGGCGGACGCCGGCTTCGGTATCAAGGCCGCGGCCGCGCAATTGGGGCTGGCTTTCATCCCCGTCGTGTCCGAGAACTATCTCTTCGCCATGACTCGCCAGACGCTTGCCGCGCGCCCGGCGCAGGCGATTCGGGAGGTGCTACGCGGCAGGGACTTCCGCCGCAGAATCGCCGCACTTCCGGGCTACGACGTCAGTCGTGCGGACACGGTGTTGACCGCAAACGAGGTATTCGCCAGCCGCGACTGAACGGTGCGTGGGACGAGCGTGACGCGCGGGCCACGCCGGCCGGCGGCATTGGCAGACTGTGCTCGCCTACGCCAAGTCCGACGCGCGGGCCAGCAGTGCTTGCGAGGTCGCCTCGATCCACTGTTCGGCTTCGGCCATTATCTGTCTCGGGTCTTTCCCGGCGGTGGCGATCGCGGGGCCGATTACGATGTCGATGACGCCGGGCTTCTTCGCAAAGCTGCGGCGCGGCCAGTACACCCCGGCGTTATGTGCGATCGGCAGGACCGGCACGCCCGCTGTCGCAGCCAGCATGCCGCCGCCCGCGTTGTAGCGTCCCTTCGTCCCGGGCGCCACACGCGTGCCTTCCGGAAACAGCGTCACCCAGAGGCCGCGCGCCAGTCGCATCCTGCCCTGCGCGATGAGTATGCGCAGTGCCTGGTGGCGCGCGCCGCGGTCGAGAACGATTGGCGCCAGCGTCGCCAGGCCCCAGCCGAAGAAGGGGATGAACAGGAGCTCGCGTTTGAACACCAGCACCTGCGGCGGTAGCAGGCAAGGCAGTGCAATGGTTTCCCACGCCGACTGATGTTTGCACAGGACGATGGCCGGTCCCCGGGGCACATGTTCCCGGCCGCTCACCCGATGCTTAAGGCCACAGGTGACCCTCAGCCACCAAAGGGCGAATGCATTCCATTGCGTCACCACGCGATAGCGCCAGTAAAACGGCAGCGGCCAGATGATCACCGCCAGCGCTCCGAGCCAGATCGCGTTGACTGCAAGACCGCAATAAAACGCGAGGGCGCGCAACGATCGCATGGCGAGCCGGGGCTGTGGGAATGATGAGAGCGGCAGCGGGCTCAGCGTGGGCTGCAGCGACGTGGGCTACGCTCAATCCGCCCAGACGGTTTCGAACAGGGTCTCCACCACGGCATGCAGATCCGCATAGACGGGCACGTTCTGCAGTCCGACCGCCTCATGCAGCGTCTGCCGGCCGCGGCCGGTCAGCACGAGATAGGGCTTGGCACCCACCGTTTTCGCGGCCTGGATGTCGCTCAGGCGATCGACCACCATGGGGACATTCTCCAACGAGACACGCAGCCGCCGGCCGATGTCTTCCAGCAGCCCCGCCTTCGGCTTGCGGCAGTCGCAGTCTTCCTCGGGTGCGTGCGGGCAGAAGAACATTGCGTCGATGGTGCCGCCGATCGCCGCCAGTTCGCGCAGCATTTTGTCGTGGATCTGGTTGAGGGCACTGATATTGTAGATGCCCCGTGCCAGCCCCGACTGGTTGCTCGCAACCACGACACGGCAGCCCGCGCGCGAGGCGCGTGCGATCGCCTCCAGGCTGCCGGGGATCGGACGCCACTCTGCTGGCGATTTGATGAACTCCCCGTGGTCTTCGTTGATGACGCCGTCGCGGTCGAGGATGAGCAGGCGCATAGGTCGTGATTGGTGATCGGCGATTCGTGGAAGGGTGACGACGCGGCGGCAGCCGACTCAGTCAGGCGGCAGACAACGATAGCATCGACGCTCTGCCGCCGACCAGCGAGGAATCACGAGTCACCACTCATACCGATCAGTCCTGTAGCCGCGAGATGTCGGCGACGCGCAGGAACAGGGCGCGAAGACTGCTGAGCAGGGCGAGGCGGTTGGCACGCACCGACGCATCGTCGCACATCACTAACACTGAGTCGAAGAAGGCGTCGACCGGCTCGCGTAGGTCCGACATGACTGTCATCGCCTGCGCGTAGTCTCGAGTGTCGAGCAGCGGCGTGATGGCCGTCTCGGTCCGCCGCAGCCGTGCATAGAGCGCCTGCTCGGCGGGTTCGCTCAACGCCTGCTTGTTCACGGTACCGGACGGTGCGCCGTTGGCCTTCCTGAGGATGTTCGCGATGCGCTTGTTGGCGGCGGCGAGACTTTCGGCGGCCGGCAGGCTGCGGAAGGCATTAACGGCGCGCAGCCGCGCGCCGAAGTCGAGCGGCCGCGTCGGCCGCGTCGCCTGCACGGCCTCGAAGACATCAGGCCGCACCCCGTTCTCCAGGGAGTAGCTGCGCAATCGCTCGATCATGAAGGCATAGACGGTGTCGACGAGCGGCTCGGGGTGAAAGCGACCGCCGTGCTGGCGTACCGCCAGCCGCAGCAGCGCGTCCAGATCGAGGTCCAGCCGCTGCTCGAGAATAATGCGCAACACACCGAGCGCTGCACGCCGCAGCGCATAGGGGTCCTTCTCTCCTGTGGGCGGCTGGCCGATGCCGAAGATACCGGTCAGCGTGTCCAGGCGGTCGGCAATGGCGAGTGCCTGGCCGGTTCGGCTTTGCGGGAGCGCGTCGCCGGCGTGGCGCGGCAGGTACATCTCATGGATGGCCACCGCGACCTCCTTGGGCTCACCGTCATGCAGTGCATAGTAACTGCCCATCAATCCCTGCAACCGGGGAAATTCACCGACCATCAGCGTCATCAGATCGCAGCGCGATAGCTCCGCGGCGCGATGCGCACGTTCGAGATTGCCGCCGATGAGCGCGGCGATCTCCGTGGCGAGCGCGCAAACGCGCCGGGTCTTGTCATGCAGGCTCCCCAGATCCTTCTGGAAGATGACGTGGGTCAGCAGTTCGATCCGGGTGTCCAGGCGCTGCGCGCGGTCCTGATTCCAGAAGAACTCGGCGTCGTTTAAGCGCGGTCGGATGACGCGCTGGTTGCCTTGCCGGACCGCGTCAGGATCCTTGCTCTCGAGGTTGGCCACCGCGACAAAGCTGGCTTTAAGGGTGCCCGGGCCCTCCCATAGCGGGAAATACCGCTGGTGATCCTGCATGGTGGCGATCAGCACCTCGGACGGCAGGGCGAGGAAACGCGGTTCGAAGCTCCCGGTCAACGCCACCGGCCACTCGGTCAGGGCAGTGACTTCATCCAGCAGATCGGCATCCAGATGCGCGATGGCATGCTCCTGCCTCGCCGCCGTCAGCACTTGTTCGCGTATGCGTTCGCGCCGCGTCTCGAAGTTTGAGACCACGTAGCCGCGCTCCAGAAGGGCCTGCTCGTAGTGGCGGGGGTGATCCAGGTGTATTGGCGCTGGATGGTGGAAGCGATGACCCAGGGTGTAGCGGTTGGTGCGCACCCCCAGGATCTCGGCCTCGATCATTTCCGTCCCGTAAAGCAGCACCACCCAGTGCACTGGCCGCGCGAATTCAATGTGACTGCTGCCCCAGCGCATGCGCTTCGGGATCGGCAGCCTGCCGAGCGCCTGCTCGATGATGGCGGGTGTGACTTCGGCGACGGTGCCTCCGGGTTCGCGGGCTCTGTAAGCAAGCCACTCACCCTTGTCAGTTTTCAAGCGCTCAAGCTCCGCAATGGTTACGCCGCAGGACTGCGCGAAGCCGGCGGCAGCGGGCATAGGGTTGCCTTCGCGGTCGAAGGCGGCATTGACAGGGGGCCCGCGTCGCAACACCTCGCGCTCGGGCTGGGTCGGTGGCAGCTCTGCAACCAGTACGGCAAGGCGGCGCGGCGTGGCAAAGCTGCGCACCGCGGCATGCGACAGGCCGGCGGCTTCAAGCCCGCTGTCGAGGCCAGCGGCCAGTGCCTCGGCGAGCTGGCGTAGCGCCTTCGGCGGCAGCTCCTCGGTGCCGATCTCGATAAGCAGATCGTCGGTCTGGTTTGCTGGCGCTGACATTCGCTTCGGCTGCCCCTAGCCCGCGCCAGCCCGAACACTTCCACCGTGGCTGAGCAGCGGGAAGCCCATGGCCTCGCGCCGCGCGAGGTAGGCCTCGCCACACTCGCGCGCGAGTGTCCGCACCCGCAGTATGTAGGCTTGGCGCTCAGTGACGGAAACGGCCCGCCGCGCATCGATCAGGTTGAAGGTATGGGAGGCTTTGAGCACCTGCTCGTAGGCCGCCAGCGGCAGCTGCCGGACGATGAGCTTCTGCGCCTCGCGCTCGCAGGTGTTGAACCACGCCAGCAGCGAGTCGGTATCGGCGTGCTCGAAATTGTAGGCGGACTGCTCAACCTCGTTCTGGTGGTAGACATCGCCGTAGGTCACGACACCCTGCAGCCCTTCGGTCCACACCAGGTCGAAGACGGTGTCGACGCCCTGCAGGTACATGGCGATGCGCTCCAGTCCGTAGGTGATCTCGCCGGTCACCGGGTAGCAGTTGAGGCCGCCGACCTGCTGGAAGTAGGTGAACTGGCTCACCTCCATGCCGTTGAGCCACACCTCCCAGCCGAGCCCCCAGGCGCCGAGGGTGGGCGACTCCCAGTTGTCCTCCACGAAGCGGATATCGTGCACCAGTGGGTCAATCCCGAGGCTGCGCAGGGACCGCAGGTACAGTTCCTGGATGTTGAGCGGCGAGGGCTTCAGGTTGACCTGGAACTGAAAATAGCGCTGCAGCCGGTTGGGATTCTCGCCATAGCGCCCGTCGGTAGGGCGGCGTGAGGGCTGGACATAGGCGGCCCGCCAGGGCTCTGGCCCGATGGCGCGCAGAAAGGTCGAGGGGTGAAACGTACCGGCCCCCATCTCCATGTCATAGGGTTGCTCAATGACGCAGCCTTGCGCGGCCCAGTAGGACTGCAGCGCCCCGATGAGGTCCTGAAAGCTGTGATGCGCGACGTTTACAGGGCTGTCTGAATTCGAGGTCACTGGCGGCTTAGGCCTTGAATGGTAAGGGTTCCGACCACTCGCAGGGATAGTCGGCCGGCAACGATCGCGGCGCGAGTAAAAAGTATACCGTGGGCGACCGGCGCTGTGTACGAAGGATAACCCCTTAGGTTCAAGGAAAAGCGTGTCCGGCCGATAAGTGCGATAGACCAGCCACGACCCGCGTACCCTTGGGACCTTCATGCTACACACCCGCGATACCGCACACTGGCGGGCATTGGTGACAGCCGCCGCGGCCTCCGTTGAATGCTGCCTGGACGAGGATCTGGAGAGCTACCTGGTCATGGTTCTGCTGCGCTACGCACGCACCGCCTGCCCTTTCGAGTTTCGCAGTCAGGTCGAGCTGGCGCAGAGCGCTGACCCGGCCGATGCCGAGGTGCCGCTCGAGGTGGCGGACCGCTGCCTGGTCATCGCCGGATTGCTCGCGGACGAAGCGGCCGTCCTCGGCATGCCTGTGCGCCACTTCGTCGAAACCGGCCGGCGCGCCTACCAGGAGGTCGCCCGCCGTACACGCAACCCCCTGTTCCAGCGCCTGAGCGATCACTTCGTGGCGATCATGGACGTGCTGCAGGTCATGCGCACTCTCGACGAGCAGGAGGTGGCCGTAGACCTCATCAGCGCCTACGACCAGTGGCAGGACACCGGCAGCCAGTACGCGTTCCGGCTGTTGCGCGCCGCCACGGGCGCCCTGCCGTCACCGTTGTCCAGTCGGCGCCGGCACTGAGTCGCAGGCACGCTTCATCGAAGCCATCCACCTCCGGAAGTTCGGCAGGACTGGCGAATACCTGCTGCCGCGCTGCGACGGGTGCGGTGCCTTGCTGTTGGCATTACATCGCCGAGCCAGTGAAGCGTGAGGCGATGGAGGCGCTGCTCGGCAAGTGGCTGCACGCGGGCCGCCCGGGAGCAACGATTACGGTGGGAATCCGTGCCCAGAAGCTCGTTTCCAGCGAGCTGCTCGATTGCCAGCCGCCCGACGCGGCGGTGGCATGAGCTTCAGCGACGGAGACTTAGGCGGAATATGCGTCACAAGCGAACGAAAGCTCACGAGGCGACGAACCGCAGCCGGGCATCGAA
This sequence comes from Chromatiales bacterium, assembly GCA_052388435.1. Taxonomy (GTDB): domain Bacteria; phylum Pseudomonadota; class Gammaproteobacteria; order JAJPIJ01; family JAJPIJ01; genus JBQTIC01. The sequence goes on along the minus strand of JBQTIC010000019.1, from coordinate 92,915 downwards.
CCGGGCGGGCCCCATTGCCGCGATAGCAGTGACATTGGTTGTCAGTGCCGTTTTCCTGGCGAGTGTCTGGCTCCATCGTAATGAAACGCCGCTCCCCGTGCTTGCGACACTCGCCGCCTTCGCGGTGATGGTAGTGGCGCTGTTTTGCTATGGCCAGCGCCTGCGCCAGGACGCGGCGGCCATGGGGCGACAGTTGGAGGACATGACTCACTCCCTCAGCGCAACGCGCCGTGACCTCGATGGCGTGATCCGCGATCGGCACAAAGTCGAGCAGGACCTGAACCGCGTGCGCGAAGAAGCCGAGCGGGCCATCAAGGCAAAAGGCGAGTTCCTCGCCAACATGAGTCATATCCGCACGCCGATGAACGGAGTGCTGGGAATGACCGAACTGCTGCTCGGGACCAAGATGAGCCAAAAGCAGCATCACTTCGCCGAGACCATACGGCGCTGCGGCGAGCAGTTGCTGGTCATCATCAATGACATCCTGGATTTCTCCAAGATCGAGGCGGGCAAGCTGCAACTGAACGAAACGGTGTTTGACCTTCGTCAGCTCCTGGAGGACGTCAATGATATGTTCGCGGACAAGGCGCACGGCAAAGGGCTGGAGCTCACCAGTGTCTTCCCAACCGATCTGCACGCGGTCTATCAGGCCGACGCCTTCCGGCTGAAACAGGTATTGACCAATCTGGTCGGCAACGCAGTCAAGTTCACAGAGCGTGGCGAGGTCGTCACCCGCGTTGAGTGTTTGAGCGAGAAGGGGAATCGTGTGGCGCTGCGTATTGAAGTCAGCGACACAGGTATCGGCATCCGTGCCGAGGCGTTGACGACATTATTCACGGCCTTCTCGCAAGCGGACGCTTCCGCCACGCGCGAATTCGGCGGGACCGGACTCGGACTCGCCATCTGCAAGCAGCTGATCCGGCTGATGAGTGGTGACATCGGCGTGGCCAGCGAACCCGGACGCGGCTCTACTTTCTGGGTGACGTTAGAGTTGCCCAGGGCGCCCGCGCAGGTGTCGGCCGGGCCAACGGGCATGCACCCTCTACACGGTCTGCGGGCGCTGATCGTCGACGATAACGCCACCATGCGCGAATCCCTGCGGCTGCAACTAAATGCCTGGGAAATGCGTACCTACGCCGTGAGCAGTGGTTCGCGTGCGCTTGCGGCCCTGCGCAAAGCGGTGGCGATCGGCCGCCCGTTTGATGTCACCATTTTCGACCTTGATATGCCGGGCATGAACGGCATCGAGCTTGTGCGCGGCATCAAGGGCGCGCGGGAGATCGCCGAGGTGCGCCTCATCATGCTCTCCGCGATCGGCAATCTGGAGCAGACCGGACAGTGGATCGCGGCCGGTGTCGACGCCTACATCGATAAACCAGTGCGGCAGCTGGAACTGCAGAAGTGTCTGTTGCGCATCCTCGGCCGAGCCGAGCGCATAGAGGGGCCACCCGTGGAACCCGCCACCGCTGGTGCGGCCCGCTTCAACGCCCATGTGCTGGTGGCGGAGGACAACCTGGTCAACCAGGAACTCATCGTCGCGATGCTGGAAGGGTTTGGCTGCCGCGTGCGCGTGGTGGCCAACGGTCGCGAGGCCGCGCAGGCCATCACATGCAGTCCCCTCGATCAGACCCATGACCCCTATGATCTGGTGCTCATGGACTGCCAGATGCCGGAGATGGACGGCTATGCCGCCTCGGCCGAGATACGGCAGTGGGAATGGTCGGAGCGCAGCGCCGCGCGGTTGCCGATCATCGCGCTCACCGCCAGTGCGATGGAAGGCGATCGTGAGCGCTGTCTGGCCGCGGGCATGGACGATTACCTTGCCAAACCATTGAGCCAGGCCCAGTTGGCAGATCTGTTGCGCCGCTGGCTGCCGTTGCAGTCGGTGATCAAACCGGCTGCCGCCGCGTCCGCAGACGCCAGCAGCAGCTCAGAAACCGAGAGGAGGTCCGTGATGACCGACGACGCACTGGATATCAGCGTGCTGAATCGGATCCGTGCCCTGCAACGGCTGGAAGGACCGGACCTGCTCGCCAGGGTGATACATCTGTACCTTGAAAAGTCTCCGGAGCTGGTGACAGCCATCCGCGACTCGGTAAGCCACGGGGAGGCGGACAAGCTGCGTCAAAGCGCCCACTCGTTGAAATCAGCCAGCGCCAACCTCGGTGCCGAGAAAGTGGCCGCCGCGTGCAAGGAACTGGAACAGATGGGGCGGGCGGCGCGGCTGGCAGGCGCCGAGGCTGCGCTCGGGGTGCTGGAGTTCGAATTCCAGTCCGCTTGCGAGGCCCTCAAGGCCCATCTTACCCGGCGCGCAGCGTGAGGCTGGTGGCGGGCAACTGGGACGCTTGCACGGACCGGGGAACAAGGTCATGAGCGCGAAGGCAGAAGCAACTGGCCATGTCGATCGAGTCCTCGTCGTCGACGACGATCCTGCCGCGCGGCTGCTTGCACGCGAGGCGCTGGAGCAGGCGGGATTCCACGTCACCGAAGCCGAGGATGGTCGTGAGGCGCTGCGGCTCATCGAATTGGAACCGCCGGACATCGTACTCCTGGATGTGATAATGCCGGAGCTGGACGGCTATGCCGCTTGCACGGTCATACGCAGCCTATCCGGCGGTCAGCACGTTCCCGTGCTGATGATGACGGGCCTCGATGACATGGAGTCCATCAAACGGGCGTATGAGGCCGGCGCCACCGACTTCGCGGCCAAGCCGATCAACTACCCGTTGCTGCCGCACCGCGTGCGCTACATTCTGCGCGGCACGCGCTTGGCCGACGAATTGCGGGCGAGCGAGGCGCGCCTGAAGGACTCGCAACGCATCGCCAGGCTGGGGCACTTCGAGTGGCACATCGGCAGCGGCCGGATCGAGTGCTCGGCGCAAGTGAACGACCTTTTCGGCCTCCCTGGGGGCGAGGCGATCGATTCTCAGGACGCGCTCATGCGATACATCTTCCCCGAGGATCGAGACGTCTTGGCGGACATGGTGCAGACCGCGATTAAGGAGCGTCGCGGCTACAGCCTCGAGCACCGTATCGTGCGCGCCGACGGCACGGTGCGCAGCATGTATCAGGAGGGGGAATTCCATAGTCCTGCCGAGCGGCGCGGCCTGTACCTCTCGGCGACCATTCAGGACGTGACCGAACGGCGCCGCATGGAACGACAGGTCCACCATCTCGCCCATTATGATCCGGTGACCGGTCTTCCCAACCGCAGGTTGATGAAGCGCCACCTGTCGGCGGCCATCAGTCATGCCCGCAGACATCATCGCACGGTGGCGGTGATGACGCTGGATATCGACCATTTCAGCCGCATCAACGACTCGCTGGGACAGGCCGCGGGCGATGAGCTGCTGAAAACGATCGCCGGCCGTCTCCGCGACTGCATCGTTGATGCCAGCGCGAAGCCGGACGGTGCGCACGCGCAGTCTTCCCGGGATCTGGTGGCGCGCATTGGCGGCGACGAGTTCGTGATCGTACTGGCTGGCATCCAGAGTTTGGAGGATGCGGCCATTGTCGCCAGGCGCGTCCGCGATATCTTCACGCGCACGTGCACGGTGGGCAACACCGATGTGACCCTGACCGCGAGCATCGGCATCAGCGGTTTCCCGCTTGACAGCCTTGACGCGGAGACACTGCTCAAGCAGGCCGACACCGCGATGCATCACGCCAAGACCCTTGGCCGCGACCGCTATCAGTTCTCCACGGCCCGCATCAACTCACGTGCCTCCGAGCGACTGGTTCTGGAGAACAACCTGCGCAAGGCGCTTGCGGCCGGCCAGTTCGAGCTGCACTATCAGCCCAAGGTGCACCTGCGGGGCATGGTCCCGGTGGGAATGGAGGCGCTGGTGCGCTGGAGCCACCCGGAGATGGGCGCGGTGCCGCCGTCGGTCTTTGTGCCGGTGGCGGAGGAGACTGGCCTCATCGTGCCCCTGGGCGAGTGGATCCTCCACGAGGCGTGTCGGCAGGCGAAGGCATGGCAGCACGCGGGCCTGCCGCCGCTCGCCGTCTCGGTCAATCTTTCCGCTGGGCAGTTTCGCGCCAAAGGGATACAGGCGGTCATCGCTGGTGTTCTCCAGGAGACCGGCATCGATCCGGCGTTCCTCGAACTGGAGCTGACCGAAAGCCTGCTGATGGAGGATCGCGATGCCTGTATCAAACTGATGCAGAAGCTGCGCCTGCTGGGGGTCTCGCTCTCGATCGACGATTTCGGCACCGGCTACTCTTCACTGAGCTATCTCAAGCGTTTCCCCATCAACGCGCTGAAAATCGATCGCTCGTTCGTCTGCGACGTCGGCACCGATGCCGACGTCGCGGCTATCGTCACCGCAATAATCGCCCTCGCGCACAGCCTGCGATTGAAGGTGGTCGCCGAGGGCGTGGAGAGCGAGCAGCAGGTCAGATTCCTGACCGAGCAGCACTGCGACGAGATCCAGGGCTACTACTTCAGCCAGCCGCTGAGCGCGGCTGACTTCGGCGAATGGGTGCGGCAGCGTACCCACGCACTACCGCCGCTCAGGGCCGTCAACCACTGATGCCGCAGTGCCCGAGCGGGCGCGAGTCAGGGCGCCGCTTGTTGGTGGGCAGCTTCTGCTCCCTCGGAGTCCCCTGATGTCGCATCGACAGCGTGGCGGGCCTCTGGCTCTGCGCTGGCAGGCCCAGCCTCCGATGCCGTCGCCTGGTCCGCGGGCGGCGGGCCGCCGCTGGGTGCGGTGTCCGCGGGTGGTGATTCGCTCTCGGCCGGGGTGAGGGGAGCGGGCGCTCCCGGGGTCGCCGGAGCATCCGGCGGCAGCAGCCTGCCCTGGCTGTCAAAGCGCTCGACTTTCATCGGATCCACCGGCGCCGGCGGTGGTGGTTTCGGCGCCTCCTGCTTGGCGATGAGGTCATCCATGGTTCTCATCAGCATGGACTGCTTGTACTCGGGCAGGACGTAGACCCAGTTCTGCACCCGTTCGTTCAAGGCCTTGACCTCATCGGTGACAGAAACCTCCGGTTTCTCCGGCTCCGGTTTCGCCGGCGCGTCGCCTATCGGTGCCGCCGATGGGGTATCTTCCTTCGGAGTCTCTGCTGCGGGGAGGGCCGTGACGCCGGCGGGATCGAACGCAAACTCGAACCGCGAGTAACTTCTGTTGTCGATCCTTGCCGTGCGCACGACGGCTACGAGGCCGTCGAAGCCGTGCAACGTCGTCACGGTAGAATCGCTTGGCCAGGCGGTGGTATTTTTTGCGCGCACGTCCTCGAACCGCAGCTGCTCGAGCGCGGTGGCGAGACTGGTGACGGTCGCTGCCGACTTTGCCTTGTAGCCCTCCGGGATTTCCTTCAGCCGCAGATCGATGTCCTCAGGTTTGTCCCGCCGTATCGTCAAGGCCGGCTTGCCCGGGTGTTCGATGGTGACCTCGCGGATACGCGTAGCCGCGATGTTCAGTAACTCGCGGTCCGTCCAGGCCATGGGGTCCGCCGCAACCTCCAGCTCTCCCTCCACGAGGTAGGCCTGCGCCGCGCCGGCCTTGCGCACGTAACGCGCCGCCTTGATGGGGCCCCCCGCCGCGGGGCGCTCCTTGCCGATCAGCAGCGACGCCAGCGTCCCGCCCGAGGCATCCTTCATTGTCACCCGCGTCGACGCGGACTTGTCGGCGGCGACGTCCTCGACGCCGATGTGCGGGTACATCTGCGGCAACTTCGTCTTGGGCTCGAGGATTTTCAGCTCCGCGATGCGAAGGATTGTGCGCTTAATGTCCTCGAAGCGGGCGGGATAGCGGTCGCGGTTCTCGATCGCCCAGCCTTCGCCGGCATTGACCAGCACGACCTTGTCCGCGCGGGACTCGATCTCCACACCGGCCACGTCGTTGACCTGCGTGCCCAATTCCGGATAGAGCGGTGGCATACCGACATCGGTTTGCGGCGCGCGCAGTTGAGAGATGTACCAGGCAGCCCCCGCGACAAAGAGTGTGAGCAGCGCGAAAAGCAGCGTTCTCTTGCTCATGGACCTTTCAACCGATGGGCGTGAGTGAATGGCAGCGAGACATGGCGTGTAAGTGTCATCAGCCCGCGGCGGGGCGGGGTCGGCGCGTCACCCGGTACAGCGCTACCAGAATGGCAACAACACCGAGGATGACGGGGATCAACCCGATGTTGATGATGCGCAGGGCCGTACCCAGCCCCTCGATGTTCTTGCGCAGATCATGCTGCACATCGCGCAGGGCTTTGCGGGTGCTTACCTGCTCCTCGCGGAACTTCTCGATCGCTTCCTTCTGCTGTGGGCTCAGGATCGCGCTGCCGGTCTCACCCTTCTGCTGCTGCAGCTCCGCGATCTTCCGCTCCGTCTCCTCGAGCTTCTGTTGCAGGGCGCGTTCCTCGTCGCGGAACTGCGTCTCGGCCTCGCGCCGGATCTGCTCAACCACCTTGAATGGTCGCGCGGAGGTGCCGCGGCTGCGCAGGCTGATGAGGTCATCGTTGCCGCCCAGGCGGTCGAGCGCGTTGATGACGAAGACGGCGTTGTCCGCCACTGGGGAGGGCACCTGCACGCCGAGATAGTTTTGCATGCGCACCCATAGCCGATCGGATAGCAGATCGGTGTCGGCCACCACAATAACGTTGATATCTTGCCTCGATTCCTGGAGGAAATCCGGATCGTCCTTGTCCGCCTCCTCGGTCTTGGGTCTGCCGTCCGGGAAGGCCGTCCTGACTTTGCCCGAGATGCGCGCGGCCAGCAGCATCTCCTTGCCACCTGGCTTGAAGTTCTCCAGTAGCCCGCGCGGGTCGCGTACGATCGTAACCGCCTCGGCATCGAGGAAGGCGGAGTTAGGGCCGGTCTGCAGCAACGGTGTGACCGTCGTAGTGGCGCCTTCGATGCGTTGAAGCGCGCCGCCGCTGCCTACGTTGACGACGCGTAGCTGGTTGGTGATGAAATCCTCCTGATTGAGATTCTTTGCTTCCAGGTGCAGCCACGGCAGATACTCGATCTCCTGCGGCCCGCGGTTGCCGGTATACGAGACACGCATGGCCGCATCGATGTCACCGACGATCTTGCCCTCGACCAGCTTCACGCCCCAGGCCTGGAGCAGTTTCGGCAGATCGGACTTGGATTCGGAGATAACGGCAGGATTGAGCGGATCGGGCACGGAGAGCCCGGCCTCCGCGGAAGGGTCGACGAAGACCATCGCCTTGCCGCCGCGGAGCATGAACTGATCGATAGCATACTGCGTCTGCTCGGAGAGGTCGTTCGGATGGATGACCAGCAGAGTGTCGATGTCCCTGTCGATGAATGTCACGTCAGTTCGCACCTCGCGTACTTCGAAGGCATCGCGCAACACGGGGATGAATGTCCAGGCGGCGGCGCCACCGCGGGCCGGATCGACCGCACCGAAGACAGGCAGGCCGCTCATGACCCCGATGACGCGTTTGCTCGGATGCGCGAGCTGATAGATGAGCTTCGTCAGCTCGTACTCCAGTGAATCCTCCTTATCGGGCTGGAAGAACGGGATGACGAGCTCCTGGTCTATCGTGTTGGTGCCGGCCAGCCCGAAGTAGGCCATGTCGCCGGTCTCGCTGACCGGGATCTGGCGGATGCCGAAGGTGACCGCCTGATCTTCGGCCTCGGAGAAGGGTTCCGGGTCGATGACCGTGAGCTTGATCTGCCCGTGCGATCTGGCCTGATACTCCTCCAGCAGGTCGCGGATGCGCACGCCGTAGTTCTGTATCGGGGCGTAGCCGGCGAGCTGTCGATTGGAGAAGTAGAAGCGAAGATGAGTGGGCTCCTGCAGCGAATCGAGTATGTTGCGGCTGCCCTGCGAGAGCGTGTAGAGCCGGTTATCGGTGACATCCAGCCGCCACGAGGTGAGCGTCTGGTTGGCCAGCACATTGATGGCCAGGAAGGCGATGACGGCCAGGAGTAGCCCTCCGGCGGACAGCAGTCGCGTATGCATAGGTGCGCCCTCCGGTCAGCTTGCCTTCTTGACGTTGATGGCCAGCGTGTTCGCGTATATCCAGAACGCGATGAACGAGGCGAAGTACACGACGTCACGGGCGTCGATGACACCCTTTTTGATGGCGTCGAAATGGGCGAGGAAGCTGAAGGAGCTGATCGCATTGACGATGGCTTGCGGCGCCCAGCCGCTGAAAAAGTCCAGCACGATCGGGTAGCCGCTGAGGATGAAGCAGAAGCAGATGACCACGCTGATGACGAAGGCGATGACCTGGTTCTTTGTCAGCGCGGAGATGCACGAGCCGATGGCGAGGAAGCCGCCGGCCATCAGCAGGCTGCCGAGATAGCCGAAGAGGATGACAACGTTGTCCGGGTCGCCGAGATAGTTCACGGTGATCCACATCGGGAAAGTCAGCGCCAGCGCGATCGCAGTGAAGCACCATGCGGCGAGGAATTTGCCGATGACCGCCTCGGCGAGCGTGACGGGCAGCGTCATCAGCAGTTCGATGGTGCCGCTCTTGCGCTCCTCCGACCACAGTCGCATGGCGATGGCGGGCATGAGGAACAGATACAGCCAGGGATGGAAGCGGAAAAAGGGTTCCATGTCGGCCTGGTTGCGCTCGTAGAAGCCGCCGAGATAGAAGGTGAAAATACCGGTCAGGAACAGAAAGATGACGATGAATACATAGGCCACCGGTGTGGCGAAGTAACCGCGCAGCTCGCGCTTGAAAATTGCCCGTATGTTTCTCATGAGCGCGCGCTCCCGACTGCTGCCTGCGTGGTGATGGTGCGGAAGACTTCATCGAGACGGCCGCTCTCCACGCGAAACTCCGTGACGCTCCAGCCCTGGTTCTGAAGGAAGTCGTTCAGCCTGTTGATGATGTTCGCGCCGTCCCTGGGCACGACGGTGAGCCGGGTGTTGCCGGCGCCATCGGTGTGCGTCTCCACGCTGTCGACGCCCGGGAGTGCGGCGAGCGCGCGCCGCGCCGTGAGGGTGTCGCGGTTCACCGAAACGGTGACGGCATTGTGCAGGCGCGAGCGGGCTTCGAGCTCGGCCGGTGTGCCCTCGAACAGCACTCGGCCGCTGGCGATGATGATCGCGCGGGTGCAGACCGCGTCGACCTCCTCCAGGATGTGTGTGGAAATGATGATGGCCTTCTCCTTGGCCATCTCCTTGATGAGCGTGCGCACCTCGTGCTTCTGGTTGGGGTCCAGACCGTCGGTCGGCTCGTCCATGATCAACACTTCCGGGTCGTGCAGGATCGCCTGGGCCAGGCCGACGCGGCGCTTGTAGCCTTTCGACAGTGTCTCGATGCGTTGCGCGAGCACCGCTTCCAGATGGATCTTCTGGATGACGTCGGCGATGCGATCGGCCAGGTGCTGGCCTCTTAAGCCCCGCACTTCGCCGACGAACTTGAGGAAACTGATCGGTGTCATCTCACCGTAGCCTGGCGCGCCCTCGGGTAGATAGCCGACCTTGCTCTTCAGCTGCACCGGCTCGGTATAAAGGTCATGACCGCAGACGCGCACGGTGCCGCCGCTGGGCTCCAGGAAGCCGGTGATCATCTTCATCGTGGTGGATTTACCGGCGCCGTTCGGGCCGAGGAAGCCGAGCACGTCGCCTTTCGCGACATTGAGGGAGACGTCGTTCACCGCGCGCAAGGCGCCGAAGCTCTTGCTCAGGTGTTGGACCTCGATCGCGTGTGACATAAAAGGCTCCTGTTCCGGCTCTGTGGACCGGATTTCGAGCGTCAGTGCCTGGGTCTACTGCCGTTGCATGGATAGCCGCAGCCGGCGGCCGCGGCGACATTTTCCACAACACAGGCCGTGCGTCAACCTGAGGAACCTCGTGATTGAGCCCGCGGCGCGGCCGCGACCGGGTTAATCAGAGGTTTCTTTCAATTCTGGAGGGTTAGTCGGGTGTGTTGCAGTGAAGTTCCGCGCCATGAGCGAAGCGGGCAAAGGCAACCCTCCCCGCAGCGCCGGGGCGGGGCAGGTGCAGCCGCGCAGTCAGTAGAACTGGGCCTTCTTCAGTCGGTAGAGAGATGAGATGTCCTCCTCGCCGTGACCGCTCTGAATCAGTTGCTCGTAGTCGCGCAGTGTCGACTCCACGATGTTCAGCGGCACGTTCGTCTTGCCCACCGCCATTTCGCGCACGATGCTCAGATCCTTGTGGTGCAGGGCGACCTTGAAGCCGGGCTGGAAGGTGCCCGCGATCATGGTCCGGCCGCGACGGTCGAGAAACCAGTTCGCGGCGGCGCCGTTGCCCACCACGCCGATGACCTTGTCCATGTCGAGCCCCATCGCCTCGCCGAAGGCGAGCGCCTCGGTGACCGCCTGGCTGATTCCCGCGGCCATGATCTGGTTGACTGCCTTGGTGGCCTGTCCGCTGCCGGTAGGACCCATGTAAACAATGTTCGCGGCGATGTTGGAGAGCAGCGGGCGCGCGCGTTCCAGCACCGCCCCATCGCCGCCGACCATCATCGCCAGCTTCGCGTCGCGAGCCCCCTCGACACCTCCAGAGACGGGGCAGTCAAGAAAATGCGCACCGTGCTGGGCCAGCATCGCCGCGGCCTTCCTCGCCGTGTCGGCACTGACGGTGGAGGTGTCACAGACGATGGCATCCTTCGCCGCGCCCGGCAGCAGCGCCTCGATGACCGCAAGCACGTCCCGGTCGCGCGAGACGCAGGTGATGATCAGGTCGACGTCAGCAGCGACCTCGGCAGGCGACAGGGCGCGAACGACCCGCGGATTCACCGGTAACGCCCGGGTCTTCTCGGGCGTGCGGTTCCACACCGCCGCGAGCACGCCCGCCCTGTCTAGATTGATCGCCATATGGGCGCCCATCGCCCCCAGTCCGATCACGCCTGCCTGCATGGCGTCTCCTAATCTGAACACACGGCGGATCACATCAACGACGCTGATATGCGGTAAAGACTAACAGTGTCTCGTCCTGTGTGAAAGGACCGTGAACCGCTTGCCGTAAGACGTCTAGACGTCTATGCTGACTACATGCATCAGAGGGCAAAGAAAAGACGGAAATCCTTACAGCATAAGCGGCGCCCCGGCGAGGTACGCGACGCAATAGTCTCCGTTCTCAGAATTCTGCCCTCCGGCGCCAGCGCGACGCAGATCGAACAGATGGTTACAGAGAAGATCGGGCGTGCTGCGCCATCCTCTGTACGTTCTTATTTGCGTCTGAATACTCCTCAGCTCTTTGAGCGCACTGCCCGCGGACACTACGCCATCAAGGAAGACGAGCATCCTGCCTATTTTCCGCCTGCCGCGCGGCACGACGCGCAACCGGAGCCTCTGTGTTGCGGACGCGCGCAGTTGTACTTGGCGGATTGCCTCGAATGGTTGAGAGGCCGTGCGGCGAACAGCATCCATGCAGTCGTCACCGATCCTCCCTATGGCTTGTTCGAATACGCCCCTGAACAGATCGAGAAGCTGCGCAACGGCAGGGGAGGTGTCTGGCGCATTCCCCCCTCCTTCGATGGAGCAAAACGGTCGCCGCTCCCCCGCTTTACGGTGCTTACCGCCAGGGATCACGAAACGCTGGACGAGTTTTTCTTTCAATGGTCACGGGCTCTCAATCCAGTGCTGGTTCCTGGAGCAAATGTCGTCGTCGCCAGTAATCCCCTGGTGTCTTTCATTGTTTCCGGCGCCTTGGCGCGAGCCGGACTTGAGCGTCGCGGCGAGCTGGTGCGGCTGGTGACCACCATGCGCGGGGGAGATCGACCGAAAGCGGCACACGAGGAATTCTCTGGCGTGAGTGTCATGCCCAGGGCCATGTGGGAGCCTTGGCTGGTTTTCCGAAAGCCTTTGGAGGGACGCGTCCAGGATAATCTCAGAAGATGGAAGACCGGAGGTTTCCGGCGCCCTTCACGTGACAAGCCATTCGGGGATGTCATTGCCTCAGCGCCTACACACAAATCGGAGCGATCCATTGCCCCGCACCCCAGCCTGAAACCGCAGGGGTTTCTCCGTCAACTGGTACGTGCGGTATTACCCTTGGGCGAAGGCGTCATCCTCGACCCCTTCGCAGGATCGGGGTCGACGCTTGCAGCGGCTGAAGCTGTTGAATATGAAAGTATCGGCATCGAGAAAGATAAACAGTATTTTGAAATCGCACGCCGCGCCATTCCGAAACTGGCCGTCTATCGGCGCTCCCCGAACTACTCGCTGAGCTTGTAAATCCAGTTACGGCGCAACTTTTCTATGCCGTCGCGATGCAGCGTGGCAGTACGTGTCCCCAGCTCACTGCGGGGATTCTTTCTGAAGTCTTCGACGCGAACCGGCCCGAGATGAATCTCGGTGAAGGACATCGGTTTGCGCTCCCGCGCCGGCTCGGACTCACCGTCCACCTCATAGACGAATACACACATCCATTGGTCACGGGCGCCATGGGTGTCGACTGCACCGCCGCTCTTCCGCGTGGTTTTAATCTCGACGCCTTCCCTGCCAGCCTTGACGGCATTCTCCGCATAGACCCCCTTCACGATCAGGTCAGGGTGACCGTTGTGATATCGGTTCTCAGTCAGCGAACGTGAGTGTTTCGCCAGCGAGGCGGTGAGCATGTCCGACAGCAGGCCGGACATGATTGCGGGACGCAGCATGTCGTCCAGTCTTTCCAGGCTGCGTTCAAGCAATCCCGTGTTCACGTCGTAGAAAAAGTCGTAGACATCCTGCATGGCCATCTCAAAGTCCTTCAGGCGGAGTGCGAAGGGCAGTTCTGCGCTGGTGTTGAACTTCGCCGTGTTGACTCGATTCGGTTCGATAGTCACGCGAGGCTTCCCGGGCTAGCCGAGTGCCTGGCGATGGTGCTCGGCGATGACCTGGGCCACGCAGCAGGTCAGTTTCTTCGCGGTGGGCAGGTGGAGGAACTCATTGGGCCCGTGCGCATTGGAATACGGCCCCAGCACACCCGTGATCACGAATTGCGCCTGCGGGAAACGCTCGCCCAGCATGGCCATGAAGGGGATGGTGCCGCCTTCGCCCATGTATACCGCAGGCTTGCCGAAATAGGTCTGCGAGGACGATTCGAGCACGCTCGTCAGCCACGGCGCCTCGGCAGGCGCATCCCATCCGCTCGCCGCCCAATCGGGCGTAAAGCTCACCTTTGCGCCATAGGGTGGATCCCGTTCCAGCAGCTCCTTTAGAGCGCGCGACGCGCGCTGACCGTCGCAGGTTGGCGGCAACCGCAGTGACACCTTGAGCGCATTGGCGGGCAGGGCTACGTTGCCGGCGTTGGCGATCGCAGGGAAGCCGCCGGCACCGGTGACGGCGAGCATGGGGCGCCAGGTCATATTGAGAATCAGTTCCGCCGCGTCGCTCGTGATCGTGCGCACGCCCGGCTGCAAAGGAAACTTGCCGCCGACACTGCCGAGGACGTCGGCCGCGATCTGCGCCTGCGCGACGCGATGCGGCGGAATGCCCACACTGAAGACTGAGGGCAGGATGTCACCGGTCTGCGCGTCCTCCAGTCGCGCCAGCAGCTGGCGCAAGATGCGAAAGCAATTCGGCACCACGCCGCTCGCCGCGCCGGAATGCACGCCTTCGCTCATTACCTCGACGTTAAGCACACCGCCGGCAAGCCCGCGCAGCGATGTCGTTACCCAGAGCTGCTCGTAGTTGCCGCAGCCGGAATCGAGACATATGACCACGCTCGGGCTGCCAATGCGGTCCTGCAGCGCCTCAATGTAGTGTGGCAGGTCGAAACTGCCGCTCTCTTCGCAAGCCTCGATGAGGACTACACAGCGGGCATGCGGGGCATCCTGTTCCTGCAATGCCTTGATCGCTGTCAGTGAAGCGAACATCGCGTAGCCGTCATCCGCGCCTCCGCGGCCGTAGAGCCGATCTTCCTCGAGCACGGGCTGCCACGGACCGAGTCCATCGCGCCAACCGGTCATCTCCGGCTGCTTGTCGAGGTGACCGTAAAGCAGGACGGTGTCATCTGAAGCGCCCGGGATGTCCATGAGTAACAGTGGCGTGCGGTTCGGGAGGCGCACGACCTCGAGCCGCATGCCGCGAATGCCGGCCGCGCGCGCCCAGCGTTCGAAGCGGAGCACGGCCTCCTCCATATAGCCGTGCTCCTGCCAGCGCGCGTCGAATGCCGGCGACTTGTTCGGGATGCGGATGTACTCGATGAGCTCGGGAACGACGGCGTCGTGCCAGATCGCCTCGACGAGGCGACGTGTGTGTTTGCTGTCCATCGCACGAAGTCTATCGCGGCAGATCCTCTGGCGGCAAAACTACACGGGTCGGGACGCCCCGCCTGCTTCGTGTCCGGCCGGCTTTACGCAGGTTCATAAGAGCCATCGTGCCCAGAGGGCCATCTGGCTGCGCGCCCACAGCGTAAGAACCGGCATCGGCAAATGGACTCGCGAGGTGGGCACCACTTTTGCTGTGGCACTGGATGACCACGGCGATGATGCTAAACTTGCTCATCGGCGCCCTGGCGGGCGCGCTATTCCCCCTGTCGCTGCACAAGACAGGCCGCGACCCGGTGATGGGCAGCAGCGTCATGCTGACCGCGATGACCGACAGCATGGGTTTCTTCCTCGGCCTCGCGGCGGCATTCCTGAACTGATCGCGGCTTGAGCGACATCAGAGCAGGAGGTCGGCGAGCACGAGGCCCCACACGAGCGTGCCGTTCACCAGGCTGATGAGCACCGCGGCGCTGCCCATATCCTTGGCGCGCTTGGCGAGCTCGTGACTCTCGAAGGACATCCGGTCGACCACCGCTTCCACAGCCGAGTTGAGCAACTCGGCGATCAGGACGAGCAGCAGGCTGCCCAGCAATAGCGTCTTCTGCGTCAGGGTGGCAGGGACGGCTATCGCCACGACCGCCATGATGCCGGCGACCCACAGTTCCTGCCTGAAGGCCGACTCGTGCCTGTAGGCCGAGTGCAGGCCGGCGAGCGAGTAGTGCAGCGCATTCCACAGCCGCGTCAAGCCGGTCTTGCCTTTGTACGGATTGGAGTTCATGGGAAGGCGTCGGAGCTGTTTGAATATTGAGTTAAATCCTGGAGCGTCGGCGCGTAACGATAATGACAACAAAGCTTAACGGATCTGCAACAACCGGTTCCTATCCTCGCTCCGACTCCACGAGTTGTGGTGCATGGATACTTTCACACAGCCGGCGGCCAAACGCTATCGCGCAATCTGGATATCCGACGTCCACCTCGGGTTTGGCGGTTGCGGCCGCGCGCCGTTACTGCCGGGTACACCGGCTGGCGTTCACGACCTCGTTTCACACGCAGTTTCCGGAATACATCCGCGCGCGCAACGTCCCTGTCCCGCTTACGTGGAGCTACCGTTGGCTGCGGCGCTTCCACGGCAGCGCCGCCCTGACCATGGTGCCCACCTCCTCCCAGCGCGTGCGGCTGCAGCGCTACGGCTTCGAGCGCCTAGTTATCTGGGGCCGCGGCGTCGACACGGATCTCTTCCGGCCAGCCCGCAGACGGCTATTCGACCTGCCGGCGCCCATCGCCATCTTCGTCGGCCGCGTGGCGGTGGAGAAGAACATTGGGGCGTTCCTTGAGCTCGACATCCCTGGGAGCAAGATCGTGGTGGGCGACGGACCGGCACTGGCGAAACTGCGCGCGGCCTATCCGTGGGTGAAGTTCACTGGCGCGCTGTTCGGCCCCGAACTCGCCGCCGCGATCGCCGGGGCTGATGTGTTCGTGTTCCCGAGCGTGACCGATACCTTCGGGCTGGTCATGCTTGAGGCCATGGCCTGCGGCGTGCCGATCGCCGCCTATCCGGTCCCCGGCCCCATCGATGTAGTGCAGACGGGGCGGACCGGGTGTCTCGATCGCGACCTCAAGCAGGCGGTCCTCGGCGCCCTCAAGCTCAATCGCGAGGACTGCGTCCGCCACGCCCGGAATTACACCTGGCGCCGCTGCACGGAGGTCTTTTGTGGCCATCTCGTCCCCGCTCACTGAGTTCTTTACTCGCTGGTCCGGAAATGCGCGTACTGCGGAAATCCTGCATGCGCATTGCGCAATCCGATCGGCGTTGATCCGCTTTCAATCCTGTCAGGTTCCTCTACCCCGACGAACACGCCCGCGTCCCGCAGGCGACCCGCGTTAAGCTGAGTGTTCAGCGTGCCGGGCGTCGCGCCGTGCCCCTCGGGACGCCTCCTAAGTTCGCGCGCGGCACTCGTCGCGCCGCGGGTAGAATGCGCTGATGTCCAGTCTCCGCTTCTTCGCCACGGCGCCGAAGGGCACAACGGCGCTGCTCATGCAGGAGCTGCGCGAGTTTGGCGCCGAGGAGCTGCGCGAGGTCGCGGCGGGTGTGGTCTTTGCGGGCACTTTGGAAACCGGTTACCGCGCCTGCCTGTGGTCGCGCACGGCAAGCCGCGTGCTGCTCTCCATTGCGCAGTTCAAGGCACCGGACCCCGAGGCACTGTACTCGGGGGTGCAGACCGTTCGCTGGGACGAGCAGCTGAGGCCATCTGGCACGCTGGCTGTCGACTGCAACACGCGCCAGTCGCCGATCAGACACTCGCGGTTTGCCGCGCAGAAGGTCAAGGATGCCATCGTCGATCAGTTGCGCCAGCGTCACCGGGCGAGACCCTCCGTGGCGCTTGAGCGGCCCGACATCAGGGTCAATGTCTTTCTCCATCGTGACGAGGCCAGCGTTGCAATCGACCTTTCGGGCGACAGTTTGCATCGCCGCGGTTACCGCGAGCGTGCGGTGGAGGCGCCGCTCAAGGAGAACCTCGCGGCGGCGATCCTGTTACGCGCCGGCTGGCCGGCGATAGCGCACGATGGTGACGCATTCGTCGATCTCATGTGCGGATCGGGCACCCTGCCCATCGAGGCGGCACTGATGGCCGGTGATATAGCACCGGCCATCAACCGGCAATACTTCGGTTTCTTAAGCTGGCAGGGGCATGTACCCACCCTTTGGCGGCGACTCCTTGAAGAGGCGCGCGAGCGGACGCAGGCTGGTCGCGCGCGAGTGCCGTCCATCTTCGGTTGCGATTCCGACGAAAACGCGGTGCGCGCCGCGCGCGCCAACGTGGCGCGGGCCGGCTTGCAAGGCGTTGTGCAGATCGAACGTGGCGATCTGAGCGTTGCGCCGGAACCACGGGCACCGCGCGGACTGGTCGCGGCCAACCCACCTTACGGCGAGCGGCTGGGCGAAATCGAATCGCTGCGGACGCTGTACGCCGAACTCGGCACCTGCCTGCGCGAGCGCTACACGGGCTGGGAGGCGGCGGTGTTCACCGGCAACCCGGCGCTCGGTCGGCACCTTGGACTAAAGGCGCGCCGCACGCACGTGCTGTACAACGGCAGCATCGAGTGCCGGTTGCTGCGCTTCGGGCTCGACGAGCAGTCTCTCGAGAAGAGCACGGAGGAGCGGCGGCGGGCCGCCGCCGCGAGGCCGCCGAGCGTGGGCGCGCAGATGTTCGCCAACCGCCTGCACAAGAACCTGCGCAACGTCGCACGCTGGGCGGTGAGGCAGCAGATCTCCTGCTACCGTCTCTACGATGCCGACATGCCCGAGTACGCCGTCGCCATCGACCTTTACCACAGTGGCGAGCGCCGTTTCGTGCTCGTGCAGGAGTACGCCGCCCCGAAAAACATCGACGCTGACAAGGCGAAGCGGCGGCTGCGCGAGATTCTCAACCTTCTGCCGGCGGCGCTGGAGGTTGAACGTGAACGGATCATTCTTAAGCGCCGCGAGCGGCAGAGCGACCGCTCTCAGTACGAAAAACTGGCCGCGACCGGGGAGTTTCACGAAGTGCGCGAAGGTCCCTGCCGGTTGCTCGTCAACTTCACCGACTATCTCGACACCGGCCTGTTCCTCGATCACCGCATCACCCGTTCGCGCTTGAGCGAGTGGGCGCAGGGCCGTGACTTTCTCAACCTGTTCTGCTACACGGCGGCCGCCACGGTGCACGCGGCCATGGGCGGCGCCGCGAGCAGTCTTTCGGTGGACATGTCCGCGACTTACCTGGGCTGGGCGCGGCGCAATTTTGCCCTCAACGGTCTCGACACGGCGCGACACCGGCTGATGCAGGCGGACTGCCTGACCTGGCTCGAGCAGCGAGCGAGGGACAGCGAGGCTCGGAGCTACGGACTCATCTTCCTGGATCCGCCCACCTTTTCGACCTCCAAGCGCATGCGCACCACACTCGATATCCAGCGCGACCATGTACAGCTCATCCGCCTGGCGACTTCGCTGCTGACCGCGGACGGCACGCTGGTCTTTTCCACCAATCGTCAGCGGTTCAGGCTCGATGTCGAGGGACTGAGCGATCTCAAGATCGTGGACATCACCGTACGGACGATCCCGCGGGATTTCGCGCGCAATCCCCGCGTCCATCGCTGCTGGCGGATGACGCGTTAAGCAGCGCCGGGCACGGGTGCGGGACGGCTCTCGTGCGTGTCAGGAGGGCTCAGCGAGGAGGGTCTCGATGTCGCGTTCGATCTCGCGCGCCTGTCCGTCCTCTTTATGAGTTTCGCCGACATGGACCGCGCGCACGCGCCCCTGCTTGTCGATGAGGAAGAATGCCGGCCAGTAGCGGTTGCGCATCGCCTTCCAGTAACTGAAGTCGTTGTCGATCATGACCGGGTGGTCGAGCATGAACTCCTGGACCTTTTTGACGATGCTCTCGCGCACTTTCTCATGATCGAACTCCGGGCTGTGCACGCCGATCACCTTCAATCCCTTCTCCGCGTACCTGGCTTCGACAGTGCGCAGCCACGGAAACGAACGGTAGCAGTTCCAGCAGTCGAAGGTCCAGAAGTCGAGCAGGACCACGCTGCCGCGCAGATCCTGAAGCCGCAGCGGCGGAGAGTTGATCCACTCCTCGGTGCGCTGGTGAGTGAATTCCGGGGCGGGCGGAGCATCTCCGGGGTTGACGACCGCGTCGCCACGCTCCGCTGGCGTGAGCACGCCCAAGGTCACCGCCGCGATGAGGGAGAGTGTCGAATTGCTTGCACGCATGGGATATTCTCCGGTGGGGACGCCAGTGGAAAGGTCCAGTGGAAAGGTCCAGCGGAAAGGTGTTGATCGGTTCGACTCTATTGGCAGGTCTCGGTTCGCGCGCAGTCTGCCGATCGGGCCCTTTCCTGGTTAGTGACTCGAACGCCCGGTCTGGTTACAGGGTTTCAATGTCAATCCGTCAATTCGATGGCAAGCGGCCGGCTGTTGCCGCCACGGCCTACATCGACCCTGCCGCGGTCGTGATCGGCGATGTTACCGTCGGCGCACACTCCTCGCTGTGGCCGATGGTGGTGGCGCGCGGCGACGTCAACACGATAGTGATTGGGGAGTACACCAACATCCAGGACGGCACGGTGATGCACGTGACTCACGACGGAAAGTTCACCCCCGGCGGCCAGTCGCTGCGGGTCGGCAACCGCGTCACCATCGGCCACAAGGCCATCCTCCACGCCTGCACGATCGGCGACCTCTGTCTTATCGGCATGGCGGCCACGGTAATGGACGGCGCGGTCCTGCACCCCAGTGTCATGCTCGGGGCGGGCAGCCTGGTTCCGCCCGGCAAGGAACTGGAAAGCGGCTACCTATGGGTCGGCATGCCGGCCAAGAGGGTGAGGCCGCTCACGGAACTCGAGCTGGAGATGCTCGACTATTCCGCCGCGCACTACGCGCGGTTGAAGGATCGGCACATTGCCTCGCGCTCGCCCCCCTGGTAGAAGGAGAAATGTCGCCGGCGCGGTCAGGCCGGCCAGGCTTATCCCGTGTCTCCGCTCCGAGCTCTGCGGCGCTTACCAGAGGCCCATGCGGGTTAGGGCGGCCGATACGGCCCTTGCCCGTGCCGCTCCTTACCATGGGGCGGCGGACACCTCTCCGTGCGGGGGCGTCGTCGCGGCGGAGCACGTCGTCGGCGAGCACCCATCACGCCGATTGGTGCATGAGCCAGCCTGCCGCGGACCTGCCATTGACTCGCGTCATCGATCGTCTTCGTCGATTGCCGATGGTTCATCCATGCCAATGTCCATTGCAGGCGCATCGGGCAGGACGCGCGGGAAGTCTGGCACGCCGAGGTACTCGGCGAAGAGCCTCGGAATCCGCGTGTTGTCATAGACACCGGTGAAGTCGACGGCGCGCGGGCCGAAGGCGAAGACAGGGACGTCCACACCGGTGTGCTTCCTGGTCGTCCAGCCGATATCGAGACGGCTGCCATCGAGGGTGCCGTCGTTGATGGCCATGCCCCCGGTCTCATGGTCGGCGGTGACCACCACCAGCGTGTGCCCATCGTGGCGCGCGAACTCGACCGCGGTCCTGACCGCTTCATCAAAAAGCAGCGTCTCGCGAATGGCGTAGTCCGGGTTATTTTGGTGTCCTCCCCAGTCGATCTGGCTGCCTTCGATCATGAGGAAGAAATCC
This sequence comes from Chromatiales bacterium, assembly GCA_052388435.1. Classification (GTDB taxonomy): domain Bacteria; phylum Pseudomonadota; class Gammaproteobacteria; order JAJPIJ01; family JAJPIJ01; genus JBQTIC01. The sequence goes on along the minus strand of JBQTIC010000019.1, from coordinate 72,622 downwards.
CTTTGGCGCGCAGACAGCAGTTCGAGCGCGCGCCCCGCCATCGCAGCCAGGGACGGTTCGGGTGATACGGTGGTCATGCCCGCGTCGGCGAAAAGGCCGAGCAAACGCGGACCGCGCGCCTGCGCGAGCGCCGCGGCATCGGCCACAATCGTATAGCCTTTCTGCCGAGCCTCCTCGAGCAGGTTGCGGCCGTCCACGCGCGCGCCGCCAGGTTCAGACTCCGGCAGAAAGTAGCGTCGACCCCCGCCCAGCAGCACGTCCACGCCGCTGTCGAGCATCTGGATGGCAATCGTCATCTCATCCCTGCGGTTGTTGTGGTGAGCGGCGAACACGGCCGGTGTGGCATGTGTAATGGTCGAGGTTACCACCAGCCCCGTCGCCAGCCCGCGGTCGCGAGCCGCCTCCAGGATGCTGTAGGCGACCTGGCCGTCAGGGGTCACGGCGATGCGACGGTTGGCGGTCTTGAGTCCCGTTGAGAGCGCCGTGCCGGCGGCGGCCGAGTCGGTCACCAGTTCATCGGAAGAGTAGGTGGTTATGTGTCCCAGCACCGGCATGCGATCAAGCGCGAGCTGACCATCGGCGCCGTGGGCACGCATGCGCGCCGCGACGATCTGGCCCATGCCCATTCCGTCGCCGATCATATAGATGATATTGCGCACGGCCTCGCCATTGTGCAGCGGATAGCTGTGGGCGGGCTGGCGGGGCAGGGAGGCGGGCGATCGCGGGCGTTCGCACCCCGCTACCAGCAAGCCGAACGCCGCGGCAAGCAGCAACCAGCGCAACGCGGACGTTCTGGGATGGGAGGATCGAGAGCGGCGGGTCGGGAGCATGGCGCCAGGGATTATAATGGCCGCCTTAGCTGGCAGGTGAATGTCGACAGTCACAGCCAACCATGCTGCATCCACAACATTTTGACGTCATAGTAGTCGGCGGCGGCCATGCCGGTACCGAGGCCGCGCTCGCCGCCGCGCGCATGGGAGCAAACACGTTGCTGCTGACTCAGAGCATCGAGACCCTTGGGGCCATGTCCTGCAACCCAGCGATCGGCGGCATCGGCAAGGGCCACCTGGTCAAGGAGATCGACGCCCTCGGCGGGTGGATGGGCATAGCCGCCGATCGATGCGGCATTCACTTCCGCGTCCTCAACCGCAGCAAGGGTCCCGCCGTGCGCGCCACGCGCGCACAGATCGACCGGGCGCTTTACAAGCAGGTGGTGCGCAAGGCCCTCGAGAGTCAGCGCAACCTGAGTGTCTTCCAGCAATCAGTCGATGATTTAATCCTCGAGCACCGCGAGACGGCAGGAGTGATGACGCAGATGGGACTGCGTTTCCGTGCGCGCGCCGTGGTGCTCACCGTCGGCACGTTTCTCGGCGGACGCATCCACATCGGCGACAGTAACTATCAGGGCGGCCGCGCCGGCGATCCGCCCGCCAATGCCTTGTCGTGCCGCTTGCGCGAGCTACCCTTCCGAGTTGCGCGGCTGAAGACCGGCACACCGCCGCGGCTCGATGGCCGGACGCTGGACTACCGACGGTTTGAGCTGCAGCCGGGCGATGAGCCGATGCCGGTATTCTCGTTCGTGGGTGACGCATGCATGCACCCGCGGCAGGTGCACTGTCACATCACGCGTACCAACGAGCGCACGCACGACGTCATCCGCGCAGGCCTGCACCGCTCGCCCATGTATAGCGGTGCGATCGAAGGTGTCGGCCCGCGCTACTGCCCGTCGGTGGAAGACAAGGTGGTGCGCTTTGCACAGAAGTCCTCGCACCAGATCTTCGTCGAGCCGGAGGGCCTCGATACGCAGGAGGTGTATCCCAACGGTATTTCCACGAGCCTGCCGTTCGACGTTCAATACGAGATGGTGCGCAGCATCGATGGCTTTGAGAATGCCCACATCACGCGGCCAGGTTACGCCATCGAATACGACTATTTCGACCCGCGTGATTTACGTCCCTCGCTGGAGACGAAGCATGTCCCGGGGCTCTACTTCGCCGGACAGATCAACGGTACAACGGGCTACGAGGAGGCCGCCGCGCAGGGCATCATCGCCGGTATCAACGCTGCGTGCCGCGTGCAGGCCCGGGAGCCGTGGTGGCCGCGGCGCGACGAGGCCTACATCGGCGTGCTCATCGATGATCTCGTCACGCGCGGCACCAGCGAGCCCTATCGCATGTTCACGAGCCGCGCGGAGTATCGCCTGCTGCTGCGCGAGGACAACGCAGATCTGCGCCTGACGCCGAGGGGCCGCGAGCTTGGACTGATCGACGAGGCGCGCTGGCGGCGCTTTGAGTGCAAGCGCGACATGATCGAGTGCGAGCAGCAGCGCCTGCGAGGTGTCTGGCTGCAGCCAGCGAGCCATTCCGTTGAGGAGACCGAACGGGTACTGGGCGGACCTATCGAGCGCGAACACTGTGCGGCCGAACTGCTTCGCCGTCCGGACGTGACCTACCGATCCTTGATGACACTCTCGGGCATGGGTCCTGGGGTGGATGACACCGAGGTTGTCGAGCAGCTGGAAATACAGGCGCGTTACAGCGGCTACATCGATCGCCAGAGCGATGAGATCGAGCGCGCCCGCCGCCATGAGGAGACGGTGCTGCCGCCGGACATCGACTATCGCGACGTCAGGGGGCTCTCAAACGAAGTTGTGCAGAAGCTCAGCGATTACCGCCCTGCAACGCTTGGCCAGGCCTCGCGCATCTCCGGCGTGACGCCAGCCGCTGTGTCCCTCCTTCTCGTGCACCTGAAGAAGCGCTCCGCTTAATCGGATTGGCTCAAATCAGCCTGTTGCTGGCAGGCTAACGACAAACCTTCCGGGATCGGCGCTCCACAGTCGGGTTCGGGGAGCGGGAGCTATGACGAAAAGCCAGGAAACCTGCTTGGGGCGCGCCATCGTTGAGGAACATGCAAGACTTGCGGGTGATGGCAGATCCGAGACGATGCCGCAGTTTGAACGCTATATCGGCATTGACTACTCCGGTGCTGAGACGCCGCAGGCCAGCCTGAAAGGGCTGCGCGTTTACGCTGCCAATCGAACTAACCTGCCCGAAGAGATTCCGCCGCCGCTCGGTCCGAAACGCTATTGGACGCGCAGCGCACTGGCCCATTGGTTGATCGCAACGCTTTCGGAAGAGGGCAGTCTAGCTATAGTTGGTATCGACCACGGTTTTTCGGTCCCGCTGCGCTACTTCGAGGCACATGGCCTGTCGCCCGACTGGCCAGCCTTGCTCCGTGACTTCTCCGCCCACTGGCCGACAGACGGTGATCACATGTATGTGGATTTTATCCGTGACGGCCTGTACGGGGACGCCGCTGCACGCGGCGGCAGTACACGCTGGCGGCGGCTGACGGAAGTTCGCGCCGGAAAGGCCAAATCAGTCTTTCATTTCGACGTGCCGGGTTCGGTCGCCAAGTCGACCCATGCCGGTCTGCCTTGGCTACGCCGACTGCGTGAACAGACGCGCGGACGCGTGCACATCTGGCCGTTCGATGGTTGGAGGATCGGCCAGGGGATGTCCTGTGTAGCAGAAGTTTATCCATCGCTCTGGAACAAGCAGTTCCCCCGTGAAGATCGAACCTCTGATCAACACGACGCATTCTCAATCGCTGCGTGGCTGCAACGCGTTGACGTGGACGGCACGCTTGAACGCCATTTTGAGCTCCCATTGAACGAGACGGATCGAGCTTATGCAGAGGTCGAGGGCTGGATTCTGGGGGTGTCATGAAACTCGACGAAAGCCTTTCTGCGGGCGCCACTGCGCTCGGTTTGGCGCTGGAGACCGACCGACTCTGTCTACTTCTGGACTACGTGGATCTGTTACAGAAGTGGAATCGCGTGTACAACCTGACGGCCATCCGCGCGCCGCGGGAGATGGTGACTCACCATCTGCTCGATAGCCTGGCGGTTCTTCCCTATGTGGAGGGATCGCGACTGCTGGATGTGGGCAGTGGTGCCGGTCTGCCCGGACTGGTGCTTGCCGTTGCGCGGGATGACCTGCATTGCACGCTGCTCGACAGCCGCGGCAAGAAGACACGCTTTCTGACCCAGGCGGTGATCGAACTGAAGCTCGCCAACGTTGAAGTAGTACACAGCCGCGTCGAGGAGTATCGTCCCGGCGCGTTGTTTGATTGCATCATCTCGCGGGCGTTTTCCGATCTCTCCGCGTTCGTTGAGGTCGCGGCACCGATGCTCGGGCCGAGGGGACGGCTACTGGCCATGAAAGGCGCGAAGCCAGGTGAAAAGACGAAGGCGCTTGCCAGTGGACTCGTGGCGAGGACGCAACGGCTGGTCATCCCGGGGGTGGAGGCCGAACGACACCTCGTCATCATCGAGGCGAGCGAGAGAGCAGGGCGCTGACAGTGGTCTTTGCGAGCATCTTGGACATGCCCGATGGTTGACCGCGCACCTTCGAGCAGTGGGAGGGAGGAGCCGCTGCTCTATGCCTGACGGGTGATGAAAGTGAGCGTCATCGACTGCGGCATAAAAAGGCGATCAAGGATGCGTTCGATCTGCCACATCGAGAACTGCGTGCAGGAGACAATATCGAGATACGCATCGCCGGTCCGGCGGACAAAATGCGCGGTGATCGATGCGCCTTCTCCAGTCTGCACCACGACAAAACCTGCTTTCTCTGGTTCGTTGGGGCGGTAATGGTGGAGTATCGGTTCGCCCATGGCTTTGATGCCGAGTTCCTGCGTGAGGCTGCGGATGCAGTCCTTGAGGTGCTCGTCGTCGTCGAGGGCGGTGGTCACACAGCCCTTCACGTCGACGATCAGATGGAACCCCCAACATTCGATCTGCACGTTCGTTACGGCCGCTCCGGTGTCGGCGTCCTGACGCTCGGGGCGTCGACCCAGACCTGATAGCTGAGCACGCTGCACCCGGGACAGGATCGATTCGTGTCTTATCCTTGTTTCCATGTATTAACGGTACGCCGCGTCACGGTTGATTGGATGTCCTTAATGGCCGTTATGCAAGAGTGACGCCAGACCCAGATTGATCGTCATTCTTCTCCTGCTGTTGTTAGAACACAACATTTTCAGTGTGGCTGGAGTGGAAATCTTGACAGAGTGTAATGTGACGTCTGTGTTTTGACGCGGTAGCCAAAAGCGTACGGGCGAGCGCCCGAGAACGACCGTGCCGTCACATCTTGCCGATGCCCCCCGGCCGGCATCCAACGCGCGTGTCGCCGGGCGCATGCGTGTGCAATAATGAATCGTCTTGGAGCCTTCCCGGGGTTCTCCCGGCAAACAGGATCCCCTTTAGCATCTCAAGATGCCTGTCTTATGGATGCTCGCGTGATGCGTTGCCGGCCAAAATGTTGCCCGCCCCTTGCTTGGATGGCCTAGCGGCCGGGCTCGCGCCTGGAACGCCGCCGCGACTTGGCTAGCGCAGCGTCGAGTGCAGGAGCGGCGGCGAATGCATCGACATCGCCATCCTTCCGGCGGCCCGACTCGGTCCCGCACCCGCCGCTGCGCGAAACCGTGGGCCGGTCGGTGCATCGAAAATCGCACAGCGTCGCACACGTGACCATTCATGAGATTTAATAGCGGGCTCACCATGGGCAGGACCTTCGCGATCACCAACCAGAAAGGCGGGGTGGGCAAGACAACCACCAGCGTCAACCTCGCCGCTTCGCTGGCGGCGACAAAGCGCCGTGTTCTGTTAGTCGACATGGACCCGCAGGGCAATGCGACGGTTGGCAGCGGTGTGGAAAAGCGCGGGTTGCGTAAGTCGACGTTTGACGTGTTGATGAACGAAGTCGCAGTGGTCGACGTGGCAACTACGCTGCCCGCTGCGGGCTATGACCTCGTGCCCTCGAATGGCGACCTGACCGGGGCGGAGGCGGGCTTGCTCGAGGAACTCGGGCGCGAACTGAAATTGCGCGGCGCGCTGACGCCGGTAAGGGAGGATTACGATTACATCCTTGTCGACTGCCCGCCAGCCCTCAACATGCTTACAATCAACGCGCTGGTGGCGGCTGATTCGGTAATCATTCCAACCCAGTGCGAGTACTATGCGCTGGAGGGACTGTCGGCACTGATGGAGACGATCGAGAAGATCCGCAAGATCCTCAATCCGAAACTGAGGATCGAAGGACTGCTGCGCACCATGTACGACCCGCGCAACAACCTCGCCAATGAGGTCTCGGCGCAACTGCTCAAACACTTCGGCGACAAGGTCTACAAGACGGTCATCCCGCGCAACGTGCGCCTCGCCGAGGCCCCAAGCCACGGTTTGCCGGTTTTGCTCTACGATCGACTGTCGAGCGGCTCGGTGGCCTATCTTGCCCTTGCCGGTGAAATGCTGCGCAAGGACACTGCCACCGGGCACATCAACTGACTGCTGCGGTCGATGCCAGTCGGACCAATAATTTCGGGATCGCACACGACGCGTTGCTGGTAGGAGCGACCGGCCGGAGAGGGGGTTCGGGTGAAAAAGCGGGGGTTGGGTCGAGGACTGGATGCGCTGCTGGGCATCGGCAGCGAGGCGACAGACGCCGATGCCGACACCGCCCCGTCGCATGACCTGCGCAGCCTTCCCGTCGATCTTATCCAGCGCGGCCGCTACCAGCCGCGCGTGGACATGAAGAGCGAGGCGTTGCAGGAGCTTGCCGACTCGATCAAGGCGCAAGGGGTGGTACAGCCTGTTGTGGTGCGCCGCCTGCCCGGACAGGGTCGCTACGAGCTCATCGCCGGCGAACGTCGCTGGCGAGCGGCACAGATGGCGGGGCTGCACGACATCCCCGCCGTGGTCCGCGACGCGGACGACAAGGCGGCCGTGAGTATCGCGCTCATCGAGAACATCCAGCGCGCCGATCTCAATGCCATCGAGGAGGCTAACGCCTTGCACCGGCTGGTAAACGAATTCGACCTCACTCACCAGCAGGTCGCCGAGGCGATCGGGCGGTCGCGGGCAGCGGTGAGCAACCTGCTGCGCCTGCTGGATCTGGCCGAACCGGTCAAGCGCATGGTCGAGCAGGGGCGGCTCGAGATGGGGCACGCACGTGCCCTGCTCGCGCTGCCGCCTGAACGGCAGGTGGCCACCGCCGAGCGGATCGTCGCGAGGGGCTTATCCGTCCGTCAGGCGGAGCAGTTGGTAAAGCACCTGCTGCAGACGTCCGCGCGCAAGCCGTCGAAAACGGATCCCGATACACATCGCCTCGAGCAGGAGCTCGGCGAACGACTCGGCGCCAGAGTGTCGTTTCGCCACGGTGCCAAGGGGCGCGGCGCGGTGATGATCCATTACAACTCCCTGGAGGAATTGGACGGAATTCTGTCTCACATCAAGTGAAGGGCGCGCCAGGGCGCCGCACGAAGATTGACGTGCCGCCGGCCGAGAGAGCCGCGGACAACATAACGCCGTTGACGCTCTCAATACCCTCCCGTAGAATTCAGCGGCCTTTGCTAAGGCAGAAGTCGGCGTCGCCTCGTGGTTGAAACGCCTCATGTACCGTAAGGCCGCCCACAAGTCTTCAGCCCAGCGATCCTCGCACCGCGGAATTCGGTAGGGCGCATCGTGCCGCAGCGGCTGACAGTGTCCGCTGGCGTGCCAGACCAGGATTCGCAGCTGCCTCAAGGAAGCCCTTGTAGGTGCCTGATGAAAACAGAAACGGGCGACAGCGTCGATAGGATTATTGCCTGGCAGGCATTTTTCGTAACGGCAACGCCAGTCGTTAGCTTTTTTATCGGGGGAATATCCGCCGCAGGTGCTGCCTTGTACGGCGGGGCGGTTGCGCTGGTTAATAGCTGGCTGTTGCGCAGAAGCGTATGGCAGGCAATTTCCACAAATGCCTCTCAGCGGGGGAATTTGAATCTCTTGATGGGCCTGGCGGAACGGCTTGCCGCGGCGATTGTTCTGTTTGCGATAGGATTTGCGTGGCTTAAGTTGAACCCCCTGCCGGTAATCGCTGGGTTTGCGGTAGCGCAATTTGCCTATGGGTGGGGCGCGATCAAGAAAAGATAGCTGACAGAGGCACACCGTGAGCGAAGAACCGGCCGTTCAAACCTCAACCGAATACATCAAGCACCACCTGCAGAATCTGACCTTGGGCCAACTCCCTGACGGGACCTGGGGAATTGCCCATAGCGCGGAAGAAGCGCGGCAGATGGGATTCTGGGCGTTTCACCTCGACACCCTGGGGTTTGGCATCCTTTTGGGGCTGGTTTTTCTGTATTGGTTCCGGAAGGCGGCAAAGCACGCCACCACCGAAGTACCGGGGGGATTGCAGAATTTTGTGGAGTGGGTGGTCGAGTTCATCGACACTACCGTACGTGGTTCCTTCTCGGCAAAAAACGATCTCATTGCGCCACTCGCGCTTACCATCTTTGTGTGGATTCTGCTGATGAACCTCATGGACCTGCTGCCAGTTGATTGGCTGCCGTTGGTGGCCCATGCCGTTGGCGTGCCCTACTTGAAAGTAGTCCCCAGCACCGATCCCAATGCCACATTCGGAATGTCCATCGCCGTCTTTTTCCTGCTGATTTACTACAGCTTGAAGATCAAGGGCGTCGGCGGTTTTGCAGCCGAACTCTCGTACCACCCGTTCGGCAAATGGGGACTCCCGGCGAACCTCTTCCTGGAGATCGTGAATCTGCTTGCGAAGCCGGTCTCCCTGGCACTGCGGCTGTTCGGCAATATGTACGCGGGCGAGATGATCTTTATCCTGATCGCGCTGCTTTATGGGGGCGGTGTGGTATGGGGGCTATCCGGAGGCTTTCTGCAGCTTGGCTGGGCGATCTTTCATATCTTAATCGTGCTGCTGCAGGCATTTATCTTCATGGTGCTGACCGTCGTCTACCTTGAGTTGGCGCATCAGCAGCAGCATTAGCAGGTTTCAAGTTACCTTATCCACAGGAGAATACCTAATGGAAATGTCGCAAGCTCTGCTGTATATCGCCGGCGCGATCATGATGGGCTTGGGGGCGCTCGGCGCGGCAGTCGGCATCGGTGTCTTGGGAGCCCGCTTCCTCGAGGGTGCGGTTCGGCAACCGGAGTTCATACCGATGCTGCGCGTCCAGTTTTTCATTGTAATGGGTTTGGTGGATGCGCTGCCTATCATCTCCATCGCCATCGCGCTGTACGTCCTGTTTGCGGTGGTTGGGGGCTGAGGCGATCCCGTCCACGGAGACGTTTCGCTTTTAGGGTCCGGCCATGAATATCAACGCAACCCTGATCGGGCAATCGATAACGTTCTTTTTGTTTGTCTGGTTCTGCATGAGGTTCATATGGCCGCCGCTGATGCGCGCGCTGGCCGAACGCAGACGAAAGATCGCCGACGGGCTCGCCGCGGGCGAACGCGGTAAGCTCGACCTGGAACTGGCTGCCCAGCGCTCCGCTGAGGTGCTGCGGGAAGCCAAGCAGCAGGCCTCGGAGATCATCGCCCATGCGGAAAAGCGCGGGGCGGAACTGATCGAAGAAGCGAGGGCCGGCGCCAACATGGAGGGCGAGCGCCTGCTCGCCGCCGCCAAGGCGGATATCGCACAAGAGGTTTCGCGCGCCAAGGAAGCGCTGCGCGGGCAGGTGGCGGCGTTGGCGGTGGCAGGAGCGGAGAAAATACTGCGTCGGGAGGTCGACGCCAAAGCCCACAGCGATCTGCTGACGGCGATCAAGGCGGAACTCTAAGTCGCCCATGGCAGAAGTCACCACTCTCGCCCGACCCTACGCCGAAGCGGCGTTCCGCTTTGCCGACGAGAACAACACGCTCGCTCTATGGTCCCGCGTTCTGCACACCATGGCGACGGTGGCGGCCAATCCTGACGTGCGCACCTTGATCGGCGACCCCAAACTCACCCCCGAACGGCTGTATGGACTGTTCATGTCACCCATTGGCGAAGACATCCCCACCGCGGCTCAGAATTTCGTCAAACTGCTCATCAGTAACGACCGGCTGACCTTGTTGCCGGGGGTGCGCGATCTGTTCGAGCAATTGAAGAACGAGCGCGAGGGAACGCTCGAAGCCAGGATCGCCACCGCCTTTGCGCTGGACGACGCGCAGCAGGCGATGCTCGTCTCGGCGCTGGAGGCGCGCTACAAGCGCAAGGTCCAGATCGAGGTCAGCGTGGACCAGGAGTTGATCGGCGGCGTCAGGATGGTGATCGGGGACGAAGTCATAGACAGCTCGGTGCGCGGCAGGTTGAACAACATGGCCGCGGCACTGCAATCTTAAGATTCAGGAGCAATCATGCAACAGTTGAATCCTTCCGAAATCAGCGAACTCATCAAGAGCAAGATCCAGGGTCTCGCGCTATCCGCCGACGTGCGCACCCAGGGCACGATCGTCTCCGTGACCGATGGCATCTGCCGCATCCACGGGCTCTCGGAAGTGATGCAGGGCGAAATGCTGGAGTTCCCCAACAACACCTTCGGCCTGGCCTTGAACCTGGAGCGCGACTCGGTGGGCGCGGTGATCCTGGGTGAGTACGTGCACCTCTCCGAAGGCGATACCGTCCAGTGTACCGGGCGCATCCTGGAAGTGCCGGTCGGCCCCGAGCTGTTGGGGCGCGTGGTGAATTCGCTCGGCCAGCCGATCGACGGCAGGGGTCCGGTCACCGCCAAGATGACCGACGTGATCGAGAAGGTGGCCCCCGGGGTGATCTGGCGCAAATCGGTGGCGCAACCCGTGCAAACCGGACTCAAAGCGATTGACTCCATGGTGCCCATCGGCCGCGGCCAACGCGAGCTCATCATCGGCGACCGCCAGACCGGAAAGACGGCAGTCGCGATCGACACCATCATCAACCAGAATGGCAAGGACCTGATCTGCGTGTACGTTGCGATCGGACAGAAAGCTTCCACCATCGCCGGCGTGGTGCGCAAGCTCGAAGAGCACGGCGCGATGGACTACACTATCATCGTCGCGGCCTCCGCCTCGGAATCGGCGGCGATGCAGTACATCGCTCCGTACTCCGGTTGCACCATGGGCGAGTATTTCCGCGACCGCGGTCAGGACGCGCTCATTATCTATGATGACCTCACCAAGCAGGCTTGGGCCTACCGCCAGATCTCGCTCTTGTTACGCCGCCCGCCGGGGCGCGAGGCGTACCCGGGCGACGTGTTCTACTTGCACTCGCGCCTGTTGGAGCGCGCCGCGCGCGTGCACGAGGGATACGTGGAGCGCTTCACCAAAGGCACGGTGAAAGGCAAGACCGGCTCGCTCACTGCGCTGCCCATCATCGAGACCCAGGCCGGCGACGTGACCGCGTTCGTGCCGACCAACGTAATTTCCATTACCGACGGCCAGATCTTCCTGGAGACGGACCTGTTCAACGCTGGGATACGGCCAGCCATTAACGCCGGCATCTCGGTCTCGCGGGTGGGCGGTGCCGCCCAGACCAAGATCATGAAGCGCCGCGACACGGGCGGCGGCGTGCGTCTGGCGCTGGCGCAATACCGCGAGCTGGCAGCGTTCGCCCAGTTCGCCTCTGACCTCGATGAGGCCACTCGCAAGCAACTTGAGCGCGGCCGAATGGTGACCGAGCTCATGAAGCAGCCCCAGTACCAGCCGCTCGCCGTGTGGGAAATGGCACTCACCTTGTTTGCCGTGAACAATGGCTATTTCGACGACATCGACGTCAAGCGGGCACTCGCTGCCGAGCACTCGATGCGCGACTACGCCAAAGGCAAGTACGGTGATCTCGTCGGCCGCATGGAGGAGAAGAAAGACCTGTCCAAGGAAGACGAAGACAAGCTGAATGAGGCGATCAAGGACTGGAAGAAAAACGCAAGTTATTAACGGACATCTTTGGACGCCCAGCAACTGCGCTCGTTAGAGCGGACACGTAGTGCGCTCAACCCGCGCGACGGCGTGCAACACGGATAACCCATATGCCAGGCACGAAAGAAATTCGGGTGAAGATCCGCAGTGTGCAGAACACCCGGAAGATCACCAAGGCGATGGAGATGGTCGCGGCGTCCAAGATGCGCAAGGCCCAGGAACGCATGCGCGCGTCCCGGCCCTACGGCGAGAAGATCCGCAACGTCGCCGCCCATATCAGCCACGCCAATCCCGAGTATCGCCATCCGTTCGTGGTTGAGCGCGACACGGTGAAGGGCGTCGGCATCATCGTCATAACCACCGACAAGGGTTTATGCGGGGCGCTCAACACCAACGTGCTGCGCCTGGTCTTGGCCCAGATCAAGGAATGGGAGGCCGAGGGCGAGCGCTGCGAAGTCTGCTGCATCGGCAACAAGGCGCTCGGGTTCATGCAGCGCCTGGGTGCGAACATCACCTCGCACGTGGTTCAGCTCGGCGACCGGCCGCAGATGGACAAGCTGATCGGCGCGGTGAAGCTGATGCTGGACGGCTACACCCAGGATCGCTTCGACCGGCTGATGATCTTCTATACGCGGTTCATCAACACCATGAAGCAGGACCCGGTGATGGAGCAGCTCCTGCCGCTTTCCGGCGAGCGGCTCGGCTCCGCCGAGGGCCACTGGGACTACATCTACGAACCGGAGGCGAAGACCGTCCTCGACCAGGTGCTCACCCGCTACATCGAGGCGATCATCTTCCAGGCGATCGCGGAGAACATGGCCTCGGAACAGTCCGCGCGCATGGTCGCGATGAAGGCCGCTTCCGACAACGCCGCGAATCTGATCGACGAGTTGACGCTCATCTACAACAAGAACCGTCAGGCGGCGATCACCAAAGAGATCTCAGAAATTGTGGGCGGGGCGGCAGCAGTATGACGCGACGCTTCAAGGTCTGTGGAGCCCTCGTCTAACGGATACTATTTCAGGAAAACACTATGTCACAAGCTCAGGCGACAGGAACCATCGTTCAGTGCATCGGCGCGGTGATCGACATCGAATTCCCGCGCGAGGCGATGCCCAGGGTGTACGAGGCGCTCACCCTCGAGGACTCGGCGCAGAAGACCTTCGCCGAGCAGGGACTCACCTTCGAAGTCGAACAGCAACTCGGCGACGGTGTAGTGCGCACCATCGCGCTGGGTTCCTCCGATGGACTCCGCCGCGGAATGAAGGTGAGGAATACGGGAGCGCCAATCTCCGTGCCCGTCGGTCACGGCACACTGGGGCGGATCATGGACGTGCTCGGGCGCCCCATCGACGAGGCCGGGCCCATCAAGGCCGACGAGAGGCGCCCGATACACCAGGCTGCACCTGCCTTCAGAGATCTCTCACCCTCCGTTGAATTGCTCGAGACCGGCATCAAGGTCATCGATCTCATCTGCCCGTTCGCCAAGGGCGGCAAGATTGGCCTGTTCGGCGGCGCCGGCGTGGGCAAGCCCGTCAACATGCTGGAGCTGATCAACAACATCGCCAAGGAGCACTCCGGGCTATCGGTGTTCGCCGGTGTGGGAGAGCGCACCCGCGAGGGCAACGACTTTTATCATGAAATGTCCGAGGCGGGTGTTATCAAGCTCGATAACCTCATCGAATCCAAGGTGGCGATGGTATTCGGCCAGATGAATGAGCCGCCGGGCAACCGCCTGCGCGTGGGACTGAGCGGCCTTACCATGGCGGAGAAGTTCCGCGACGAAGGGCGCGACATTCTGTTCTTCGTCGACAACATCTACCGTTATACGCTGGCCGGCGTGGAGGTCTCGGCGCTGCTCGGGCGCATGCCATCGGCGGTGGGTTACCAGCCGACACTGGCCGAAGAGATGGGCAAGCTGCAGGAGCGTATCGTCTCGACCAAGGTAGGCTCGATCACTTCGGTGCAGGCAATCTACGTACCTGCGGACGATCTGACCGATCCTTCACCGGCCACGACCTTCGCGCACCTCGACGCCACCGTCGTGCTGTCTCGCGACATCGCTTCGCTGGGTATCTATCCCGCCGTGGACCCGCTCGATTCCACCTCGCGCCAGGTTGACCCGAACACCATCGGTGAAGAGCATTACTTCACCACGCGCGCGGTGCAGGCAGTGCTGCAACGTTACAAGGAGCTGCGCGACATCATCGCCATCCTGGGTATGGATGAACTTTCGCCCGAGGACAAGCTGGCGGTGGCCCGCGCCCGCAAGATCCAGCGTTTCCTGTCGCAGCCGTTCCATGTCGCTGAGGTGTTCACCGGCTCGCCCGGCAAATACGTGCCGTTGAAGGAAACCATCCGCGGCTTCAAGATGATCGTCAACGGCGAGCTCGACAGCCTGCCCGAGCAGGCGTTCTACATGGTCGGCGGGATCGAAGAGGCCGTCGAGAAGGCGAAGAAACTCTAAATGACGAGTGGCCAGTGATGGGTGAATGCCGTTGAGCAGGTAGCTCTTTGCCCGTCATGAATCACTGATTACCAATTACGGGATTTTGCAGATGGCCAACACGATTCATGTGGACGTGGTGAGCGCGGAGGAATCGATCTTCTCCGGTGAGGCCAAATTCGTGGTGCTGCCCGGAGAGTTGGGCGAACTGGGTATCCTGCCCCAACACACGCCGCTCATTACCCGCATCCGTCCCGGCGCGGTACGCATCGATAAGGCGGATGGCGGCGAGGAGTTTGTGTTTGTTGCCGGCGGTATCCTGGAGGTACAGCCCAATCGTGTGACCGTACTTGCCGACACCGCGATCCGCGGCCGCGACCTTGACGAGGCAAAGGCGAACGAGGCCCTGAAGGCGGCGGAAGAAGCGAGGCGTACTGCCAAGGACAAGGCAGAGGTGGCCACCGTCGAGGGCGAAATAGCAGCACTCGCCGCCCAGTTGCAGGCCATCCAGCGCCTGCGCCGTCGCCGGGGCTGAAGATATTCTTCATCAAAGTGCCAGCAAAACCCGTGCGTCGTTCCGGCGCAAGCCGGGAGCTGGTGAAATAATGCTGGGTGCCAGCCCGCGGCTTACAACCTTGGCCGGGGCAGGCTTCGCTGGTATGACGACATCAGGTAGATTACATGGCGCTAAGTGTCATCATCCTCGCCGCGGGTCAGGGCACCCGCATGAAATCGCAGTTGCCGAAGGTCCTGCACACGCTGGCGGGCAGGACCCTGCTCGAACACGTGTACACCGCCGCCATGCGGTTTCCCAAGTCGCGGGTCCATGTCGTATACGGTCACGGCGGCGAGAATATGCGGGAGCGCCTGCGCTATCTGAAGGCCGAGTGGGTCGAGCAGGCCCGCCAGCTCGGCACTGGACACGCCGTTAAACAGGCATTGCCGAAGGTAAAGCACAACGACACTGTCCTAGTGCTGTACGGTGATGTCCCCCTCATCACCTATTCCACCCTGGAGCGCCTGGTCGAAGCTGGCACCAAGGCGCTCGGCCTGCTCACCGTCGAACTCCCCGACCCCGCGGGCTATGGCCGCATCGTCCGCGACGCCAAGCGCAACGTTGTGCGCATCGTCGAACAGAAGGACGCTACCCGCGCCGAGCGCAAGATCCGTGAAGTGAACACGGGGATGATGGCGGTGGCAGCCCGCCTGCTCAAGAAGTGGGTGAATCGCCTGAGCAACAGGAACGCACAGGGCGAGTACTACCTCACTGATGTGATTGAGATCGCGGTCAAGGACGGCGTGCAAATCAAGACCGTGTCCCCCGAGTCTGTGTTCGAGGTCATGGGTGTCAACGATCGCGCCCAACTCGCAGAGCTTGAGCGCTATTACCAGCTCGTACAGGCCCAACACCTCATGAAACAAGGCGTCACGATCGCAGACCCGGCGCGCTTCGATCTGCGCGGCGAGCTCGAGATCGGGCAGGATGTGTTCATCGATGTCAACGTGGTGCTCGAAGGCCGGGTGCGGATCGGCAGCCGCGCGCACATCGGGCCGAACAATGTTCTGCGCAATGTGACGGTCGAAGATGACGCCAGCGTGCTCGCCAACTGCGTCATCGAGGACGCCACGATCGGCCGCGGCGCCCGCGTTGGTCCCTACTCGCGGATACGGCCGGAAACGGTGCTCGGCGAGGATGTGCATGTGGGCAATTTTGTCGAGATCAAGAAGAGCACGGTGGCTCAGGGATCGAAGATCAATCACCTGAGCTATGTCGGCGATTCTGAGGTAGGCACAAACGTCAACATCGGCGCCGGCACCATCACCTGCAATTACGACGGTGCCAACAAGCACAAGACCGTCATCGGCGACGATGTCTTCATCGGCTCCGATTGCCAGTTGGTGGCGCCCGTGAAGGTCGGCGATGGCGCGACACTCGGCGCCGGGACTACCCTCACGCACGACGCGCCGCAGGGCAAACTGACGATCAGCCGCGTACGCCAGCACACCATCGAAGGCTGGCAACGTCCAAGAAAGAAGAAGGAGTAAGCTTCCTCGGTCAAAATGGAAGGGGTGTGGGGAAGACGCGACACGCATACTTCCCCTCCACCGGTCGGAGAGGATTTTGGGGAGAGAGGGAACAGGCTTGCTGCGCGTTGGCTACTACCAGTTCCGGCCGTTGTTCGGCAACGTCCGGCGCAACCTGAAGCGAGTGTTGGGTGCCCTCAACGATGTTCGCGCCGACATTGTGGTCTTGCCCGAACTCGCCTTTACCGGCTACTACTTCGCTAATCGCGACGAGGCGCTGGCGCTGGCAGAGGATCCGTCCATGTCCACGACCGTGGCTACTCTCGTCGCGCTTTGCCGGGAACGCGATTTCCTCCTCGTCACGGGCTTCGCCGAGCGCAGGCACGACAAAGTGTTCAACAGCGCGCTGCTCATCGGGCCGCAGGGGCTCATGCATGTCTATCGCAAGCTGCATCTGTTTAACACCGAGAAGGCATGCTTTGATCCGGGCGACACGCCGCTCGCGGTACGGGAAGTGCGCGGCGCGCACGTCGGCATGATGGTGTGCTTCGACTGGGCGTTCCCGGAGGTGGCGCGCAGCCTCGCCTTGCAGGGAGCCGACGTGCTGTGTCACCCCAGTAACCTCGTGCTGCATTATTGCCAGGAGACGATGCGCACGCGCTGCCTCGAAAACAAGGTTTACGCCGTTACGACCAACCGCTACGGGGTGGAGAGGCGTCCGCACGGCGAACTACGCTTCACGGGGCGCAGCCAGATCGTCGCGCCCGGCGGCAAGGTGTTGAGTCAGGCGCCAGCGCAACGTGCATCGCTGTTCGTTATGGAGATAGACCTGGCTTTGGCACGCAACAAGACCATCACTGCGCGCAATGATTTGATTGCGGACCGGCGCGCTGAATTTTATTCCAGTCTCACCGCGGCGTCAGAGCATGTGCTCCCCTTTTTTTCTCGCGGGAGACGGTGTGGGAGAGGAAGGGGCGACGCAAGAAAGAGGAAATACACCATGACTTCTGCCACTGCCGATATCTACGACGCGCACGAGCGGGAGGTCCGGGTTGCCGAGCCGCTGTTCCGCTCCTACGGAGGCGCGTGCTGTTTCAGCGGACCTGTCGCCACCGTCAAGGCCTTCGAGGACAATTCGCTGGTGCGCACGGCCCTCGAGGAGCCTGGCAACGGACGGGTGCTCGTGGTGGATGGAGAAGGATCGTTGCGCTGTGCAATGGTCGGCGATCAACTGGCGGTGCTGGCAAAGAAGAACGGTTGGACGGGTATCATCGTTCATGGTTGCATCCGCGATTCAGCGACGATTGGGGAGGTCGATATCGGCATAAAGGCGCTCAACACTAATCCGAAGAAGAGCGCGAAGAACGGCGCCGGTGAGCGCGGTGTTCCGGTCAGCTTTGCCGGCGTGACCTTCACCCCGGGTGATTATGTTTACGCCGATGGGGATGGCGTCCTGCTCGCAGCGCGAAAACTCGACTAGGCAGACGGGTCTCTGCGCCGCGAGACCACGCGGGCATGAGCCGTCTCGACTGGCTCGCCGACAAGCTGCCGATGGGCGCCGCCGCTGGCGGGGCGCTCGCTTCGTAGTTCGGTTTTGTCATCATCGCCCTCCTGTTCCCGTCCCCAAGGAAGGACTCTGTGGTGACAGAAGTTTGAGCTGGCGGCATTGTGCGGCGGCAGGGGGCGGGCACACAGGTCTCGGTCGAGACAATCGAGCCGGACGGCGGGTCGTGAGGTCGATGTTCCGGCGCCACGCCCGCAGGACGGCGCCCGTGCACCGCTGCGCGTCGTCACACGCCAGAGCGGAGCAGTGGAATATCTCCTGGACGTCGATAGATGGCGCGCTCAACTGCCTTGGCTCGTCCGGTAAGTCGCCAGCTTCCCATGACATGCCTTGGTCTCTATCCACCTTGCGGCGCGCACAGGCCCGCCCGCATTGCAGGTCGGTTGCCGGCGCGTTGAGGCAAACGGGCCGCGAACGTATATGATGAAAGTCCTGTATAAGGGGAGCGATATGGCCGAGCCATTCAAAGTCGCCTGCGTGCAGAATTGTGCCGAGAACAACCTCGAGAGAAACATCGAACAAACTGTGGCACTGACGCGCGCGGCGGAGAACACCGGAGCGCAGCTCATCTGCCTGCCGGAGTACTTCGCGTTCATGGCGCCGAACGACCAGGAACTGCTGCGGGTGGCGCCAGCGGAGGAAGAGCATGCGGCACTGACGGCATTCCGGCAGCTGGCGCGCGAGTTGAACGTCTGGATCCTGCTCGGCTCGCTGGCGGTCCGGGTCCCCTCCGGCCGCGTGAACAACCGCTCCTACCTGCTCGACAACGCCGGCAACATTGTCGCCTTTTACAACAAGGCGCACCTCTTCGATGTCAGCCTGAAAGGGGGCGAGAGCTACCGCGAGTCGCAGGCGGTGGAACCGGGCAATCAGGCAGTGGTGGCAGAGACGCCATGGGGCAAGCTGGGGATGAGTATCTGTTACGACGTCCGCTTCGCCTATCTCTATCGCCTGCTGGCGCAGTCAGGAGCATCCTATCTCACGATTCCCGCGGCGTTTACCCGCACGACAGGGCAGGCGCACTGGCATGTCCTGGTGCGGGCACGGGCGATAGAGACGGGAAGCTTCGTTTTTGCCCCGGGCCAGTGCGGCCGGCGCAGTTGGGGACGCGCCACGTTCGGGCACTCGCTCATCGTCGATCCTTGGGGCACAGTGCTGGCCCAGGGCGGCGATGACCCCGGTTTTGTTATCGCCGAGATCGATGCGAACCGCGTCGAGGATGCGCGCCAGATGATACCCTCCCTCACGCATGACAGGCCGTTGCTCCCACCGGCCACGTGAACGGGGGAATGTTCAGTCCATGTTCAGCGCCCCCTGCTAGCATGCCGCGGCCATGGTGAGTCGCATTCTTTTGATAGCGGGCCTGCTCGAGGCTCCCCTCGGCCTGAGCGCCGGCCATCCCCCTGATGCCGGAGCGGCAGCGGTGCAGGTTGCGCAGGCCGCAACGAGCCCGGATCAGGCGGCGGCCGTCGCCCGCGCGAGCACCGGCGGCCGGGTGCTGGGCGTCGACTGGGGCGACAGCGGAGGTCAGCCGGTTTATCTGGTCAGGGTGCTCATGCCCGACGGGCGTATCAAAGTCGTGCCAGTGGCCGCGCGCGGCCGGCGTTAGCCCCGACACAGAGAGAGTGGAACCATGCGCGTTCTACTGGTAGAAGATGAAGTAGCCCTCCGGGAACAGGTTGCCACCCACCTGCGCGACCATAAGTACGCGGTGGACACGGCCGGCTGCGGTCGGGATGGACTGCATTTCGGCAAGGAATATCCGATTGACGTCGCCATCGTCGATCTGGGACTGCCCGACATTCCGGGCATGGAGGTCATTAAGGGCTGGCGTGCGCAGGGGCGCTCGTTCCCCGTATTGATCCTGACGGCCCGCGGCACCTGGCAGGACAAGGTGCAGGGTCTGGAGACGGGTGCCGACGACTATCTCGTCAAGCCCTTTCACATGGAGGAACTGATGGCGCGCCTGCGCGCGTTGGTCCGCCGCGCCTCCGGATGGACAGAATCGGTGCTGCACTGCGGGGCCATCGCGCTCGATACCGCAGCCCAGAAGGTCACCGTCAACGGGCAGGACGTGGAACTCACCGCCTTCGAATACAAGGTGCTCGAGCACCTCATGCTCCATGCCGGGGAGGTCGTCTCCAAGTCCGCGTTGTCCGAACATGTCTACGAGGAGGACATGGATCGCGACTCTAACGTGCTGGAGGTCATCATCGGACGGCTGCGCAAGAAGATCGATCCGGAACGGACGCTCAACCCCATCGAGACCCTGCGTGGCCGGGGTTACCTGTTGCGTCTGGAGCGCACTCCCTCCCCTTAAGAGTCCCCTGCGCACGCGGACGGGCGTGTGCGAAACCACTGACTGCGGTATAAGGGCGCGCTATGCGATCGCTTAACGCCCGCCTGCTCATGGCCGCCACGCTTACGCTGGCGGCCTTCCTCGGGCTGACCGGTTTCGCGCTGGATCAGGCCTTCCAGAAGAGTGCGTTGACAGCGGTGCAGGACCGGCTGCAGGGACAGGTGTACACGCTCCTGTCTGCCGCGAAGTTCGAGGCCTCGGACCAGCGCACGATGCCGACCACGCTGCCGGACCCCAGGTTGTCGACGCCCGGTTCGGGACTTTACGCGCAGTTGGTACGCGAGGACGGGACCCTGCTGTGGCGGTCGCTGTCCATGCTGGGGCTGTCGATGCCGGTGAGCCGCCCTGGCCGTATGGGCGTGCCATCTTTCGGCACGGCCACGGCCTCGGACGGCACGCCGCTGTTTACCCTGGCATTCAGCGTCGCCTGGGAGGACAGGCGCGGCGATGAACAGGCCTACATCGTGCAGGTAGCGGAAAGCAAACAGGGCTATCTGCAGCAAGTGAGCAGCTTTCGCCGCAGTCTATGGGGCTGGTTTGCGGCGGCTGGCATTGTGCTGCTCGCGGTGCAGGCGCTCATCCTGCGCTGGGGTCTGCGACCATTGCGCATGGTCGCCGAAGAGGTGAAGGAGGTGGAGTCCGGTCGCAAGGGGGCATTGGTCGGCGGCTATCCAGCCGAACTGCAGCGGCTGGTCACGAATCTCAATGCGCTCATCCGCAACAGTGAGGCGCATCTGGAGCGCTATCGCCGTGCGCTCGGAGACCTGGCCCACAGTTTCAAGACCCCGCTTGCGGTGATGCGAGGCGCCGCGGAAAGCGGAGCGAAGCTCGAAGAGTTGCGCGAAACCGTGCGCGAGCAGGTGAACCGGCTCGATCACACCGTTGCCTATCAACTGCAGCGCGCGGCAGCTTCCGGCCGCAGTGCGCTGGCCACGCCCATCGCCGTGGAGCCGATCGTCGCGAAGGTGCTGCAGTCTCTGACCAAGGTCTACGCTGACCGGAAGCTGACCCTCGACAGAAACGTGAGCAAGGGTCTGGACTTCTACGGCGACGAAGGTGATCTCATGGAGATCCTTGGCAATCTGGCCGACAATGCCTGCAAATGGGCCAATCGGCGCGTGCGGGTGCGGGCCAAGAAGGTCGACGGCGCAAAGCCTTCGCGCGGCGGCATCGAACTGGCAGTTGACGACGACGGCCCTGGTATCCCCGCAGAGCAATGGGATGCCATCTTCCGCCGCGGGTTCCGCGGCGATGCAGCCGTAGAAGGGCATGGAATAGGGCTTGCCATCGTTAAGGAGCTGGTCGAGGAGGTCTATCGTGGCGACCTCACTGTCGCGAGGAGCGATCTCGGCGGTGCCAGCGTACGTGCCCGCGTCTCGTTCTGACGGCTTGCCTGCATCCTGTTCAGGGACGGTTAAAGTAGCCTTTGGGAAATTGGATGATGACAAGGTGTCTATGTGTCGCGCGTCGGATTGGGGGAGGAGCAGCCATGCAATCAAGCAAGACCGCTTTGCGCGCGGCCGCTCTGCTCAGTGTTGCGGTCATGTTGTCGTGTTGGGGGACCGTTACCGAAGCGGAGCCGCCGCTGCCCTGGTCGCGCGATTACGACGAGTGGCTGAGGGGCGAGCGGCAGATTGACAGGCACTACTACCGGCAGACGCCTCCCTATCATCCCTGGACCGGCCACTGTAACCATGAACAGGTTGTCGGCGCGATTGGAGGCGCGCTTGGCGGCCTGATAGGCTCGCGCGTGGGCGAGGATAAAGGCAGGGTTGCGACCACAGCCGCCGGTGCATTCTTCGGTTACCTCATCGGCAGCCGCATCGGCCGCTCAATGGACGAGAGCGATCCCGCCTGTGGCATAGGCAAGTTCGAACGAACCGATCGCCCCGCCATGCGGGAGGGCGCAGGATACCAGCCGGTGATGTGGTAGGCACGACGTCGGACCCGCGCCAGCTTCTCCGCACCGAGACGCCGCCGGCTTGGCCAGCCAGCGGCGTTTTCATTCGTCGTCCGCGTCGAGGTGAAAATGGTGCAACGCGCGATGTATCATCGGGCGAGCACGATTCCGGCGAGGAGAATCACTGCAAAGTCGCTGTAGAGCGCATAGAGGCCCGCGAAGATCTTGCCGCCCGCTGTCGCTGGTGGGGCAAGCGCCCCCATTCCCGAGAGGATCATCGCTGAACTGACAAATGCATCGAGCCAGCTCAGTCGCTCGAAATGATGGTATCCCCACATTCCTGCCAGTAACGACAGGCATACGAGCAGCAGTGCCAGAAGAACGCGTGAAGCCTACCGAAGGGTCTGGGCCTCCTCGTGCATGAACGGATTGTAACGGTCGGGCGGTCAACGCGTTGCTTGAACGAACCGCATATGCTTCCGGCGCGCGGCAAAAGGGCCGGGCCCACTGTGCAGCGAAGTTGCTCCGGTGCAGGATATCGTCGATACTGAAAGTCGATAGCACGCGAACCGGGCACGGAAGTGCTGCCGTCGTCGGTAAGTCCTGCTGCTGCCATCGATGTTTGCCTGGAGGGGGCTTTCGCGCCCGTGGTCCCACGGATGGCGGTCAGAACCAGCAGTTTCAAAAAGGGGGGATACCATGGCAACAGTGCCGAAAAAAAAAGTTGGAACTGTTGAATATCACGAGGCGGGACGGGAATATTTCTCGAAACGCGAGCTGAGGAAACACGCCCGCGTGTGGTCGCTCTGGGCGCTCGGCGTCGGCGCGGTCATCTCGGGCGAGTTCTCTGGTTGGAATCTCGGCCTTGCGCCAGGGGGGTTCGGCGGCCTGTTCTGGGCCACCGTCCTCATCGGCATCATGTACGTGGGTCTTTGCTACAGCATAGCGGAGATGTCCCCCGCGCTTCCCCACACCGGTGGCGCCTACTCCTTTGCGCGCACGGCCATGGGTCCGTGGGGTGGATTTGTCACCGGCCTCGCGGAAAACATCGAGTACGTCGTCACCCCCGCAGTCATCATATTCTTTGCTGGCTCCTACCTCGGCAGCATATTCGAGACGTCGCCCGGTTTTGCGCCGGTGTGGTGGGCTCTCGGCTACCTGGTCTTCGTCGGCCTCAATGTGCTTGGCGTGGAGTTGTCGTTCCGTGTCTCGGTGCTGGTCACGGTGCTGGCACTGGCAGTCCTCGCGATCTTCTGGGTGAGCGCAATCCCGCACTTTGACTTTTCGCGCTGGGCGCTCAACATCGGCGTGGGTGCGGACGGTGCAGCGGTCGAACTGCCCGAAGGCAACGGTCCGTTCATGCCGTTCGGTTGGTACGGAGTGCTGGCCGCTTTACCCTTTGCTGTGTGGTTTTTCCTGGCCATTGAGGAATTGCCGCTGGCGGCGGAGGAAACGCACGATCCCAAACGCGACATGCCCAAGGGCCTGCTTTACGGAATTGCGACACTGCTCGTCTGCGCGTTCCTGGTGCTGTTTCTCAACACCGGCATTGGCGTTCAAGCCGAGGACGGGAGTAAGACCGGCGCTTTCTACCTCGGTGGGTCCGGTGAGCCGATCCTGGACGGTTTCCGTGCCATCTACGGTCGCGAGGCAGCGAATCTGTTGTCGTTGATCGCGGTCGTCGGGTTGATTGCAAGCTTTCACACCATCATCTTTGCCTTCGGGCGTCAGATCTACTCGCTGTCGCGCGCCGGGTATTTCCCGCACTGGCTCTCCATCACCCATGGCCGCCACAAGGTTCCGCACGTGGCGCTCATTACCGGCGCGGTGATGGGGTTCGTGCTGATGCTGGTGATCTATTACTGGAAGGGAGCTGAGAGCGGGGCGATCATCGGCGGCACCCTGCTCAACATGGCGGTCTTCGGTGCCATGATTTCCTACTTCATGCAGGCACTGGCCTACATCCTGCTCAAGAACAATTTCCCCAACATCGAACGGCCGTATGTGAGCCCGCTCGGCAGGATTGGCGCGCTGGTTACTCTCATCATCGCTGCGGTGACCCTTTACATGCAGTTGCAGGATCCGGTTTACCGGCAGGCCGTGATCGGTACCGCTATCTGGTACTCGTGCGGGATCATGTACTTCGCCGTATACGGTCGCAAGACACTGGTGTATTCACCCGAAGAGGATTTCGCCGTCAAGCACCGTGCGACCGTCGGCGTGGACAGATAAGCAAGAGCCCCGCGCAAAAACACAGGTGCCCTATCGAAGCTGGGAAGGCCGGTCTGCGGTAATCACGGCCGGCCTTTTTCGGTTTCCGACGACGGGGGATGCAGCGGCAAGCAAGGACAGGCACGGTGAGGAGTAACGTCACGAGGCCAGCGGAGATCGAAGCGACCCCTGACCGCGAGCAGCGCGTACGTCGCGCTGCCTACGAGGTTGCCGCGCCCGCCCGGCTCAGACACCGCTACAGAGCGGCGGCCCGGTCGATGTGGCGCAGCTTTTCGGGCCGGGGAAGTCGGTAGAAGTAGTACAACTCGTTGCCCAGCAGCCGTTGTAGCAGGCCGGCGTCGAGATAAACAGCGAGATCCAGTGTGTCATCGTCCTGCCGAACGAGTACATGTTCCTCGCCGGCTTTCACGTGCGCGCCCATGAGACGTGCGACGAGCGCGTGATCGCTGGTAAGAAAATCGGCAACCGCATAGCCAATTGTCAAGGCCGTAGAGCCGCTCCAGCCGGCATTGCAGGCTGCAGAGCAGCTCCTTGTGCCCGTCCGGGACGACGCTCAATTGTGATGGTGGCCCTTGGCCGGGAGCCATACGGGTTGCAGCCCGCGGTCCATGAGCCGTTGTCGTGCGCGAGGGCTGCCCGTTTTCAGCCAGACCTCGTACAGGCGCAGCACGTCTGAGTCGGAGTTGAGATGTGCACGCTCGCTGACTTCATTCAGCACGTCAACGAACTGTTGGAACTTGTCGGACAACTCGCTGAAGATACCGTGCAGAGCCCTGCCACTCATCCAGCGCGGCACATTATCGGACAGGTACGCGTAGGCGCTGCCCCCCATCGCGACATAGTAGTCCACATCGACCACGTTGCGATTGAGGCTGTCGGAGAATACACCGCTGATGAACAGGGCTACGTCCGCGAGTCGTCGCAGCAGATTGTGGCGAGCTTCGGCAGTCGGCGCCTCCAGGGCCTCGCCGTACATCAGGGCGAGCGCTTTGATTCGCCTCCCGTCGGGTGTGTGCTCATAGAGGCGATCCGTGTGCAGGAACGTGGTAAGCAGGTTAACGACGTAGCAGGTCGCCTCGGCACTGGCTGCGACATGCTGCTTGTCGATCGCCTGATGCACCTCGTAATGGAAGTATTCACGGACATCCATCCCGGTGATGACCGGGCTGGCCTTTCCTGCGTGCGCTTTCATACCGCACCTCCTGCAGCCGCAACGGGTTAAGCCCAGCAGCGCAATACAATATTTGTGCCTGACCGTCGCTTAAAATTCAACTGCGGGTTCAGGGAAGGTCATCATCGCGGCTGCTAAGGAAGCTCTGAATAAGTCCATCCGGGACTTCTCAGAGCACGCAAAGCAAAAAGCGTGGTTTTTGCTTTGCTTCATCTTCAACGGCTTGCCGCCTTCGAAGATGGCGGCACATCCCTGTGCCGCAGGAACCTCTGACTTAATCAGAGGTTCCCTAAAGCTCCGGTTTTTATGATTCGCCGTCCATTCACGAAGAGCAAGCTGCTCGTGGCCTCTCTTTAACCGAACCGAGCACTGACGTTGTAGGACTCGCACCGACAGATCGGTTATCTCTGCTCCTACAAAAAATTCAGTCCTCCGCCGCTACGCGGCCCTGGATTCTTTTCCTATTTTCTGCTTTAGAGGGAATGCCCGCGAATCCCCGGGGCGCGAGCCATCATTCAAGCGACATCGTACAGACACAAACGCAGCATAGGGTTTGACAGCTCAGGGCGTCCGGATGCAGACAAGTAGTTGCAAAGCCTTGCAAGGTTTACAGCGTTTTCAACGCTGACAGCAGTGCCGTGCTTTAGGGGGTGGTTGGGCGGGTCTGATCTGGAACCGGTTTTCAGCGGTAACGGTCTGGGACCGGTGAAGAAAGTGGGTGGATTCACACGCTACGTCACCGATCTCGCACCGCCCCGTCGATGATCGCCGCGCTGGCACACGAATTGGTCGGAATGCGAGGGTCTCAGCTTGACATCTTTCTTCTTGTCGTCGCGCCGATCGATTCGCACCGGCGCGAAAGGACAGATGGCTTTGGAACATATGGCAAACGAAAGACGAGTAGGGGGAAAGGCGCTATGAGTCATGGACCAAAAGTATCAAGTCGTGGCCGTACCATCTTCGTCAGTCCCAAGGGGCCATTCGATCTGTCCGCAGGCTTCTCTTTATGGGAGTCGTTGCGGCCCGATGACTGGCGTTGCGATTGGTACGTATTGGATATGGTCGGGGTGAACGAACTGCGTGATTCCGGGCTACGATGGCTGCGCCTGTTCGTGAACTGGGCGCAGCAGACTGATGTCGGAATCTGCGTGATCAATCTGCATCCGCGGCTCGTGAAGTGCTGCGAGGACCACGGTATCGATCTCGTTGATGGCGAACCGGTATTGCGCAAGCAGGCGCGTGCGCCGGCACGTTCGCAGCACGAGTCGAGGGTGTACGCAATCAACTAATCAGAGGGAGGAACGAGCCATGTCGACAGGCTATATGCGTTGGGGCCAGTGGGCAGCCGTGTCAACGGGCGATAACGGGACTGGCGCGGAATGCGAGCCGGAAAGCGGCAGCCAACCCGGGAAACGCCCCGCGCTAGAAGCGGCGCCTCCGGGGACTACCGGTGACCAGTCGGCATGGCAACGCGACACGGATGTCAACGAGGAAAGTGGACAAGACCGGGGGCCCGCTCGCCGCACTCCCATTCAGCTCTGACCGGGGCGTGTAAGCAACGCAACACGTCGTCCGGCGGTACCCATGGACGTCTTCATTGCCGATGACTCGCGCGTAGTGCGCGAGCGTCTCGTAAGCATGCTCGCCGACCTTGATGGTGTGCGCGTCGTCGGTGAGGCAGGCAACATCAAGGGTGCGGTCCAAGGGATCGTGGCGCTGCGGCCGGACACCGTCATCCTGGATATCGAAATGCCGGGAGGCAGCGGATTGGACGTGCTCAAGTCCATCGCCAATCTGAGTCCCAGGCCGCGGGTCATCATGCTCACCAATAGCCCACACTCGGCCTATCGCGAGGAGTGCCGCCGGGCGGGCGCGGATTTTTTCTTCGACAAGACGCTGGAGTTTGAACGGGTATCGCAGATACTGAAGATGTTGCGCTCGACGGTTGCCTCAGACCGCGCTCCGCAAATGGCGTCAGGCGAGACCACAGAGGAGGAAACAAGGCCAGGGCGAAGGGGCGCGGGGTTCCACGCGGCGCCTCATTCGACGCCGTCGGTCATCGCCGATGCCACCTTGCTTGCAAGGCAACTGTGCGGCGCCGCGGTCGCCTACGTCCATACCGCCGATTACGAACCGGGAATCCCCGCCAGTGCGTCTCAGCTAGCCAGCGCCGGCGAATCGCGGCTCTACGTGGCGCTGTGTGTGCAAACGCTGCGCGACGGTGACATCCTGCTTATTAACGACATCGCCAGTGACTTCCGCTTCAGCGGCAAACAGCTCGTCTGCGCCGGTGGGCCCATGCGATTCTTTGCCGGTGTGCCGCTGATCTCCGCCGGCGGGCGGCGATTCGGCACTCTCGCGATTCTCGATCCGGAGCCGCGTTCTCTGTCGCCAGCGCAGGAGGATGCGCTGCGGGTGCTGGGCCGGCAGACGACCGCGTGTCTGGAGTCAGCCAGCGGCCATTCCGGAAACAGCTCCGCCGAACGCTCCGCATCCGGCCGGCTACGGACGCGCGATCAGCTAACCGGCCTGCGCAATCGTGAGGCCCTGACGGAGATCCTGTTGCACGGGATAGCCCACGCTACGCGCTACGCTGAAAAGCTGGGATTCCTGTATCTCAATCTCGACAACTTCCACCGTGTCAACCAGTCCTGTGGCCGCCCGGTTGGCGATGCCTTTCTGGTGGAGACTGGCAAGCGCCTCACCGCCTCCGTGCGCGGCTCCGACACCGTGGCCCGTCTCGGTGGGGACGAGTTCGGCGTCCTGGTCGGGGGTCTTCACGGTATCGAAGACGCTGTGCGAGTTGCCCAGAAGCTCCTGCGCATCGTAAACCTGCCTCTCAGCGCCGGTGGGCGCCGGTGGGCGCCGTCCTGCAGTATCGGCATCAGTCTCTTTCCGCAGGATGGCGCCGATGGCGAAGCGCTGCTCCGCCATGCCGATGCCGCGATGTACCGGGCCAAGTCTGTGGGCAAGGGCGGCTTTGAGCTCTTCGCCGCCAGCGCAGGCCACTACTAAGCCCACTTTCCAGGGCGACAGATTCGGTAACGGTTCCATCCCTTGGGCTTCAGAGGTCGGGCTGGCCGACGCGTACCCCCCAGCGGCCACTGCTCGCACAACTTCTCCAGCTCGTTCATCCGTTTTAAGCTACGATTTGGCGCCCACAAGCTCTACTACCTGCTCTCCGAGGCGCTGCGCCTGAAGCTATCCGGGGTGGCGCTCAAGGACACCAGCGCCGCAGTGCCGATGCTGCCGCCCTGATCCGCGCAGTCTCTGGCGCGCGGGCATTTGGCGTGTAACGAATGGGCTGCGTGGTCCATCTAACGTCACAGTGTCCCGTCCCGACACAGGAGAGCAGGCATGCTTTGCGACATCCGTGGAATCAGCCTCACCGTCTCGCCCGACGAGTTCCCGGACCCGAAAGAGGACCCGCCTCCTACACAATCCGCCCCTGACGCCCAGGCGGTGCTCGCGGGCGGCTGCTTCTGGTGTGTGGAGGCGGTATTCCGGGAACTGGAGGGCGTGCTGGAGGTCACCTCCGGCTACACCGGGGATACGGCCCCCTCCGCCAACTATCGAGCCGTATGCAGTGGGACGACAGACCATGCCGAGGCGGTGCAGGTGCGCTACGACCCTGCGCGCATCAGCTATGGCCAGTTGCTGAAGGTCTTCTTCTCGGTGGCCCACGATCCCACCCAGCTCAACCGCCAGGGCAATGACCAAGGGCGCCAATACCGCTCGGCGGTTTTCTACGCCGACGCGGAGCAGCGACGCATAGCCGAGGCGTACATCTGTCAGCTCAACGAGGCCGGCGTGTTCAGCGCCCCGATCGCCACCCGGCTTGAATCCCTGGAGGCGTTCTATCGCGCCGAGGCCTATCATCAGAACTACGCAGCGCTCAATCCCAGCCAGCCCTACATCGAGGCGGTGGCGTTGCCGAAGGTGGAAAAGCTGCGCGAATACTTCGCCGACAAGCTGAAGGGTTAACAAGGTTTGGCTCAGAGGAACGTCCCATGACCACGCCGCAGAACGCACCGGCGACGACGCTATCCGCCTCCGGCCACGATATCGCCCCCCTATCCAGCGAGGAGCGCGAGCGGCTGGCGGCGCGGCTCACCGCTGAAGAGCGGCGCATACTGCTGCATCACGGCACTGAGCATCCGTTCTGCGGCGGTCTGCTCGACAACAAGGAACAAGGCGTTTACGCCTGTCGTCTGTGCGGGCTGCCGCTGTTCCGCTCCAACTCCAAGTTCGACTCCGGTACCGGGTGGCCGAGCTTCTACGAGCCTTACGATGCGAAGCACATTGCCAACATCCGCGACGTGAGTCTCGGCATGTTCCGCACCGAAATCCGCTGCCGGCGTTGCGATGGTCACCTTGGTCATGTCTTCCCGGACGGACCACCGCCGACGGGATTGCGCTACTGCCTGAACTCGGTGGCCATGGAGTTTGTCCCCGCGCAGAGCTGAGCGCGGTCGCGTTGATCCCGGCCGCCCCACCTGCGGCGCGCACTTGGTGCGTGCGCTGCAGCAATGCGGCCGCGATTGCCGCCTGTCAGCGAACAGGTGTAGAGTCCCGGACTCCCGTGTTGTCCCGCTATCACAATCATAAGTTCCGGCCTGGAGGTCGCCCATGGCAGCTCAGATCAAGACATATCACGGCGCCTGCCCGCACGATTGCCCCGACACCTGTGCCTTTGTTTATACCGTGGAAAACGGCCGGCTCATCAGTGTGAAGGGAAACGCGGATCATCCGATGACGGCGGGTGGTCTGTGCGTGAAGCTCAAGGACTACGACGAGCGCCATTACAACGCTGATCGCCTGCTGTTCCCCTTGAAGCGCAACGGACCCAAAGGCAGCCGCCAGTACGTGCGCATCTCCTGGGAGCAGGCGCTCGCCGAGATCAGGCAGCGCTGGACCGCGATCATCAAGGAGCACGGCGCGCAGGCGATCCTGCCGCTCTCCTACCTCGGCAATCAGGGGCTCGTGCATGGCATCACCGCCGGTGATGCCTTTTTTAACCGCCTCGGCGCGACCGTTTGCGAAAAAACCTACTGCGCGTCCGGTTCTTCGACCGCCTGGCTGCTGACTGTCGGCCCGACCGGCGGGGTGGATCCGGAAAGCTTTGTCCATTCCAAGTTCATCATCATCTGGGCGTGCAATACCTTGTCCACCAATCTGCATCACTGGCCGTTCATCCGGCGCGCGCAGGAAAATGGCGCCAAGGTAGTGGTCATCGATGCTTACAAGTCGATCACCGCCAAGAAGGCTGACTGGCACATCGCCATCAAGCCCGGCACCGATGGCGCCCTCGCAATGGCGTGGGTCAACGTGCTCATCACGGAGAACCTGCTCGATCGCGATTACATCGAGAAGTACACCACCGGCTTCGAAGAGTTGAAGGCGCGTGCGCTCAAGTGCACGCCTGAGTGGGCGGAGACCATCACAGGTATCAAGGCCCACGACATCCGCAAGCTCGCGCGTGAGTATGCCACTGTGAAGCCGGCGGCCATCCGCGTCGGCGTGGGGCTCGAGCGCAGTGCCGGGGGCACAGATGCCATACGCCTGGCGGCCATCCTGCCGGCGCTGATCGGTGCCTGGCGGCATGTCGGCGGCGGCACGCTGGAGATGCCGGTGTGGGAGTTCCCGATCCACTGGGATCGCGTCTGCCGTCCGGACTGGATCCCCGAGGGCACGCAAGTCGTCAACATCCTGCAAACCGGCCGTGCGCTTACCGGCGAGTTGCCGCTGAAAACCCCGATCAAGTCGCTGTTCGTATATAACACGAACCCGGTAACCCAGGCGCCGGAAAGCGACAAGACCGTCGCCGGACTCAAACGCGAGGATCTCTTCACCGTCGCCGCCGAACAGTTCATGAGCGATACCGCCTCCTATGCCGACATCATCCTGCCCGCGTCGCTGGCCGCCGAGGCCGAGGACATGGTGTGGTCGTGGGGCCATTTCTATCTCACCCACAACCAGAAGGCGATCGAGCCTGCGGGCGAGTCGCTGCCGAACCAGGAGATCTTCCGGCGGCTCGCGAAGTTGATGGGCTTCGACAACCCGCAGTTCACCATGAGCGATCGCGAGATGATCGAACACCACATCAATTGGGACGCGCCAGCGATGCAGGGCATCACGATGGATACCTTCGATCAAATCGGTTATGCCCACCTCAATGTGGGCACGCCCGACAACCGCTGCCCGCACAAGGCAGGCAACTTCCCGACCCCCTCAGGCAAGGTCGAGATCCACGCGAGCGGGGCGGCCAACGGCGATTTCGTCGCCACCGTGTTCCGGCAGATGTACGACGGCATGCAGGGCGGTGAGTCCATCGATCCGGTGCCCGACTACCGGCCGCCGCGCTACCGCCCGGAGACCAACGCCGAGCTGGCGAAGAAGTACCCCCTCAACATCGTCGCGCCGAAGAGCCACGGCTTCCTCAACTCCTGCTATGCGAACGAGGCCAAGAAAATCCATGGCCAGGGCGAGCAGTTCGTCCTTATCAGTCCCAGGGACGCCGCCGCGCGTGGCATCAAGGAAGGCGACAAGGTGCGCGTGTACAACGACAACGGCCAGTTCCTCGGCAATGCCAGGCTCACCGACGATGTGAACCACGGCATCGTGGTGGCCACACTGGGTTACTGGCGGACCCTCAACCCGGTAGGTACGGTGAACAGTGTCGCGCCGGCCGTGTTTGGCGGCATGGGCCATTGCCCGACCTTCTTCGACAACTTGGTCGAAGTCGCCCGCGCCTAGTCCTACCCAATTCCTTCCTGCTCTCCTTCTCCCGCATCAGCGGGAGAGGGAAGGGGTGAGGGGAAACCGCGACGCGCGCGACGCGCGCAACGTGAGCATCGCGGGTTCGCCGCACCGAATCGAGGGGGAGGTTTGTCCGGTTTATGGAAGCGCATCATCGATTATTTCAGCGAACTTACGTTCGCCCCGCGTGCTGTAACAGACACCTCCCGTTTTTAACCGCCCCTTCGGCAAATCGCCAAAGGTACAGGGCTCACCGTCGATGATCTGATCAAACATCGGTAGTCCAACCGGGCAGTCCGCCTTACGCTATGATACCCAACCAATTTACTGCCTTACTGTCTACAAGAAACGGCGCCGGTCAACTAGACTTTCTATGATTTGCTTAGAAAAACCGCTGACGTCACATCAACCTCGATCATGAGGAGAGACAGACATGAGTAAAGGTATGGAACGGAAGAAGGAAAGCAAAAAGAAGCCCGCGAAGACTGCAGACGAAAAGAGGGCGGCGAAGAGGGCAAAGAAAGAGAGCAGGAGATTCATGCATTAATGACGCGACCGAGGTCCGCCATCTCTGATGACGGTGTTGATCCGTCGGGTGGCGGTAGTCCAGAGGCTGCTTCTGCAGGATAAAACAGAAGCCCGCATTGGCGGGGCTCTTCAGCGAACTCTCACGCTTGCGTCCACTCTCCCAGACGGGCAGCACATCGCTCCACAGTCTCCGGTATGTATGCCTCAGGGTGCTTCAAGACTATCGACTCGAATGCGAGGTCTTGCATCCCCGTTTCCTTCAATGTCGTAAAGTGGGCCTCGCCGGCGTTTCGATTTACCAATGACTGTATCGCCCCGATAACCCCGAGGCGCCTGACCAGCTGCCAAGTGCCGGTCGCACGGGTCTTCTTCAGCTTCGCTTTGCTGAGGATTTGTTCGTAGGCGTAAACGGCTTTCAGCGCGTCTCTCTCTGCTTCACTGTGCGCGTCGTGTGTGGCGGCCTGCAACTCGACGGCCCGGCGCTGAGCTCTGGCGGCGAGTTCAGGGAAACCACGTTCAGTGACGTTTTTCGAGAATATTTCACACTCCTCCGCGGTCCTGAGTCTGTTGATTCTTTCGTCCATTTTCTCAGGAGAGGCCTGCCATTTCTTTACCCGTTCAAACTCTTTGAGCATGATTTCAGTTCTCCTATTGACGGTTATTTCGTACTACCGGCATGAGTGTTCGATCTGGTTGCTCACATCGAAGGCGGCCCGCAGCCCCCGTCGATGTGATACTGCCAAACTCAGTGAGGCCAGGCTCCCCGGCCGAATGCATCGCTGACTCTACGGGGTGCCGCTTCGTGTACTGCGAGATTCCGTCCGGCGAGCAGCGTCATATCGAGGGCGGCAATGGCGGCTTTCGCGCTCGCATCGTTCATCTTCACGAAACCAAATCCTCCAGACGCGCCCGTGCGGCCGTCAATCAATATGTTCACGGATTCGACCTTGCCGAACTGCTCGAACAGGGCTCGAATGTCCTGATTGGTAGTCGACTGGGCGAGGTTACCCACATAGATGCTGGTTGCCATATATCTTGTCTCTGATCGCGATGGGTAGGTCGAAAAAAGGGCCGGATCCGCGTTGCCCTGCCCGGATGCCGACCATCAGTGTCATCTGCGCCGCTCTGTCAGAGCCTTCATGGGCTGGACCAATGTGCTCGCGCGGAAAACATGCGCACCGGTTGGCTCGGTGCGGACGAAGAGGTTAAGAGGGTGGCGAGCTTGCGGCGATAGTCTGGCGGCGCCCATCGGCGACGTCCGCCGGACTTCACGACCTGAGCGCTCAATTCGAGCCAACCTCTCAGGAAACATCATCACTATACGCGCATTGGCGGCGTTCCGCCCGGGTGTTGAGCCTCGGGCGGCTGGTCCATCGCACACGGGACATGCCCGGTCCGTAAGTGCACTGAACTGGAACGGTGTCCTGCCCCGTTATACTCTCTCGAGCTGCTGGGCGCCTCACCACCTCAATATCGCCCATATCCTTGTAAGAGAATTCACGTAGTAGCGAGGTGCGATGCATGACCGAACACGCAAAGAACACGACATCGACGGTAATCCCTACCATGACCTATCACGATGCTCCGGCCGCTATCGAGTGGCTGTGTCGAACGTTCGGGTTCGAGAAGCTCCTTGTCGTGCCGGGCGAGAAGAACACCATCGCTCACGCACAGCTCACGTTTGGCAACGGCATGATCATGGTGGCGTCCGCAAGGGATGATGCGTTTGGAAAACTTGTGAAGCCGCCTCGCGATCTCGGCGGCGTGGGTTCGCAAAGCCCTTATGTAATTGTCGCGGATACTGACGCACACTATGCCCGTGCTGTTACCAACGGCGCAGAGATTGTCATTGAAATCAAGGATGAGGATTACGGTGGCCGTGGCTACTCCTGCCGGGACCCAGAGGGCCACCTCTGGAACTTTGGTAACTACGATCCCTGGAGGCGAGATGCTTCCTGAGATCAGGGGATGTCGAACGTTCGAGCGCGACGGAATGAATGCGGCGCTATGGACTCTCCAGCAGTTATCTGATATGGCACGAGAGAAGGCGTGCACTGATTGATCGACATGGGCGGCGGCGCGGCGCTGCGATTCGGGCAATCAGGAGCCACCGTATCCGATCTCGATGTGGTGCTGTTCACCCACTTACACGTGGATCACAGCGCGGATCTTTATACTCCGGCGCGAACCTGCAGGCGTTTGCCACAGCCGCCATCCACGGCGCGATCCCGGCACTCGCCTGGCGAGTGGAGGTGGCGGGTCGCAGTGCCGTGTTCAGCGAAGATACGAACGGCGAAGGGGCGCTCGCTGAACTTGCTCGCGACGCTGATGTGTTCATTGCCCACAATGCCGTCCCGGAAGGGGCGCAAGGCGTAGAGCGACGATTGCATATGTCGCCGTCCGTAATCGGCGAGATTGCGGCTGCCGCCAAGGTCAAACAGCTGGTATTGGGACGGGCGGCAAGGTGGTACCAAACAGAGTGACGGCGACGCGAGCCGTTGCAAAGGCCCGCTGCAGCATCACGAATCAGCGTCTACGGTAACTGCCTTCATCCGCGTATAATCGCCGCCCCGTCATCGCCCACTTATTTCGATCAGAACATGAAGTCAGCCGCCAGGCGTCGGGCCGGCAAGGCCGCCATCAAATCATCCCCGCCAAGAGTCGGGTTCGTGAGTCTCGGCTGTCCGAAGGCGCTGGTCGACTCCGAGCGCATCCTCACCCAGCTCAAGGTTGAGGGCTACGACATCGTCCCCACCTACCACGATGCCGACCTGGCGGTCGTCAATACCTGCGGATTCATCGAATCGGCGGTAGC
This sequence comes from Chromatiales bacterium, assembly GCA_052388435.1. Classification (GTDB taxonomy): domain Bacteria; phylum Pseudomonadota; class Gammaproteobacteria; order JAJPIJ01; family JAJPIJ01; genus JBQTIC01. Next base: position 37,103 of record JBQTIC010000019.1, on the reverse strand, counting down.
GGAATCGCTGGATGCGATCGGTGAGGCGCTGGCGGAAAACGGCAGGGTCATCGTCACCGGCTGCCTTGGCGCGCGCGAGGAGAAGATCCGCGAACGCCATCCCAGCGTGCTCGCCGTCACTGGGCCGCATCGCTACGAGGAAGTGGTCAGTGCCGTGCACAAGCACCTCCCACCTCGACACTACCCGTACGTCGACCTCGTGCCCCCGCAAGGTATCAGGCTCACGCCTCGCCACTACGCGTATCTCAAGATCAGCGAGGGCTGCAACCACCGCTGCACCTTCTGCATCATCCCATCCATGCGCGGCAATCTCGTCAGCCGCCGCATCGATGATGTGCTGCGCGAGGCGGAGAAGCTGGTGGCGGCCGGCGTGAAAGAGTTACTCGTGATCTCACAGGACACCAGCGCCTATGGCGTGGACCTGCGCTACGCCTCTGCGTCGTGGCGTGGACGAGAGTACGCAACCTCGCTAACCGGACTGGCCGGCGCTCTGGGTGAGCTGGGTGTGTGGGTGCGGCTGCATTACGTCTATCCGTACCCGCACGTCGATGAGGTCATACCGCTGATGGCGCAGGGGAGAATCCTTCCCTATCTGGATATCCCGTTTCAGCACGGCAGTGCGCGTATCCTCAAGCTCATGAAGCGGCCGGCAGCCGCGGAAGATACGCTGAAGCGGATCGAGGCCTGGCGGCGGGAATGTCCGGATCTGACGATCCGCAGCACGTTCATCGTCGGCTTTCCCGGCGAGAGCGAGCGCGACTTTGAGGATCTGCTCGCGTTCCTCGATGCCGCCCAGCTCGATCGTGTGGGCTGCTTCACCTACTCGCCGGTGGAAGGTGCTGCGGCGAATGACCTGTCGGGTGCGCTGCCTGAAGAGGTGAAAGTGGAACGCTACGCGCGCTTTATGGAAGTGCAGCAGGCCATCAGCCGCGCGCGGCTGGCGGCGAAGGTCGGCAGGACCCTGCGCGTGCTGGTCGATGAAGAGCGGGAGGATAGCACCGCTGTCGCCCGCAGCACCGCCGACGCGCCAGAGATTGATGGGAACGTCTTCTTCCGCGCCGAGAAATCAGTCAGGCCCGGCGACTTCGCCACGGTGCAGGTTACCTACGCCGGGGACTACGATCTGCACGCGCAGCTCGTCAACTGAGCCGAGCCGGCTCGCCAGCACAATGCACCTGTGTGCCGCGATTCCTGCTGCCCGGCCTGCGGTGGTCCGGATCAGGTATCCCTCGTGCCGCCCCGCCCGACCGAGATCAGCGTGATCCGCGGTGCGCGCGGGGAATTGATTCGGCACAGGTGATGTCCGCAATGCGGGCAGGAGTACATCTGCTGGTCTTCCTTAAGCCTCTTGCTCTCGATCTCGACACGAAACACGGTGCCGCAGATGCCGCAGGTCTGCATGAACTCGGCGGTCGGCCGGAAGATTGCAACGGAGTCATTATCCATGCGTGGTCACCTCTTGGTTTCCGCCCGCCGCCGACGTTCCGAGCAGCGAAGCAGGATCAGTAACGTCGACGCCCACCGCCGCCATTGCCGAATGCGCCTCCGCGGGGGCGCGATCCGCCGCTCAGCTTGCGCGGGGTGGCTTCGTTAACCTTGAGGTTTCGGTCGCCCACCAGTTTCTTGTCGAGCGCAGCGATTGCCGCCTGCGCACCCTTCTCCGGCATCTTCACAAAGCCGAAGCCGCGCGACTCGCCGGTGTACCGATCCATGAGTATTTCGACAGATTCGACCTCGCCAAATTCCTCGAACAGTTTGCGGATCTCCTCCTGCGTGATCGAGGGCGCGAGGTTGCCCACGTAGATGCTCTTTGCCATTGTTCATGTCTCCGATCCGCTTATCGCGGTTTAGTTAATGTAAGCCTCCGAGCGCTGACTGCGGAGGCGGTGCCTTACAGGTGAGAATGCCAACAACAACGCAGGAAATCGGGTAAGGACTTCGCAGAGAACGAACGCTGGCAACAGCCGCTACGCTTCCAGAAGAAATGGCGCCGAATGCCTTTGCCACAGTTGGAAACTACTGTAGACGCTGGCACGGTAACACGTTTGCCCGGACATGCCAATTCGAGCCCTCCGGCTGGTCAAGATCACTGCCAGAGCCAGGATGTCAAACAGCGGCAGTGAACTCATCCGACGAGGCACAGTCCTCCGAAGGACCCTGAACGAAGCGCTGGTGCCCGCTGCCAGACCGCCTGAATCAGGAAGTGGGCAGATCGTCCAGGGTGATGTCGACCATGAACTCATTGGCGATATCCTCGAGCACCTCGCGCAGGGCTGCCGTGCTCACGTCGCGCGGGACACGCAGCTCGGCGTGCACCTGGCACAGCGTCTCGCCGGACCAGGAGGCGCTCTGCACCTCGGTGACCAACTCGTCGATGCTGACACGATGCTTTGCGAGCGCCTCGGATATCTCATGGATGATGCCGGCGCGATCTTGTCCCATTAGCTCGAGCTTGACGGTGCGGTAGGTGATCACCGTTGTATCCGGCGCACTTTCCTCGACCGCGATCCGCAGACCTTCGGACTCCAGCGCGAGCAGCGCCCCTTTGAGCGCCTCGGCATTGGCCCCGGGAACACTTACCAGCAGGATGCCGGCGAAGCGGCTGGCCAGCCGCGACATGCGGCTCTCCAGCCAGTTGCCGCCGTGCGCCGCGACGGTCCGCGAGAGCGCCTCAACCAAACCCGGACGATCAACACCAATCGCCGTCAGCACGAGCGACGTTGCCATGACTATCTCCTCGTTGTCGTGTCCCTTCCCCCGGCAAGGGGGAAGGTTGGGGTGGGGGTGAAAGGGCTACGAATGTCAAAAAAGTTTCACCTCCACCCTGGCCCTCCTCAAGGGGAGGGGAAAGACTGGTCTCAATCTAACCTACGAGCTAGCGCCATAGGCGGACATCGGCGGGCAGGTGCACACCAGATTCCGGTCGCCCTGCAGGTTGTCCACGCGCGCCACGGGCGGCCAGTACTTGTCCGTGTAGGGTGTCCTGAGCGGGAAGTACGCCCGTTCCTTTGGATACGGCCGCTCCCACGGGTCGGTTACCAGCAGTTGATGCGTGTGCGGAGCGTGCTTCAGCAGGTTGTCATCAGCATTCGCCTCCCCACGCTCGATCTCGGCGATCTCTTGGCGTATGGCGATCATTGCGTCGCAGAAACGGTCCAACTCGCGCTTGTCCTCGCTCTCTGTCGGCTCAATCATCAGCGTGTCGGGCACGGGAAAGGACATCGTCGGGGCGTGGAAGCCGTAGTCGATGAGGCGCTTGGCCACGTCGTCGACGGTGATGCCGCAGGTCGCCTTGATCTCGCGCAAGTCGATGATGCATTCATGCGCCACCATGCCGTTCTTGCCCGTATAGAGGATCGGGTAGTGGTTGCCGAGGCGAGCGGCAATGTAGTTGGCGTTGAGAATGGCGACTTGTGTGGCGCGCTTAAGTCCTTCGGTGCCCATCATTAATATGTACGCCCAGGAGATAGTGAGGATGCTCGCTGAGCCCCAGGGCGCGGCGGAAACAGCGCCGATCGTTTCCTGGTTGCCGGCCGCGGGATTGACGCCACCGACTAGCGGATGATCCGGCAGGAAGGGCGCGAGATGCCCCTTTACGCCGATGGGTCCCATTCCCGGGCCGCCGCCGCCGTGCGGAATGCAAAAAGTCTTGTGCAGGTTGATGTGAGAGACATCGGCGCCGATCTTCGCCGGCTGGCAGATGCCCACCAGCGCATTCATATTGGCGCCATCCATGTATACCTGTCCGCCGCGGGTGTGAATGATCTTGCAGATGTCGACGACGGCCTCTTCAAACACGCCGTGCGTCGAGGGATAGGTGATCATCAGGCAGGACAGATTGTCGGCGTAGTGCGCCGCCTTGGCCTTGAGATCGGCGACGTCGACATTGCCCTGATCGTCGCATTCGACCACCACCACTCTTAAACCTGCCATGACGGCGCTCGCGGGGTTGGTGCCGTGCGCGGAGGAGGGGATGAGACAAACATCACGGTGTCCCTCGCCGCGGCTCTCGTGGTACTTGCGGATTACCAGCAACCCCGCGTACTCGCCCTGCGAGCCCGCGTTCGGCTGCAGCGAGAAGGCATCAAAGCCGGTGATGGCGCATAGCATGTCCTCCAACTCCTCAAAGAGCTGCATGTAGCCCTGCGCCTGATCGAGCGGCGCAAAAGGGTGCATCGCCGCGAACTGCCGGTAGGTGACCGGCAGCATCTCGGTGGTGGCGTTGAGCTTCATGGTGCAGGAGCCGAGCGGGATCATCGCCCGATCGAGCGCAATGTCGCGCGACGCCAGACGGCGCACGTAGCGCAGCATCTCGGTTTCGGAATGATAGGAATTGAAGACCGGATGGGTAAGAAAGCGGCTCGTGCGTTGAAATGACTCCGGGATGGACGTGCCGATCACCGGGTCCAGGGTGTCGATGTGCAGCATCTCCTCAGCGCGTGTGGAGAATACCCGCCATAACGTGGTCAGGTCGTGACGCTGCGTGGTCTCGTCGAAAGAGATCCCCAGGTGGTCGGCATCGACAACGCGCAGGTTGATGCGCGACTCGCGCGCCCGCGCGGCGATGCGCCGCGCCTGTCCCGGTACACGCACGGTAATCGTGTCGAAGAACGCGTCGGTCACGATCTCGAAACCGAGTCGCCGCAAACCTTCCGCCATCATCACCGTCATGCGGTGCACGCACCGGGCGATAGTCGTAAGGCCGTCGGGGCCGTGGTAGACGGCGTAGAACGCGGCGAGGATGGCCGGCAGCACCTGCGCCGTGCAGATGTTGCTGGTGGCCTTCTCGCGCCGTATGTGCTGCTCGCGTGTCTGCAGCGCCATGCGCAGCGCAGCTTGTCCCTGCGCGTCCACGGACACCCCGATGATGCGCCCGGGGGTAGAACGCTTGAAGACGTCGCGCGTAGTGAAGAACGCGGCATGCGGACCGCCATAGCCCATCGGAACCCCAAAGCGCTGTGAGCTGCCCATGACGATATCGGCGCCCATCTCACCGGGTGGCGTGATCAAAGTGAGGGCCAGCAGGTCTGTAGCTGCCGTCAGCAGCGCATGATGCGCGTGCGCCTCTTCCGCGAGCGGTTTCAGATCACGGAGCTGGCCACCCGATCCGGGATACTGCGCGAGCACGCCAAACACCTTGCTGCCGTCGAGTTCATGCCAGGGGTCGCCGACGATGATCTCAATACCCAGCGGTCGGGCCCGGGTGCGGACGACAGCGAGCGTCTGCGGGTGGCAGTCGCTATCAATGAAGAAGGTATTCGTGTCGCTCTTTGCCAGCCGCTTCGACATGGCCATGGCCTCGGCGGCGGCGGTGGCCTCATCCAGCAGCGATGCGTTGGCGATCTCCATCCCGGTCAAGTCGATCACCATCTGCTGAAAGTTAAGCAGGGCCTCGAGACGCCCCTGGCTCACTTCCGCCTGGTAGGGCGTATACGCGGTGTACCAGCCGGGGTTCTCCAGCACGTTGCGCTTGATCACCGCGGGCATCATCGTGCCATGGTAGCCCATGCCGATCATGGAGATGAAAACGCGGTTGCGGTCGCGCATGCGGCGCAGCGTACTGACCGTTTCGCGCTCGTCCTGCGGTTCCATTGGCAGCACTGGTGTGGCGGCGCGTATCGCCTCCGGCACGGCCCGGTCAATGAGCGCATCGAGCGAGGCCAGGCCCAGCAACTTCAGCATGTCACGGATCTGATCCGCATCCGGACCAACGTGGCGGCGAATGAAGTCGCCGCGCTGCTCGAGCTCCGCGAGCGACTGCCAGGCCTGCGGCACTTGTCGCGAGTCCCTGTTCAAGGTGTCAATCAGTCCAGACCCTTGACATACTCCGCGTAGCCGGCCTCATCCATCAATCCGTCCAGCTCTTCCGGGTCGCCGAGCTTCAGGCGGAAGAACCAGCCGTCGCCGGTCGGATCGGCGTTGACCTTCTGCGGTTCGTCGCCGAGCGCGCTGTTCACTTCCAGCACCTTGCCGCTCACGGGCGCCTTTACCTCGCCAGCCGCCTTGACCGACTCCACGACCGCCGCCTCCTCGCCCTGATCCACCTCTTCGCCGACTGCCGGGAGTTCCACGAACACCACGTCACCAAGCTGTTGCTGGGCGTATTCGGTGATGCCGACCGCGGCGATGCCGTCGCCCTCCAGCCGTATCCATTCATGGTCCCGCGTAAACTTCAGTTCACTCATGTCGGTGCTCTCCCTCTCGCGTGAGATGAAATGTGTTCGTAGGAATTCTAGCCCCGATGGTATCGCGGCGTGACAAACGGGAGGCGTGCCACCTGGATGGCCACCGGCTTGCTGCGCACCGATGTCCCGAGCGGCGTGCCGGCCGCGCTCGCGGCCGTGTTGACATAGCCCATGGCGATAGGACGGTTCAACGTTGGGCTGAAGCCACCGCTGGTGACGCGTCCGAGCGGCTCGCCTTCGTTAGTGAGCAGCTCGGCGCCTTCGCGCACGGGTATTCTACCCTCCGGAATGAGGCCGACGCGCTTGCGCGATGCGCCCTCGCGCAGTTGCGGGAGAATGACTTCGGAGCCCGGGAAACCACCCGTGCACGCGCCTTCGCGGCGGCTAGGCGGGATCGCCCAGCCGAGGTTGGCCTCCACGGGAGTGGTCGTGGCGTCAATGTCATGGCCGTGCAGGCACATCCCGGCCTCCAGTCGCAGCGAATCACGTGCCCCGAGGCCGGCAGGCGCGACCTCAGGATGAGCGAGCAGCGCCCTGGCGAGGTGCTCGGCCAGCGCGACGGGCACTGAGATCTCGAATCCGTCCTCGCCGGTGTAGCCGGAACGGGTGACGAAGCATTCTGCGTCCGCGATTGCAAACCATGCGCCGGTCATGAACACAAGTCTGGCGGTGTCCGCCGCCAGCCGCGCCAGCACGGCCGCAGCGGCCGGTCCCTGGAGGGCGAGCAAGGCGCGGTCAGAGAGTTCCTCGACACAACAGTCCGCCCTCAGGTGCTGCCGGAGATGCGCGACATCCTCGCGCCTGCGTGCGGCATTAACCACCAGCAGCAAGTGATCGCCGACGCGCGTGACCATGAGGTCATCGAGTATGCCTCCTGATCCAGTGGTGAAAAAGCTGTAGCGCTGCCGGCCAGGCTGCATTGCCGTCACATCGATGGGGCAGAGCCGCTCCAGCGCCGCGAGCTTGCCGGTCAGCCGGATCTGGCCCATGTGCGAGACATCGAACAGGCCGGCGGCCGCGCGCGTGTGCAGGTGTTCGCGAACGATCCCCTGCCCGTAATGGATTGGCATCTCATAGCCGGCGAACGGCGCCATCCTCGCCCCGAGCGAGACATGCAGGGCGTGCAGCGGGGTGCGGAGCAACGGCGCGGATTCCTTGACGTTCATGGGCATTGAAGCCGGCAGGGATGCACGCTCAGTGGGCGAGAAACACGACGCGAAGGCTGTGCCTATAATACCCGCATGTCGGGACGCGTGGCGCTTTTACCTCGCTGTATCCTCACTGCGATCCTCTTGGTCTGCGCGAGGCCGCTCTATGCCGACTTTCAAACCGGCAGGGAGGCGGCCACGCGCCGCGATTACGCGGCGGCGTTTGACGCCTGGCAACCGCTCGCCGAAAGCGGGGACGCGCGCGCCCAGTACAGCCTCGGGGTCATGTTCGAGCAGGGGCTCGGCGTGCAAGCGGATCACCCGCAGGCAATGTACTGGTATCTCAAGGCGGCCGAGCAAGGCCACACGGTTGCGCAGTTCAACCTCGGCAACATGTTCCGGGAAGGCCGCGGCGCACCGCCGGATGACACCGAGGCAGCCCGCTGGTACCAGCGCGCGGCCGAGAGCGGACACGCACGGGCGCAAGTCAACCTTGGCTACATGTACGCAGCGGGCAGAGGAGTGCGTGCCGATGACTCAGCGGCCCTGCAGTGGTACCGAAAGGCCGCGCAGCAGGGTGAGCCGCAGGCGCTCCATAACCTGGGGGGCGTGCATGCGAGCGGGCGGGGCGTGGAGGTCGATCTCAAGGAAGCCGAACGTTACTACCGCGAGGCCGCCGACAAGGGGCTTGCCGATGCGCAGTACGCACTCGGAATGTGGTATCGCGACGGCAAGGGCGGCAGGGTGGACAATGCGGAGGCGGTGCATTGGCTGGGGCTTGCCGCCGATCAGCGTCACCCGCAGGCCGAGCACTACACGGGAACCATGTATGGACTGGGCCGCGGTGTGAAGCAGAACTACCAGCGGGCAGTTTACTGGTATGCGCGCGCGGCCCGGCAGAACGTCGTGGCGGCGCAGGAGCTGATGTGTACTTCCTACGCGCTGGGGCGTGGGGTGGAAGTGGATGTTGTGAAGGCGTATGCGTGGTGCGAGGTCGCTGTCGCCAACGGCTCCGCGGACGCACAGGAGGCGCGCACCAACCTGCTTCCCTCGATGAGTAAAGAGCAGGTTCAGCAGGCGCAGGAAGTGGCCGCCCTGCTGACCAGGGATTACGTGAGGCAACCGCAACAGGCCCGCGACTGAACCTGCACACGCGCGCGGCGTGATGTGCAGGGCGAGCTCGCGCTATTGATCAGCGCCAATTTTCCCTTGTATTAGCCGACCGCGAAGGAACTTCCAATTTGTGATCTCTTTGCAATAGGGATGCGCAGGTATTGCGCTGCGCCGCCTGGTCGACGGCGTGGAATGACCGTCGGGACCGCCAGATGGGGCTGGCTAGTTCAGGGTAAGGCGCGCGGGCGGTGCAGAGGGTGGTAACGGCACGGTAACGTCGAGATCCCATTGCGCCTTTGGCCACGGCATCGGCGAGCAGCCGGGTCAGCGCATGCAGGAGCTTCGGAGTCAGCGCGAGTTCCACGCCGTGCCCTTCCTGCGGGCGCAGACAGAGCAGCCGCCGGCTGTCGGGCTGCGGTCTCATGTGCAGCCGCGACAGCAGGATCGGCTCCGCACGAGCGGCAATTCCGTCGGTTGATCCTCGAAGGACCGCGAAAATTTGACCTGATGCAACGCCGTCTCGTGCTGAAAGGCCAGGATGGCCTGGCGGCTTAGAGTGTCAGTGGCGTGGCGAACGTAGGGATCTGCTGTTAATAGTTGCGAGAGCGCGGGGCACAGAATCCTCGCGTAGCGGCGGGTGATCCAGAACCGTAATTCGCTGCGGGCAGTGGTATTGACGCGGAGAAGGAGCCTGTCTCGCTGGCGACGTAACGCAACTGGATCTGGTTGAGCTGGGCCATGCCGGCTATGGTATTTTGTCATTCGACTAAATCCTAGCTGAGTCCCGGAAGCCCATCAAAGAAAAAGACCCGGATCAGTCCGCCCCTCGCTGCACCCGGATAGTCCGAGCAACGCCGCATGACGCCGCTGGAACGGTACCGTCAGGATCTGCAACGCCATGGCTTTGTCGCTGATCGGGCGCAAAAGCGCGCGGTCCGGCATACCGAGCGGCTCTACCGCGAGCTGGTGCGGGCAAAGCCTTCGCTGCGGCCTTCCAGTGTGCTCGAGCGGTTGTTGCGGCGGCGTCGATCAAACATCATCAAGCCGGTACGCGGACTCTACTTCTGGGGCGGTGTCGGCCGCGGCAAGACCTATGTGGTGGACGCCTTCTACGACTGTCTCCCCCATGCGGAGAAAGCGCGGTTTCACTTTCACAGCTTCATGCGCCACATCCACCACGAGCTGAAGACCCTCAAGGAGGTGACCAGCCCGCTCGAGGTCGTCGCCGAGCGGCTGGCACGCACCACCCGCGTTCTGTGCTTCGATGAGTTCCATGTCTCGGATATCACCGACGCGATGCTCCTTGGCAATCTTCTGCACGCGCTGTTCGAGCGCGGCGTCACGCTGGTCGCGACCTCGAATGAGCATCCCGACTGCCTCTACTGGGGAGGCCTGCAACGGGAACGATTTCTGCCGGCCATTCAGCTCATCAAGACGCACGTGCGGGTCTTTCACTTCGACAACGATACGGACTACCGCCTGCGGGCGCTGGAACGCGCGGAGATCTACCACACGCCACTGGATGATCGCGCGCATGCGAGCCTGCGCAACAGCTTCGATGCGATCGCGCCGGACGCCGGCGAGGAAGGGGGGCACATCGATGTGGAGGGACGTGACATCCCGGCAGTGCGGCGCGCCGATGGCGTCGTCTGGTTTGACTTCGAGGCGATCTGCGACGGTCCGCGCGCCGCCGCCGACTACATCGAGATTGGCCGTTGTTACCAGACCGTGCTCATCTCAGACATTCCCCGCATGCATGATCTACACAACGACGCCGCGCGGCGCTTCATCCACCTCGTCGACGAGTTCTATGACCGCAACGTAAAGCTTATCGTCTCGGCGGCGGCGCCACCCGCGCAACTCTATTGCGGCGAACATCTGGCGAAGCTCTATGAACGCACCGTGAGCCGGCTGGTGGAGATGCAATCCCACGATTATCTCGCCCGCCCGCACCTCTCCGATTAGCGCCTGCTTTCGGGGTCTTGCACCTGAGGCCGACACAGAAAATGAGGCGTCGCCAACTGCGGTCATTCAGGGCCGCTTCAGGTAGTTTGTGGTTTAATGGTCACTAAAGAAGCTCCAACTATTCGTTAAGCAGCAAGCTTCCAAGCCTAGATCAATAAGTTAATTATTGATCTTGACTTGATACTTAAAAGTACTACAGTATTTCTTACTGATCAGAGATTTTTTATCTGTCAAGAAACAAATTTGCGACAGCGAAGGATGGTTAGTGTGATGAATATGCAACAATGGCTAGATGATACGCGGGTCACGGAATCCGATATCGTGAAGATCCTCAGCAATCGCTTTGGCGATGGCGTGGTGTATCTGTCCAAGAACATGCCGCGCCGCGTATATAACCTGGCCGTCAAACGCGGCTTTATCAGTCAGGACGGTTACATCACGCGCAAGGGCAGGGTTCTGCTCGCGCAGTCGAACGCCGCCTGATCCTGCGGTTTCCACGGTTCCGCCTGGGGGAGAGAGACACTTCACAAATACGAGGACCGCTTTGTGGGCACGTCAAGACAGGACCTCCTCGTAGCCTGTCACCAGGAGTTGGGGCTGCACCCGCAGCCCCTTCTTTTTTTCGCGCCCCTGTATCGGGACATGTCCTCAGCGACGTTGAGTGATTAACGCCAGGCGGTAGGCCTCGCTTGCTGTTTGGGCGTCGGCTCGTATACTCAGGAGACGCGCAGGTTACACACGCGGCTGCGCCGCGCGGCACGCATCCAGAGAACAACAGCGCGAGGAGGAGCGTAGATGGCGAGCTACACCACGGCGGACATCCGTAATGTCGCTATCGTGGGGACGGCTGGCGGCGGCAAGACCACTCTCATCGAGGCACTGGCACACCGTACCGGTGGCATCAAAACCATGGGGGCGGTTGACAAGGGAACGACCTTGTCCGACTTCGACCCCCAGGAAAAGGTTCTGCAGCACTCCCTCCACACTGCGATCGTCAGTCTCGACCACCAAGGCAAGCACATCAACCTCATTGACACGCCGGGGTATCCGGATTTTATTGGCCGGGCGCTGGCCGTCCTGCCGGCGGTGGAGACGGTGGCGGTGGTCATCAACGCAGCGAGCGGCGTGGACATGGTGGCGCACAAGATGATGGCCTGGGCGAAGGAGCGGGAGCTCGATCGCTTAATCATCGTCAACCGCATCGACGCCGAGAATGTGGACTTGGAGAAATGCCTCGCCGACATCCGCGCCGCGTTCGGCATGGAGTGCCTGCCCATCAATCTGCCGGCGCAAAAGAGCGCCGCCGTGGCGGACTGCTTCTTCAAGCCCGACGGCGGTCCGACCGATTTCTCCTCCGTGAAGGCGGCCCATAGCGCGCTCGTCGACCAGGTCGTCGAGGTCGACGAGAAACTGATGGAGGTGTATCTGGAGCAGGGCGAGGAACTCGACCCCGAGCAGTTGCACGACCCGTTTGAGAAGGCGCTGCGCGAGGGCCATCTGATCCCGGTCTGCTTCACCTCCGCGCGCAGCGGCGCCGGAGTCGCAGAGCTGCTGGAGATCGTCATCCGGCTGCTGCCCGGTCCGACCGAGGGCAATGCGCCGACGTTTCTCAAGGGCGGGGGCGAAGCGGCTGAGCGTCTTCATTTCAGTGCGGACGCGAAGGGACACGCGCTCGCGCATGTATTCAAGGTCACTATCGACCCCTTCGTCGGCCGCATCGGCGTGTTTCGCATCCACCAGGGAACGGTGACCAAGGACAGCCAGCTTTTCATCTGCGACGGTCGCAAGCCGTTCAAGGTTGCGCACCTGCTCAAGCTGAAGGGCAAGGACACCGCGGAGATCAGTGATGGGATCCCCGGCGACATCTGCGCGGTGGCGAAGGTGGATGACCTGCACTTCGACGCCGTGGTGCACGACTCCCATGACGAGGACCACATACGTCTGCGGCCGATCAGTTTCCCGGAGCCGATGCAGGGGCTGGCCGTGCATGCAAAGAGCCGCGGCGATGAGCAGAAGATCTCCGACGCGCTACACAAACTCGCCGCCGAGGACCCGAGCATGCGCGTGGAGTACAACCCGCAGATCAATCAGACCGTGATCCGCGGCATGGGCGAACTGCATCTGCGGGTGCTGCTGGAAGATCTCCGCACCCGCTTTCACGTTGAGTTGGAGACGAGCCAGCCGCGCATTGCCTACAAGGAGACCATCACCGCACCGGCGGAGGGTCATCACCGCCACAAGAAGCAGACCGGCGGCGCCGGTCAGTTCGGCGAGGTGTTCCTGCGCGTGTCGCCGCTGCCGCGGGGCGCGGGGTTCGAATTCGTCGACGCCGTAGTGGGTGGGGTGATACCGCGGCAGTTCATTCCGGCGGTCGAGAAAGGCATACGTCAGGCGCTGACCGAGGGTGTGATCGCAGGCTTTCCAATGCAGGACATCCAGGTGACGGTCTACGACGGCAAATACCACACAGTGGACTCCAAGGAGGTCGCGTTCGTGACAGCCGGAAAAAAGGCGTTTATCGACGCGGTGAAGAAGGCCCGGCCCGTCGTGCTAGAGCCCATCGTTGACGTGAACATCACCGCGCCCAGCAACTGCATGGGGGACATTGCCGGCGATCTGTCCAGCAAGCGCGGGCGGGTGAACAGCACCGACATCGCCGGCGCAGGGAGCATGACGGCGATCAGCGGGCAGGTTCCGCTCGCCGAACTGAACGGCTATCAGTCACGTCTGAAATCATTGACCGGGGGCACCGGCTCCTACTCGGTCCAGTTGAGTCACTACGACCCGGTGCCGGCGCGATTGCAGCAACAACTGATGGCCGACTTCAAGCCGGCGGAGACGGAGGACTAACCCCCGCGAAACCGGGCGGGCACAAGGTGGTGTCAATACCTGTGTCGCGTATCCGAGGCATTCCACGCCGTCGCGCCGCGGGGAGCGTTCATGCAACTTAAGCACTGCCGGTTATATTCTTAGCGATAAGAGGCTGTACGAACACTAAGCGTCTACTGTTATCTTAGTTAACAGGACCCGCGATGAGTTGTGGGCGCCAGAGTCGAATGTCGGCGTGCAGGGCCAGGTCAGCGGGAAGAGAGCTTGTCGCCATGCTTCGACGACGGCTCAGACCCAAAACGGTGAGGGGTGAGGTGTTGTGATTACTTGGAAAGAGCGGCTGGCGGACAAGATGGCTCCTGCTCTAGCGCGGGAGATCGACGTCTATGAGACCCAGCTTGAGCTGAAGCGCAGGGGCCAGGTCGAGGACAAGCTGTTCGCGGAAACCCGCCTGCGCCGCGGCGTCTACGGCCAGCGCTACGACAACGGGCAGCGCCACGACGGCGTTGCGCGGCGCGCGCTGCGCGTCCCCGCGGAGCTGACCAAGGGTTCGGACACCCTTTGGGACGCGCCTGGCATGCAGCGCATCAAGATCCCCTTTGGCGGGCTCACACCGGAGCAGATGGACGTACTGGCGGATGTTGCGGAGGAGTACTCAGACGCCATCTGCCATGTGACCACCCGTCAGGACATCCAGCTCCACTATATCCACATCGACGACACGCCCGACCTCATGCGCCGCCTTGCGGCGGTCGGGATCACCACTCGCGAAGCCTGTGGTAATGCCATCCGCAACGTCACGGCCTGTCCCTATGCCGGGGTGTGCCACACCGAGACCTTTGACGTCACACCCTATGCGAAGGCCTGCGCCTACTTCCTGCTGGGGCATCCGGACACGCAGGACTTCGGGCGCAAGTTCAAGATCGCCTTCTCGGGCTGCGGAAACGAAGCCTGCGCGCTGACGGCCATCCACGACATAGGGTTCATCGCCCGCACTCGCGTTGAGGACGGCACGGAGCGCCGCGGCTTCGAGATGTACGTGGGCGGCGGCCTCGGAGCAGTCCCTTATAAATCCAAGCTCTTCGCCGACTTCGTCCCCCAGGAGGAGATCCTGCCGCTCGCGCAGGCCGTCTCGCGCGTCTATGCCCGCCTGGGGGAAAAGCGCAACCGGGGGCGCGCACGCATCAAGTTCCTGATCGAGAAGCTCGGCATTGACAAGTTCCGCGAGTTGGTGCTTGAGGAGCGGAAGCACCTCTCACACGACGATGCGTGGACAGCCTTCCTCAAGGATGTCCCGGACTTCGCCGAAAAGCCGCTCCGGCCGCCATCCAACAAGCTGGACATCGGGAGTCCGGATACCGCATTTGAGGCCTGGCGCGCCACCAACATGTATCCCCAGCGCCAGCCCGGCTATGCGGTGGCGACGGTGACACTGCCGATTGGCGACATCAGCTCCTGGCAGACGCGCCAACTCGCCGACATCGCGCGCCGCTACGCGGGCGACAACGTACGCACGACCGTGGAGCAGAACATCGTGCTGCGCTGGGTGCCAGAGGCAGACCTTCCGGCCCTGTATCGGGACCTGCAGCGCATCGGTCTGAGCGAGCCGGGTGCCGGCACCATCCTGGACATCACAGCCTGCCCGGGAACGGATACCTGTAAGCTCGGCATTGCCTCCTCACGCGGCCTCGCGGCAGTGCTGCGCGAGCGGCTGGCAGTGCGCTACCAGCAGCTCGACCGCGCCGTGCAGCGCCTGCACATCAAGATAAGCGGCTGCTTCAATGCCTGCGGCCAGCACCAGGTCGCGGACCTCGGCTTCTATGGAGTGAGCCGCAAGGTCGGCAAGACCACAGTGCCACACTTCCGCGTCCTGCTGGGTGGACAGTGGAGTGAAAACGCGGGCACTTACGGCGATACGATTGGCGCCGTGCCCTCGAAACGGGTCCCCGATTTCGTCGACTGCATTGTCGCCCGGTATCTGGAAAAACGGCAGAACGGCGAGCCCTTCCGCGACTACGTCCAGCGCATCGGACCGAAGGCGGTGAAGGCGCTCGTCGACGAGTTCGCAACAGTCCCTCCGTACGAGGATGACCGCTCGTACTACTCCGACTGGCGTGATCCGCGCGAATTCACTGTAAGTGACATTGGCACGGGTGAGTGCGCCGGCGAGGTGGTCTCCCGGATCGAGTTCGATCTGCAGTCGGCGGAGCGTCTGTGCTTCGAAGCTCAGCTCCTGCTCCGCGAGAAAGACCATCGGAGAGCCGACGAGACCGCCTATGCGGCGATGCTGGAAGCCGCCAAGGCGCTGGTCCGCCAGCAAGGCCAGGACATCAGGGATAATCCAGACACCCTCGTCGCAGAGTTCCGCCGACGCTTCCACGATACCCGACTCTTCCACGACCAGTACGCGGGCGGTAAATTCGCCGAGTACCTCTTCAAGCGCCATGAGGACACGGCGCGCGACTTCAGCGACGAGAAAGCGCGGCGACTGCTGGAGGAGGCGCAGCTCTTCATCGAGGCGGCGTATGCCTGCCACGCACGGATGCTGGAGCAGGGACGTGCAGCGCCGGCGGCCACCGGTGCCTCCGTGGCGCGCGCGACCGGCACGTAGCAGGCGTTGGAGCTGCACAGAGTCGGAGTCAAGTTCTTCGCTGAAGAGAGCGCGCCGATCGCGCTACTCGAGTTCATCCCCATCTTCCACCGCTGGATCCAGACGCGGGCGCTTGAGGACCTGCTCATCGATGTTGTCGACTACAGCCACGTCTGGACTGGGCCGGGCATCGTGCTCGTGGCCCACGAAGGCAACTACGGCTACGACGAGACCGGCAACCGCCGTGGTCTCGTCTACTACAGTAAACACACGATGCCCGGCCAACTGCCGGAGCGACTTGCGACGGTTTGCCGCAAGGCGCTCAAGGCCTGCCGGCTTCTGGAGCAGGAGCCGGAGACGCGGGGCCAGCTTGTATTCCGCGGCGACGAGGTGCAGGTCTTCTCGAACGATCGCCTGGTCGCCCCGAACAGCGACGCGACCTACGCGGAGCTCGAGCCGGGCATGCGCGCGCTCCTCGGGAGGCTCTACCCCGACGGTGCTTACAGCCTGACGCGGGAGGCGGACATGAAGGAGCGTTTCTGCGTCACAGCAAAGGCGCCGAAACGGGTCGGGGTGGCCGACCTGCTCGAACGGCTTGCCGACTGACTTGCCAGGGACGACCAGGGGAGGGCCTGCGCTATAAATAACGAAAGAGAATAAATCGTATACCTTAAGTTCTTTTCAGACTAAACACTTATTGCTAAAGTGCCGCGCCACCGGCAAAGGCCGGAGCCATTGAGCTGGACGCTTGCTGGGTAGAAAACTGATGTATCACTATGACCACTACGACCAGATCATCGTGAATGAGCGCGTGGCGCAGTTTCGGGACCAGACGCGCCGCTATCTTGCTGGTGAGCTGGCCGACGACGAGTTCCGACCGCTGCGCCTGCGCAATGGTCTGTATCTCCAACGTTTTGCGCCCATGTTGCGGGTGGCCATTCCCTACGGCCTGCTCAGCTCCGGGCAGTTGCGCATGCTGGCCCACATCGCGCGCCGCTACGACAAGGGCTACGGCCACTTCACCACGCGCCAGAACATCCAGTACAACTGGCCGAAGGTGGAGGACGTGCCCGACATCCTAGCGCACCTGGCAAGCGTGCAGATGCATGCCATCCAGACCTCCGGCAATTGCGTGCGCAACATCACCGCCGATCATCTGGCGGGAGTCGCCGGGGACGAGATCGAGGACCCGCGGCCGTATTGCGAGATCGCGCGCCAGTGGTCGACGTTCCACCCCGAGTTCTCCTGGCTACCCCGCAAGTTCAAGCTTGCCTTCAGCGGTGCCCTGGAGGACCGCGCGGCCGTGCAGTGGCACGACATCGGTCTCTATCTGGTCCGCAGCGCCCAGGGCGAGGTCGGGTTCAAGATACTGGTCGGTGGCGGCATGGGCCGCACGCCGGTCATCGGCGTGGTGGTCCGCGAGTTCCTGGAGAAGAAGTACCTGCTCTCCTACCTCGACGCCATCCTGCGCATCTATAACCTTGAGGGTCGTCGAGACAACATCCACAAGGCGCGGATCAAGATCCTGGTGAAGAGCCTCGGCGCAGAAAAGTTCCGGCAGAAGGTCGAGGAGGAATGGGCGCAGATCAAAGACTCCTACATCCTCGATGAGAAGGAGATCGAACGGGTCAAGGCCTTCTTCGGCCCGCCGGCCTATGACACGGCGGCGGTCAGGGACAGGACCTTCGAGCATCACCTCGCCGGCGACAAGGCCTTCGCCACCTGGGTGAAGCGTAACACTGCCAATCACAAAGTGCCCGGCTACCGCGTCGTCTATATTTCACTCAAGGCGCCGGAGGTGGCGCCCGGCGATGCGACGGCGGAGCAGATGGACGCCGTCGCCGACATGGCGGAACGCTATAACTTCGGCGAGATCCGCGTCACCCACACGCAGAACCTGCTCTTCTCCGATGTGCGTCAGGGCGATCTCTACGCATTGTGGCAGGAGCTGAAGCGCTGCAACTTCGCCACGCCCAATATCGGCACCCTCACCGACATGATTTGCTGCCCTGGCCTGGATTTCTGTTCGCTGGCCAATGCCAGCTCCATCGCGATCGCAAAGCAGATCAACGACAAGTTCACCGATCTCGATTACCTCTACGACCTCGGCGAGATTCAGTTGAAGATGTCCGGCTGCATGAACGCCTGCGGTCACCACCATGCCGGCCACATTGGCATACTGGGGGTAGACAAGGACGGCGTGGAGTTCTATCAGTTCCAGTTGGGCGGCTCGGCGGGTAACGATGCCTCGCTCGGAGAGCGTCTGGGGCCGTCGCTGGCCAAGTCCGATGTCGCGGATGCCATCGGCAGGATCCTCGACGTGTTCGTCGAGCACCGCGAAGGCGACGAGCCATTCCTGGACTGCGTGCGGCGCATAGGGATCGAGCCGTTCAAGCAGCGGGTCTACGACGGTGGCGGCGAGACGGAGAAGGTGCGCGCCTATGCGGGTCATTAACAAGGATCTGAGAATCGTCGACGACGGCTGGATCCTCGTCGGTGACGAGGAGGAGTTGCCGAACGGCGACGTCATCGTCAGTCATGCTCGCTGGCAGAAGGAGCGCGAGGAGCTCCTTGCCCGCGACGGACATGTCGGTGTGCGGGTTGACGGCAGCATTCCAGCCTCCGCCATAGCGGAGGACCTGGGACATTTCGCGCTTGTTGCGCTGGAGTTTCCCAAATTCGGTGACGGCCGCTGCTTCTCGCACGCGCGCCTCCTGCGCGAGCGGTACCGCTACACGGGAGAGCTGCGCGCCATAGGGGATGTGCTGCGCGATCAGCTCTACTTCATGCGCCGCTGCGGCATCGATTCCTTCGCGGTTCGCGAGGACAAGAACATCGAGGATGCGCTGAATGCCTTCAAGGAGTTCAGCGTCCGTTACCAGCCCGCTGCCGACGACGCCGGACCGATCTACCGTTACCGCTAGATCGGCCGTGTGAGGGGGATCAAGCCGTGAATTCTTCCTCCTTACGAGGGGGAAGCTGTGGATGGGTTCGAAGGCGGCGGTATTGTGGCGGCGTCCCACCCCCCACTTCAATCATCCCCTTCGAAGGGGGAGAGGCCGGTTCTTCAGTCGGCTGCAAGCTGACAACCTGAACCGGCCGGCTCATAATCGCTGATCATGGCGGAGGATGGTCTATGAGCCGTAGTTGCTTCTCGACCCGAGCCGTTCTGCTCGCTCTTGTCATCGGTTTTTCCCTCGCGCTTACCGGCTGTGGCAGCAAGATCAACAAGACCAACGCCAACATGGTCAACACGGGAATGACGGAGCAGGAGGTCACCGATCTATTGGGACCGCCCAGTGAGACGACGGAGTTCAACGTGCCGGATCTGGGAGCGCTCACCGGGGGAAACACCTCTGAGATGCCGGGTATCCTCAAAGGGGCAAAACACTCCGTCTGGCGGGAGGACCAGAAGGTAATCATGATTACCTTCGTCAACGGCAAGGTCATTGCCAAGCAGGCCAGCGGTTTGTAGCAGTAAAGGTGGCGTGGGCAGTGCCGGTTGACGCGGCAGGCGAGGTGCAACAGCCACACCCGCGTTACACAGCGAGGAGGGTGATGGAGGGTGTGTTGAGGGCAGGGTCGCTGTGGAAGCCGCGTACCAGCAGAACGTACTCCCCGGGATCGGCCAGGTCCAGCTCGCGCGCGATGCGGCGCACGATCTGGTTCGGATTGGTCGCGCCGACATCGGCGGTGACGATCGGGATCACGCCCCACATCAGGTTCATGCGCCGGGCCACCTTCGCGGTCGAGGTAACAGCAACCACTGGCGCGGATGGGCGCCGCGAGCTGATCGTCACCGCGGACATGCCGCTCTGCGAGATCACCACCACCGCACGGGCGCTCAGATCGAAGGCCAGATGGGCTGCCGCCTCCGCGATCGCATCGCCGAACAGCATAGGGCCATCGTGCCTGGCCGCCACGTCGGTGGTCCATGCGGGCCGGTGCTGCCAGAAGTGATAGGCCTCGGTCTGCCTGACGATGCGGGACATCATCTCCACGGCCTCCACGGGATGCTTGCCCGCGGCGGTCTCGCCCGACAGCATGACGGCGTCGGCCCCGGCGGACACCGCCTGCGAGATGTCGGTGACCTCGGCGCGCGTGGGCCGTGTGCGCTCGATCATCGACTCCAGCATCTGTGTGGCCACGATCACCGGGCGGTTTTTTGAGCGGGCGCGGGCAATGAGCTGATTCTGCGCGATCGGCACCTGCTCCGGGCTGAGTTCCACGCCCAGATCGCCGCGGGCCACCATGATAGCGTCCGCCAGATCGAGGATGACGCTGGCCTTCTCGAGCGCCTCCGGCTTCTCGATCTTGGCGATGATGCCGGCGTCGTGACCGCTGGCGCGGATGAGATCGCGAAGCTCCTGCACGTCCTGCGGTTCGCGCACAAAGGAAAGCGCGAGGAAGTCGATCCCCAGGTCCAGCGCGAAGCGGGCGTCCTCCCGATCCTTGTCCGTCAGTGCCGGCGTCGAAATGTCCACGCCCGGCAGGTTCATCCCTTTGTGATCCTGCAGCAGGCCGCCGTGGACCACCGTGCAGGAGACTTCCGTGTCCTCGACGGTGTCCACGCGCAGCTCCAGGTCACCATCGCTGAGCAGGATGCGATCGCCGGGCTTCACGTCGTGGGCGAGCTTGGGGTACAGGGACGGGATCAGGCCGGGCTCGCCCAGCACCTCGCGCGTGGTGGCGGTGACGTGCCTGCCCTCCGTCAGCGTGATCTGGCCGTCGAAGAACTTCCCTACCCGCATCTTCGGGCCGCAGAGGTCGGCGAATATCGCGATCGGTTCGTCGCGCTCCACCGCGATGCCGCGCACCGCCCGGTAGCGCCGCGCGTGGCTGTCGTGATCACCGTGCGACATGTTGAGGCGGATGACGTTGGCGCCCGCCTCAATGATACGGCGGATAACGCCCGAGTCGCTGGAGGCGGGACCCAGTGTCGCAACGATCTTGGTACGCCGCTGCTTCAGCAGCGCTATCTTGGTGACGATGCCCACTCGATTTCGTCTTTTTCTTGGGCTGACGGAAGAGGGTCCTCTTTGGGTGGGGATACGATCACGGCTGTTGGGATTTTGCTGTTGCGACAATGCACATGCAGTTCGCGCCGCCGACCTATGCGACTCCGGATCGGCGCCTGGCGCCCTCGGGCCTGACGGGGCGGGCGCGTTGTCTCGATGCAGGCAGGGCCAATGCGGCCACTTCATCGAAGTGACGGACGAAATGCACGTCCATCCCCTTGCGCAGATGCTCCGGCAACTCGTCGAAGTCGCGCCGGTTCGCCTCCGGCAGCACGACTTCGCGTATGCCGATGCGCTTGGCGGCCACGATCTTCTCGCGTATGCCGCCGACGGGCAGTACCTGGCCGGTAAGCGTCAGCTCCCCGGTCATGGCGAGGGGACGGCCGACGCGTCGCGCGCGGGCGAGCGAGAGCAGTGCGGTCGCGATGGTGATGCCGGCGCTCGGTCCGTCCTTGCGCGTCGCACCCTCGGGGACATGCACGTGCAGAGAGGCGTTGTCGAAGAAATCGGGATGATCCGCGAACAGCTCCGGCCGGCTGGCGACGTAGCTGTAAGCGATCTCGGCGGATTCCTTCATGACGTCGCCGAGCATACCGGTCAGCTTGAAGCCGCGGGATCTGCCGTGCACGCGCGTGGCTTCCACGTTGAGCGTGGCGCCGCCCATCGCGGTCCATGCCAGACCGGTCATCACTCCGACGCCTCTGCCGGAGTTCTCCGGCCGGAACAGCGGCGCGCCGAGATAGCCCGCGATGTCCTTGTGACCGAGGCGGATGCGCGCCTTGCGGTCGGCCAGTATCCGAACAGCGGCCTTGCGCACGATGCGTGCCAGTTGTTTCTCGAGATTGCGCACGCCGGCCTCGCGGGCGTATCCCTCGATGATGGCGCGCAGCGCCGTGTCGTTGATGGTTAGTTGCGCGCGCCGGATGCCCGCCCGCTCGAGTTGCCGCGGCCAGAGGTAGTCCCTCGCGATCTGAACCTTCTCGGCTGTGATGTAGCCGGCAAGGCGGATCCCCTCCATTCTGTCGAGCAGCGGCCCGGGGATGGTGTCGAGCTGGTTGGCCGTGCAGATGAACAGCACCTTGGACAGATCGAAACGCACGTCGAGGTAATGATCGAGGAAGTCCCTGTTCTGCTCCGGGTCGAGCACCTCGAGCAGGGCCGAGGCGGGATCGCCGTGATAAGAGGCGCCGATCTTGTCGATCTCATCGAGCATGATAACGGGGTTGGCGGTGCCCGCCTCGCGCACCGCCTGGATGAACTTGCCGGGCATGGCGCCGATGTAGGTGCGCCGGTGGCCTTTGATCTCGGCCTCGTCGCGCATCCCGCCAACGCTGAAGCGGTAGAACTGGCGGCCCAGCGCCTCCGCGATCGAGCGCCCGATGGAACTCTTGCCGACGCCCGGCGGCCCCACCAGCAGCAGTATTGAACCGGCGACCTCGCCCCTGAGCGCGCCGACCGCCAGAAACTCGATGATGCGATCCTTGACGTCGCTTAAGCCCGCGTGGTCGCGATCGAGGATGCCACGTGCACGCTTCAGATCGAGGATATCCTGCGAGTGCCTTCCCCAGGGCAGGTCGGTGAGGACATCGAGGTAATTGCGTGTCACGGCATACTCGGGGGAGCCGATCTCGAGAAAGGAGAGTTTCTCCATCTCCCCGTCGATGCGTGACTTGGCGTGCTCCGGCAAGGTGAGACCTTCCAGGCGCTTGTGGAAGCGCTCGACCTCGACCGTCTTGTCATCCTTGGAAATGCCGAGCTCCTTCTGGATCGCCTTCAACTGCTCGCGCAGGAAGAAACTGCGCTGCTGCTCCGACATCTTCTCTTCCACACGCTGCCGGATCCTGGCCTGCATGCCGGCTACTTCGAGCTCGGTCTGCAGCAGAGCGAGCACCTTTTCCATGCGGGCAAGCAGCGGGATGGTCTCGAGCACCTGCTGCAGCTCGGAGGCGGAGGCGCTGGTCAGGAGCGCGGCGAAGTCGGTGAGCGGTGAGGCGTTCTCAACGTTGAACCGCTCGAGGAAGGCCTTGAGCTGTTCCTTGTAGAGCGGGTTGAGCGGTAGCAGCTCGCGGATCATGTTGATGATGGCGAGCGCGTACGCGCGCTGCTCATCGAGCTTCTCACGCGGCGCGTCGGGATATTCGACCTGGACGAGGTAGGGCGGCCTCTCGGTCAGCCAGTGGGTGATGCGGAACCGGCGGATACCCTCGGCGATGAAGTGGATCTTGCCGTCCATCCGGCCAGGCTGGTGCATGCGCACGACGGTGCCGACGGTGGAAAAATCCTTCGGTTGCGGCACCTCTGCCGGCGGGCTGGTGGTGTACACCAGGCCCGCCATCTGTTGCGGCGTCTGCCCGATGCGCTCGACGGTCTGCAGCCAGTGCTCTTCGTTGGTGACGATGGGGGCGGTCTGTCCGGGGAAGAAGGGCCGCGCTCCGATGGGCAGCAGATGAATCTGATCCGGCACCAGGTCGTCGAGCCTTGCCGGCACCGACTGGCTCGGAGAGGTCGTCTCGTCGGGGATACGTTCGGGCTCGTTGCCGGTGTTATCGTTCATCAATGCCGGCGCGACAGAGATGGCAGTTCCGCTTGACGCCGATCGAGGACCGGGGGTGTACCAGCCGACGCGTACCCTGGCGCTGCGTCAAGATCACACCCGCGTCTCGACAGAGCGCCGCGGCAGTTCGTTCTCAGCGCGTCCTAGCGCGTCAGATTGGACTGCAGCGATTTCAGATCCGTGATGTCCGTCCACGAGCCGATGACCTCCGGGAAGCCATTCGCACCGATCACCTTGCGGAAAGCGTCCTTGATCCAGCGAAATTCCCCGTGCTTATGGCGGAAGCGGTACTCGGTGTGGTTGACGCGGGCATCGTCAACCGGCGCGCTGCGCAGTCGCTCGCGGACCGTCTGCGCGTCATCCTCGTGCAGGTTCTCGCCCCAGATTTGAGCATTGACCATCAGTTCCTGGGCCGTGTAGCCGGTCAGGTCGCTGATGTTGGGGCTGACGTAGGTCAGCTTGTAGGCCTCTCCGTCCTGGACGGCGCTGTAGATGACGGCAGGACTGAACTGCACCCAGCGCGTGAGCAACCGGTGGGCGGATTCCAGCTCCTGCACCTTCTCGTACAGGCGCTGGTTGACGCGCTCCAGCGCCGCCGACAGATTGCGCTCGGTGACCACCACCCTGTAGTGCTCCAGCGCATCGTCGATGTAGCGGGTCAGCAGGTTGATGTCCCACGGCTTGCGCACGAAGCGGAAGATGTGCGCCTCGTGCAAGGCCGAGACCGCCACCGACACATCGGCGAAGGCCGTGAGCATGATCGACACGGTATCCGGCGAGCGGCCATGCACCTCGCGCAGCAGCGTGACGCCGTCCATGCCTGGCATGGCGTAGTCGACCAGCATGACGGCAAAAGGTCCCTGCGTGCTCAGCAAGACGAGGGCGTCGGCTCCGCTATTGGCGAAGTAGACCTGGTAGTGGCCCTTGAGCTGTTGCTCAAGGAGCTGCGTCACTTCCGGCTGATCGTCAACGCAGAGTATCTTGTTGCTCACTTCGAACATTGTTGACCTCGAGTTGCCATCGCTCCACGCCTCTTGTCCCGATGGTTACGGCCGCACGGGCCGGCGGAGGAATCTTGACCGGCCGCATGTCTCAACCTTTCTCCCCAGTCTAGCAGAAGGGTTGCCAGGTCCCTGCGCAAGGCATCCGGCGGCAGCATTTTTGATGATCGGCTACCATACCCGGCGGGTCAAGCAGCGCAACGGCCTCGCGTCAAACCGGTCGAAACGATAATGGCAAGAGTTTCCTCTCTGGGCATCACGATGCTGGCAGGCGTGCTCGCCAGCACGCCTGCGCCGGCGGCGGAACCTCCCGCCGAGCCGGCCGCCGCCTACCGCCAGTGGGTCGAGGAGATGAAGCAGGCCGACCGCGGTCCGTTCTCGCGCATCCGCTGGTTCTGCAAGGACGGCACCAGGCATGATCCGAAGGCCTACGCCTGCGCCGATCGAGGCGGCGGTGCCCAGCATGGCGAGTGGACCGACAAGGTCAGGCAGATGCGCGCCAACGGCTACTACGTGGCGAACATCCTGGAAGACCTGGATCTTAACGCGTTCCAGCGCTCGCCCGATGTGCTGGACATTTACAACCACATGCTGTTCGAGCAGTTTCTCATCGCCCACGACGACGGCTGGATCTATCGCAAGGCCCGTTATTATCGCGGCGCCCTGCAGGCGGAAGGCGAGATCGAGGGTGCGCGCAAGCTGATGCTCACGCTGCTCAAGGAGCCCGAGTGGATAGAGCAGCGTTACCTGGCCCTGCGGGCAGGCGCGCGCCTGCTGCCGCATGGCGTGTCGGACAAATCGATTAGCGCGGTGCGTGACCTTTCGGCGGCGTTGGCGGGGCGCGATCCCGGCTTTATGAATCTCCGCAACAAGATCCACGCCCGCCCGGAGGCAGGCGATGCCGTAATGGTGCGCGAGTACGCGAAAGGCGTGTCGAATCCGGGGCTCGCTGCCGATCTCGAGCAGCTGGCCTCCCGGATCGAAAGTCTGTTTTCGGCCTCTGCTTCGTTGCGACCCGCGCTCGAGGAGTTGCTGAGGCGCGTGAAGTCCTCAAAGGACATGCAGGATGCGCTGAAGCAGATGATGGCTGAAGTTGATGGCGCAACCGCACCCGCCGATCGTTATGCGGCCACGGCGCGCGCGCTGGCGCGGTTGCGCGAGCTGTGGCCGCGCTTCGAGCGTCCCGAGTCGAGACTGGCGCTGCTGAACGCCAGCCTGCTGCTGGAGGACGAGCACTTTGCGCAGGCGGCGGCGCTGGAGCAGTCGAGGACGATGGCCACGCGCAGGCAGCAGCTCGACTGGCTGGCATTGAGCGCGGAGGCCGCCTACGGTGTTGGTCTCATCTCCAGCCGCGAGCGCTCGGCGTTGAGCGAGCAGTTCGCATCGATGTCAGGTCAGACCGCGATGCTGGTCGATTACAAGGCAGTGCTGGACTATGCGGCGCTGGTGCCGGGCTGGGCCACACAGTGGCTGCGGTTCCACTTCCAGCAGTCAGGCGAGGAGTTCGCAGCGATTGAGCCGCGGGTGGAGCTATTCACGCAGGGCCAGCTGCGCGCCAGTCCGCTCTTTTTTTACGCACACCTGGTCGATACGCTCCTGCGCGATGCCAACCGGCTCGCCGGCGTGCGACGCGCGCTGTTCGGTGCGGACGTGGGCGGCGGCCTGCGCGCGCTCAACCCGGGGCTTGCACGCGGAACCCTGCGTGTGCTCAACGGTGCCGCACAAGCGACGAAGTTCTCCGGCGATGGCATCTATCTGCTGCCGGAGACGATCGCGGAGTTGCCGCCGGTCGCAGGTATCCTGACGCGCGGGGAGGGCAACCCGTTGTCGCACGTGCAGTTGCTGGCGCGCAATCTCGGCATTCCCAACGTTGCTGTAGACGAGGCGCTGGTCGACAGGCTTCGACCCTTCGACGGCAAGCGCGTCGTCCTGGCCGTGAGTCCCGGCGGGGCGGTGCAGTTGCTTGATGACGCCGGCCAGGCGGAGGCGCTGTTCGGAAACTCAGTCCAGCCACAGGACGTGCTCATCAGGGTTGACGTGGCGAAGCTCGATCTCGCCAGGCGCAACTTGATTCCCCTGAAGCAGTTGCGCGCGGCCGATTCCGGGCGTGTGGTGGGGCCGAAGGCCGCCAAGCTCGGTGAACTGAAGATGCACTATCCGGAGGCTGTCGCCGACGGCCTCGCGATCCCTTTTGGCATTTTTCGGGAGCTGCTCGATCAGCCCATGCCCGGCGCCGGCAAGAGCGTGTCCATGTGGATGGTGGGCGAGTACGCGTATTTGGCCGCCATGCCGGAGTCGGACCGCAAGGTGAAGGCCACAGAGGAGTTTCGCCAAAGGCTCGAGGCGTGGGTGCAGGGCGCCAGTCCCCCTCCGGAATTCAAAGCGCGTTTGCGACAGGCCATGCGGGAGAGTTTCGGTGAGGAAGGCAGTTACGGCGTCTTCGTTCGCAGCGACACTAACGTGGAAGATCTGGCCGGCTTCACCGGAGCCGGGCTGAACCTCACCGTGCCGCATGTAGTCGGCTTCGAGCCGTTGATGGAAGCCATTGCCAGGGTGTGGGCTTCGCCCTTCAGCGCCCGCTCCTTCGCCTGGCGGCAGTCGCGCATGGACCGGCCGGAACACGTGTATCCCGCCGTCCTGCTGCTGAAGAGCGTGCCGAACGAGAAGTCTGGCGTGATGGTCACCAGCGACGTAGATACCGGCGATCCGAACACGTTGTCGGTCGCCGTCAACGAAGGTGTCGGTGGCGCCGTGGACGGCCAGGCGGCGGAGTCGTTGCGCATCGACAGGAATACCGGGGAGGTGAAGCTGCTGGCCCAGGCGACGGCCCCCTATCGCCGCGTGCTACCCGCACAGGGTGGCATCGAGAAGGTGCCGGTGAGCGGCGACGAAGCGGTGCTGAAGGACAACGAGATCGCCCAGCTCATCGAGCTGGTCAGGGATCTGCCGGCGCGCTTCCCGGCCATCACCGACGCGGAGGGCATGCCGGCTCCCGCCGATATCGAATTTGGTTTCCTCAACGGGCGGCTGCAGCTGTTCCAGATCCGGCCGTTCCTGGAGAGCACCCGCGCCCGCTCCAGCGACTATCTGCGTTCGCTCGATAGCACGAATCCCGGCGCACTGCAGACCACCGTGCGCCTGGACCAAATGCCCGGCGACGTAACCGCCATTTCTGGCGGAAATGTGTGATCGATGATCACGGGTCGGGACTGCGTTGGAGTGAGGCGCAGCGGCGTCGCGGCTCGCGTCGCTGGCCATCGTTGGCGTTCGTGGTCTGTGCTCGTGGGATCCCCACGAATTCACGGTTCATTGCTCCAACAAGCGGTGTTGAGGATGCTGATGGTTTTCCGGAATCAATGGGATCGGATCCGTGGGCACGGTATCGGCGACTAACAGCCGACGCCCTGTCGTCTGCTCCTATTCTACAACCTGAACCTTGACCCACTCGGCGACGCGCTGGCCTTCGCTCTCCTTCACGTTGACCTCGACCTTTCGGCCCTGTTGGAGATCAGCGGGCTCGCCAACCTGGTTGGACTGCTTGGCCTCGGAGCGGTCGCGCCAGATCCGGGTGTTTTCCGTCAGCGTGATCGACTGCATCCCCGTCGTCGCAGAGATGGTCAGTACTTGCGAGCTCTCATCGAATGAGTCAATCTGCCCCATCACACTCGTCTTGCCAGAGACGCCTGGGGATTGCCCCATAGGGATGAATTGTTCGGTGGCCTCTTGGCCGCTGACGATGGCCCCAAGACCGCCGAGGAAAATCAGCATTACCATCAAAGAACGCTTAAGCATCGGTCAACCTCTGCCACGTTGGTCATGGTCCGCGTATGCGCGTTCCTGGGACGTCATATTTGGGACGGTGCGACGATCAGATCGCGTGCCTGTTTCTGTTCGTCAATCGCCTTCCGGATGAAGTTCCTGCGCGCGAGAAAACTACGCATCGCCTTCCCCGTGTTGCTGAGGGCTTCCTTGAGGTGGGCTACCGCTTCGGGGTGCAGGCCGCCGCCTTCCAGCACGCGGATGCTGTCCTCGGTCTCGTCGATCGCGCGTTGAAGCGATGCCTTCGCCTGCTCGCGCTCCGGAAACTTTCCTTTCGCGCCCGCCTCCAGGAACTCCAGACTTTGCCGTATGTTCTCCAGGACATCGATCACTCTAAGAAACGCGGCAACCGCGACTATTTGGGTCCCGTCCAATTTGATCGCGACGCCATTGGGATCAAGACTCGCCAATACTCGGCCTGCGGGGGAATTATTGAACGCCTCGCCATCGTAGAAGGCGACGGCGCCTTCGATGGTCTCAATGGCGTTGCCATGAAAGAAGGGCCCGGTATCCGCCGCTTCCACCAGTGGCGGCGTGTTAAACGTGCCATCCCCGGGCCTGCCGAGCCCGTCATCGGGCGGATTCAGTTCGCCGCTCAAGTCGGCAGGCTGGTCAGGAAGATTCTCCACGCCGGTGTTGAAGTTGGCGTTGCCTATGCTTCCCGCCCCGAAGTTGGCGTTGGCTCCGGCGTTTGCATGGCAGAGATTGCACTTACCCAAGGAGTTATCCAGGAAAATCTCCTGTCCCCGCTTCGGGACTGTGCCCTTCAGCGGCAGCGGCAGCGACAAGTCCTGCTGACGTCCCAACGACAGCATGAAGGCCTCGAGCGCATCCAGTTCCTCGTCAGTCGGGAGGCGGAAATCGACTCCGGGCACTCGATTCAGTGTCTTCGTGAAGTGCTGGATCACAGCGCCGGTGGCGAAGGAGCGCAGTGATCGGTCGCCAGGCGAACCGTCGCCAGACCAGCCAGTGCGCGGCCCCTGGCGGCTATCGACCGACGTTCGCAGCGCCAGAACATGGGGGATACCGCGCATGACGAACTTGTTTTTCAGGCCGTCGAACCCATCGAGATTTTCAAGAATCAACCCGAACTGACGCATAAGTGCCGGGTTCTCAAAGTTCTCCTTGAGGTCGGGGTTGAACTCCGCGACGAACAGAGGATCGTCAGGCTTTCGTGTAGCGATAAAGGCCGGGTTGAGCGTGAAGTCATTCTCGGCTGGATGGCATGTGCCGCAGGTCCTGCCGTTGCCGTTGAACGTCTCGTTGAAAAAGATCTCCTGCCCCTTGGAGACAAGATCGGCCGGCGGAGGCGGCGTCGGTTTGCAGGCCGCCATCGCCACTGCTCCGGCGCTGAGAGCGACCAGGGCATAAATGCGCGCCAGCGTCTGACGACACTGATGGCCGGCTGACTGTTCCATACTCATTCCCCCCCTGTCCCGCCGATCGTTGCCGCTCTTTGTCCTGGCCACAACAGACGGGTTGCACAAGAGGCGAAAACGCCCCCTGCTACGGGCCAGTATGGTGGCTCGATGTAGCGAAAAGCTGTTGTCCAGCTCACAAATTCAGCCACCTGGTCGGGGTGATCTGCGCTCGCCAGGCGCTGTTGGGCGGGAACACCCCGTGAAAGCGGGTGAGGTTGACGCGGGGCTTGGGTACCACGCCCCCAGCCGGGCGATGAAATCGAGCGGCTCAAACACCACGTGGGTGGTGCCCTCCCGACAGGGGGTCTTCAGGCGGTAACGAATGCGGCCGATGCGGCCCTTCAGCGAGAGCACGCGCACTGGCTGGTATTGTTTTGCCTCCAGCGACGCGGCCTGCGGCGCTGATAGGGATCGGCGCTGTTCATCGATGGCTCCCCATGCAGGTGAGGAACGGTGGCAGGCAGCGACGTCCATGGACGTTGTTCGACAGTCGCTTGTCACATGAATTACGCTACAAGAAGTCTAGTCTAAACATTCAGGTCCGATATACCCGCATGATTAGAAACGCTCTCGCAACCGCGCTGCTGCTGTTGCTACCGGTCATTGCGATCACCTATCCGATGGATGGTTACGAGTGGACCGGCATCAAGCGGCTGGAGGCGGCACGCCTGACACAGGAGGGACAACTCGCAGGCAAGCCTCAGCCGCAGGGCGGCACGCTCAAGCTGGAGCAGGTGGACATCCGTTTGCGCGACCGCGTCGATTTCCAGATCCCCGCGCCCGACCCGGAGTTTACCGTGCAGGTGCGCGCGCTGCTTGGGGGCCGGGCCGGCCAGTACAGCATCGCCGTGCTCGATCTTTCCGACTTGAACAATCCGAAGTACGCCGAGCACGAGGCACATGTCGCGCGCAACCCGGGCAGCGTCGGCAAGCTGGTGGTCGCGCTGGCGGTGTTTCAGATGCTCTCCGATCTGTATCCGCAGGATATGGAGAAGCGCCGGCAGATCCTGAAGGACACGCGCATCATTGCCGATGAATTTGTCATCAGTGACTCGCACACCGTGCGCTTCTTTGATCTGAACACGCGGATCCTGCGCCGGCACCCGCTGCATCCCGGCGATGAGGGCACGCTGTGGGAGTTCATGGACTGGATGGTATCAGCGAGCTCCAACTCCGCGGCCAGCGCCGTGATGAAGGAACTGACGCTGATGGCGCACTTCCGCGAGCGCTATCCGGTGAGCCGCGAAGAAGGGGACCGCTTCATCGACACGACGCCGAAGTCGCAGTTGAGCGATATCTTCACCAGGGCGCTGCAGGAGCCGGTGACGCGCAACGGTCTTGATCTTGCGAAGCTGCGGCAGGGCGGCCTGTTTACTGAAGTCGGCCAGAGCAAGATCCCCGGCCCCAACAGCTACGCCACACCGCACGAGCTGATGCGCTACGTGGTGAAGATGGAACAGGGCAAGCTGGTCGATGAATGGTCGAGCCGCGAGATAAAGCGGCTGCTGTACTCTACGGAGCGGCGCATCCGCTACGCGTCCTCGCCAGCGCTCTTTTCCGCCGCCGTGTACTTCAAGTCCGGATCGCTGTTCCGCTGTTATTCGCGCCCCTGTCCCGCCTACCGCGGCGACAAGGAGAATCTCATGAATTCCGTGGCGATCGTCGAGACGCCGGCCGAGACGCGCGAGCGGTACTACATCGTGACCTTGATGACCAATATACTGCGGGTGAACTCCGCTTCCGAACACGCCGCGCTTGCCGCACGCATCGATCAACTGATCGCGAAGCGCCACCCCGTGGCGCCGTGACAGCGGTTTGAGTCCGACTGCCGGCTAGCGGCACAGGACGGCGAGGCGGCCGTGGCTGGCATCCCTCGCGCACGCATAGACCAGGCGCATTTCCGGGCGATCCCGATACTCGCGGTCGAGCAGAGCGGCGCGGCGTGGCAGCCGCGGCGCATCGATCGCGGTCCTGCGCAGCGATCGCATGGGGCTGTCCAGCGCCGCCATGCGCGTCGGGATGATCATGTCATCGACGGGCTTAACCAGATCAACCAGCCATTCCCCGCCGTGCGGGTCCTCGGCGAGGCCGACGATGATGTACTTGTGTCCATCGCGCTCGACGATGGCGCTGTCGGCGTGCCACTGTTCCCAGGTACCGGATTTGCGGTAGATGCGGCTGCCGGGCTTGTCTTCCAGGCCTTTGACGAACTTGTGATGGATGCCGGGATTGCCGAGAGTTTCCTTCATCTGGCGGGTCAGCTTTGGTGTGGCGAGCTGACCGGTCTCAAGCATGTAGTAGAAACGTGCGACCTGCGTGGCGGTGGCGCCGTGCGAGAGGTTGTGCAAGGGGTCGCGATGATAGGCGCCGTTGGGCCCGTATTCCTTGCCGACCCACAGACCGCCGTTGTAGGCCGGGTCATAGAGGCGGTAGCGATCGGAGGTCAGGATGCGCTCCAGATTCTGCTTGCCGACGCGTCGAAGCATGGTGGTGGCGGCCTCGTTGGAGGACACGCGAATCATCTGCTCCAGGGTGTCGCGCGTGGGACCGTCGAGCTTCATGCGGCCCCTCTCTATCTCCACGAAGGCGCCCAGCAGGATGGCGATCTTGGGCAGGCTGGCCGCGTACATCATCTCGTCGCCGTTGACAGCCGCGACCCGCGGCACCTCGATCCGGCTGATGTCGACCACGGCGACGGCCAGCTTCTTCTGTCTGACCGCCTCGGAGAGACCGAGCCGCGCTACGCTGCGCTCGAGCCCACGCTGCAACGATGGGTCGAAGCTGTCACGGAGATCGGGGAAAGTGGACTCTTCATCGTCGATGGAATCCGCGGTTACTGGCATTGCGGACAGAACGCCGACCAGCAACGTCACGATGCGCAGAATGTCCGTCATGGGCACCTCTTTATCGCTGTTCGTCTGCCCGATCATGCGGTGATCCCGGCAGCGTCTTGGTGATTGAAGATAGGCCGCGTTGCGCGACATCCGCGAAACGGCAGATACTATGCCAAGTTTCACAGACTGCTGACGTTGGGGCTGCGATCCCCGGGAATTATGGTTCAAATCAGAAAGATTAAGGACCGCAGCCGAGAGAATCGGGCCGGAGTGTAACCCGTACGGCGGCCCGTCCGCAATGGAAAATTGTGTGACGCAGTGACATGAATTCGCCGCCAGCGCCTGCCACGAATCGTCCTGACCATGTCCGGCGCGCGGTGCTGCTGTTCGCCAACTTCCTGCTCATCATCCTGGCGTACTACCAAATCAAGCCGGCGAGCCGCTCGCTCTTCGTCGGCTACCTCGGCACCGACAAGCTCCCCTATGTGTGGATCGGCACGGCCGTTGTCCTCGGACTCATCATCGGCTTCTACCATCGCCTCGTCGCGCAACACAGCCGGCTTGCGGTGGTGCTCGGGTCGCTGGTGACTTTTACCGTGACCCTGATCCTGTTCCGCTACCTTTTCGGGATCGGCGGGGCGGCCGTCGCGGTGGCCTTCTACATCTTTGTCGACATCTTCAGCGTCGTTATCGTCGAGCAGTTCTGGAGCCTGACCAATACCATCTACACCACCGAGGCCGGGAAGCGCTGGTATGGCTTCGTTGCCGCCGGCGGTCTGGTGGGCGGCGTACTTGGCGGCAAGGTTGCCTCCGGCCTGCTGAAACACACGGGCCTGACCACCGAGGATCTGCTGCTGGTGGCGGCGGGATTGCTGGTCGTGCTGTTCTTCGTCAACCTTGCGATGAGTCGCCTCGGCATCTACCGTGAATTGCCCGGTGACACGGGGCGCGAGGCAGAAGTCGGCGACTGGCAACTGCTGCTGAGCAGTCGCTACCTGCTGCTCATCGCAGCGATCATTCTGTTGAGCCAACTGGTCGAGCCGATCGTGGAATACCAGTTCCTGAAATCGGTGGAGCTGGCCTATCACGACACCGACCCGCGCACGGCCTACCTCTCTGACTTCTTCGCGTTGCTCGGCACGGTCGCCATCGCGATCAACCTCGGCATCACGCCGCTCGTCCACCGCTATCTCGGCGTCATGGCCGGCCTGGTGGCGCAGCCGCTGATGGTCAGTCTCTTCTCCATCGCCTACATGATGCAGCCCACGCTGATGGTGGCCGGCGCGCTGAAGATTGGCGATCGCGGGCTTTCCTATTCCATCAACCGTGCGTCCAAGGAGCTGCTCTATATTCCCATCGATCCGGTGCGCACCTACCAGGCGAAAGCGTGGATCGACATGTTCGGCTACCGGCTGTTCAAGGTGATCGGCTCCGTCCTCATCCTGGCATTGACGCAATGGTTCCCGCTCGGCATCAGCGTCGTGCATTTGAGCTATCTGACGCTGGCGATCTGCGCCGCCTGGCTGGCGGTGCTTATGCTGCTCACGCCGGAATACCGGACGGTGAGTGTCAAGAGCCTCTGACCGGATGAGGCAGAGCTGCGCTGTCGGCCAAGGACACCGGCCTGCCGCCCGCGGGGCACCGTTGCAACGGCGGCGCCAGAATTGGCCTGCGTGGCGCAATACCCCGAGCGGGAGTCCCTCGAGATCGCTGACCGCGCGAATGGCTGTTCGTGACGCCATGGGATCGTTTGCATGAGTACGGAACGAAGAGGCGTCGATCTGGCGCGATTGACGCGGCGGGACGCTCAGGCGATGGTCTTCGCGCTGTTCACCGCCACGGTCATGATCGCGCAGCAGGTGGCCGGCAAGGCCACGCGCGATGCGCTGTTCCTTTCGCAGTTCGACGTGAGGCAACTGCCGAAGGTGGTGATGCTTTCCGCCGTGCTTTCGATCGCCGGTGTGCTGCTGATGTCCCGGCTGCTGGCTCTCTATGGCCCCAGCCGTCTGGTGCCGCGGGTCTTCGCCCTCAGCGCCCTGCTCTTTGTCGGCGAGTGGTGGCTGTTCGGCCGCGAACCGCACTTGACCGTCATCCTGCTGTACCTGCACATGGGCGTGTTCGGCGCACTGCTGATAAGTGGTTTCTGGTCGGTGATTAACGAGCGCTTCGACCCACATGCAGCCAAGCGCCGCATCGTGCGCATCGCCGCCGCCGCCACCATGGGTGGGATCATCGGTGGCCTCATCGCCGAGCGGGTCGCCGCCCACGCTGACCCGCGGATCATGCTGCTCCTGCTCGGCGGGCTGCATGGCCTCTGCGTTGCGGGGGTGCGAGGCATCGGCTCGCTGCAGCGCCTGGTACCGCGGGAGCCGCCGGCGCCGGTGCGTTCCGGCATGCATGTGCTCGCCGCTAACCGGTATCTGCAGCAGATGGCGGCGTTGATGGTCCTCGCCGCAGTGGTTGCGGGGCTGCTCGACTACGCGCTGAAGTCCGAGACCTCGCTGCGCTACATCGACAAGACGGAACTGCTTGGTTTCTTCGCCACGTTCTACGCCGCCGTGGGCGTGGCGACGTTCGTCGTGCAGGTGAGCCTGGCGCCGTTGCTCCTGAATCGCTTTGGCATCGGCGGCACCGTGTTCGTGCTGCCCGGCGCGGTCGTCTTTGGCAGTGTGGCGGCGGCCGCCTTTGACCAGTTCTGGGGTTACGTGTGTCTGCGCGCGGCCGAGTCCGTGTTTGCCAATTCCCTGTTTCGCTCCGGGTTCGAGGTGCTATACACACCGCTCACGCCTGGCGAGAAACGGCCGACCAAGACGATCATCGACGTGGCCGGCAACCGGCTGGGCGATGTGATAGGAGGCGGCCTGCTGCTGGCGCTGCTGTTCGTACTGCCGATGGCGCCGACGGAATTAATGGTGGGACTTGCAGCCGCCGTCGGTATCTTCGCACTTCTGCTGATCGCCACGCTCTATCAGGGCTACGTGTCGCGGCTGGCCGCCAACCTGCGTGGGGGCTGGCTGGCGCTGGATGCCAGCGCGGTCTCGGACGCCACGACCCGACGGGTGTTTGCGGAGACTACGGCGGCGGCGGAGCGCGAGCTGCTGCTCGCGCGCATACGGGAGCTGGAAGGCCGCCACGCGGAAGCGGCCAGCATAGCGGGCGACACGCGCCTGCAGACACTTGCCGATCTCAGATCCGGACAGCCGGAGCGCATCCGGCGCGCTCTGCATGGCAGCGATCTCGATGTCACCATGGCCGCCCATCTCGTACCGCTCCTCGCCGATACCCGGCTTGCCGAGGAAGTGCGGCTGGAACTGCGCTGGCTGGCGCCGCGCATCGTTGGCCAATTGACCGACGCCTTGCTTGACCCTGATGTACCAGTGCTCGCCCGCCGTCGCATCCCCAGCGTGCTGGAGGTGGTGCACAACGGCCGCGTGCGCGACGCGCTCTTGCTGGGCTTAATCGATGCCGATTTCGGTGTCCGCTACAGTTGTGCGCGGGCGCTGGCGCGCTTGACTGCCCGCAGCCCCGATCTGAAGGTGGTCGAAGAACACGTGTTTGATACCGTACGGCGGGAACTCGCTGTGGATGATGAGACCTGGCGTTGCCAGACGCACGTCGCCAGCGAGTGGGCTGCGCGGGATGGCGAGGACGGCGAGGCGGATGATCGTGTTACTCCCTCGCTGCAGCATGTGTTCACGGTCTTGAGCCTCGCACTCGACCGCGAGGCGCTGCCGCTCGCCATGCAGGGCGTGGTGAGCGAAGATGCCGCCCAGCGCGGCACGGCACTCGAGTATCTGGAGAACGTACTGCCCGCAGAGGTGCGCGAACCGATGTGGCAGCGGCTTGGTGTCACTGAGCCGGTCGAGAAATCGCAGCGCAGCCGCAAGGAGTTGATTACCGCTTTGCTGAATTTCCGGCGCTCCGGGGTGGCACGCTGATGGATGTCCTGAAAGCGTTCGTTCGTGTTCGGCGACCGCCGGCGACGATGGGGTAAAGATTGCTCTCGCGGCGCGAGATGTGAAAGACTACCGGAGCGGTTAACAACCCAGAAGGGAGGCAGCGTATGGAAAGTCAACTGGTCAGCTGGCTCATCAGTCTCATCACCGGCGGCGTGGGTGGCAATATCGCCGGTGCGTTGCTCAAGAAGTACAGCCTGGGTACGCTCGGCAATAGCGTCGCCGGTGTGGTCGGAGGTGGCCTGGGCGGCCAAATTCTGGCCGACATGCTTGGGGGAGGCGCGCTCACGGGAGTAGGAGGGAATCTCGCGAGTTCGGGCGTGGGCGGAGCGGTGTTGATGGTCATCGCCGGCCTCATCAAGCAGGCGCTCGCAGGTAAGTCAGCCTCGTGAACTAGGGAACCTCTGATTAAGTCAGAGGTTCCTGCGGCACAGGGATGTGCCGCCATCTTCGAAGGCTGCAAGCCGTTGAAGATGAAGCAAAGCAAAACCACGCTTTTTGCTTTGCGTGCTCTGAGAAGTCCAGGATGGGCTTATTCAGAGCTTCCCTAAATCATACGGGCAGCCGGATCTCGGCGATGACGGGCAGGTGATCCGAGGCGATGCGCACGAGCCGCGTGCTCGGTACTTCCACGCCGACGACCTCGATGCCCGGATCCACGAAGATGTGG
>JBQTIC010000018.1:0-11274 GCA_052388435.1 Chromatiales bacterium | reverse complement strand
CATCGCCGCCGCCCGGCAGAAGATCACCGGCCACGAGCTGCGCATCGCCTCGCTGCGCGACGAGTACCTGCAGACGGCGGCGGACGAACTGACGGCGAGCCAGGCCAAGATCTTCGACCTGGAGGAGCGGCTGCGGCCGCTGCAGGACGCCAGTGAGCGGCAGCAGATCATCGCGCCCATCGCCGGCGAGGTCGTGGGCCTCAAGGTGTTCACGGTCGGCGGCGTCATCGCCCCGCGCGAGCCGTTGCTCGACATCGTGCCGGAGGACAATCCGCTCATCGTCGAGGCGCGCGTGAATGTGGAGAGCATCGATGAGCTGCGTCTCGGCATGGACGCCGATATCCGGCTCACCGCCTACCACGTCCGCAGCACGCCATTGATCCGCGGCACGGTCACCTACGTGTCCGCCGACAGGCTGAGTGACGAGCAGACCCGCGCGCCTTACTACCTGGCGCACATCACCGTGGATAAGGAGTCGCTGCGCGCCGCCGGCGAGCTGCGCCTGCTGCCCGGAATGCCGGCCGAGGTGTTTATCAAGACCCAGGCCCGCACCGCGCTGGACTACCTGCTCGAGCCGGTGATGGGTTCCCTGCGCAGGTCGCTGCGCGAATCGTAGTCGGCGGCGTCCGGTCTCAAGAGCGAAGCGCTCTCCCCCTGGTTGATTGCCGACCCGATAGCTGGCAAGGCCTCCGTGCGCAGTCACTGGCGGGGAGGGAGGGATGCTCACGAGAGGCGGTGGATCGAGTGTTTCACACAGCAGCCGGCAGGATGGTCCTCGCCTTGCGGGCTCGGCCTGTGCGCCGGTGAGCGCCAGCGTCGGGCGACTCAAGACATTGCTGTGGTCATACCGTCAGTGATACCATGCCAGTATGAAAGTCGCTATCTCGCTGCCCGATCCGGTCTTCAGAGCCGCCGAGGTTCTGGCCCACAGGCTCAAGAAGTCCCGTAGCCAGCTCTATGCGGAGGCCATCGCCGAGTACGTTGGCTCCCGCGGCGCAAAGGCGGTCACGGCAAAGCTCAACGCCGTGTATGGTAATGAGTCTTCGGAAGTTGATGCTGCTTTGAGGTATGCCCAGCTCGAGTCTCTGAGCCGTGAAGCGTGGTGAGGTGTGGTGGGCCTCGCTTCCTGAACCTGTCGGTTCCGGTCCCGGCCTCAGGCGCCCGGTGCTGGTCATTCAGTCCAATCCGTTCAATGACAGCCGAATATCAACTGTTGTCATTGCCGCTATCACGTCGAATCTAGCGCTGGCTGAGGCACCCGGAAATGTGCGCATGGGAAGGGCGGAGTCTGGCTTAGTCAAGCCATCTGTGGTCAATGTTTCTCAGGTCCTCACCATAGATCGCTCCTACCTGACGGGTAAGGTTCGCGCGCTTCCCGCGCAGAGCATGCAACGCGTAGATAACGGTCTACGTTTGGCGCTCGGTTTGTGAAGCTGGCGCCCCTCGCCGTGGGGGCGAGGGTTGTTCAAGGAACCTCTAGAGAGTTCGGGGTCAGAGTAAAAAAATTGGTCGATTGATTCGCCTGATCGGGAGTTTTTACTCTGACCCCGAACTAACCTTCGTCAGTTCTGCACGGTGAAGGGGAGGACGAGGACGCCGGCGCCCGTGCCGGGGGGGTTGGTGCCCGTCGCCTCGGTGCGCAGAAACAGCTTGTGCGCGCCGTTCGAGAGAGTCGTCGTGTTGATGGTCAGCGTATAGATCCCGCCGGATTTGGAGTTGAACAGGATGGTGCCCTCATGCGGCGGCTCGGCGTGGAACGCCGGGTCGATCGAGGCAAAGGCCGTCTTGCGGTCGAACTTGCAGGTGAGCTTCACCACCCCTGACTGCACCTTGGTCACGAAGTCATAGCCGCTGCCGTCGGTTCCGCAGAACACGTTCATATAACTCGCGCCCTCATACCAGCCCCCGGCGCCCGGGGAGCGCTTGCTGCTGGTGCCATCCTTGACCGGCTTGCCATTGTTGAGGATGGCGTGCCAGCGCGTCGTCTCGTACATCCGGTGGCCCTGCACAGTCTCCGGGATGTTGGCCGTGATCCGGAATTCCCAGCGCCCGTCGTAGGGCACCCGCGTGGTATCGACGTCAATGGGCTGCCACCAGACGCAGTCGTCCGTGGTGCAGTTGAGCGCGAGATCGACGGCGGTGGTGTTCACTGAACTGGAGCCGTTGTTGAAAATCTGCACGCGCAGCTTCTTGATCGCCCCGTGGTTGGCCATGTTGTGCACCATGATGCGGACGTCCAGGTGGAGAACGCCACTTATGGACTCATGCAGCGGGAAGCAGGTCCCCAGGTGCAGGTGCCGCCCTTCCGCCTCGGAGGTGGTCTCGTCCTTCCACCAGACCTGCGACTCGAGGAACACCCGCTGCTCGGGGTAGCCCTCGCAGGTCTGTGGATCCGGCGTGAGCGCGGCACTGGCGCCAGGCGTTCCAATCCCAAAGGCCACAATGAGAAATACCACTGCAAGGTGAAGATACCTGTTCATAGTCGCTTGGCTCCTTGGAGAGCAGGGGCAGGGCGGACCCTGCCTGTTGTTAACGGGACCCTTGGGAATAACTTGAACCCGCCGCCTGAACGCCCTGGGACCTGAACGCGTGTCCAGATCGTCGAAGGGGCCGGCAGGCGGACTGGCGCGCGAAGCCTTTACATGGGCCTTCGACCAGCGAGGGGTCGCCCAGGCCGGCAGCTTCAGTTGGTTTGTTTGCATCCGGGGTGCGTCCTTGCTTGTTCCAGCTCGTGCGGGTGAGTAGGTTTTCGGTGAAGATTAGTGGATCGGATGCGCCGGCATAGCGGCGAAGGACTGAATCGGTTGTAGGAAGATGGCGCGCCCGTTCGTCGGCCTGTCTCCTACAGTTCAGCGTCGGCTCGCCAGTGAATCGCGCGCCGATCTCGCTGGCAGTGTTCGCAGACCGGGCGACCATGGGAAGGGGCAGACGCCATGCAGAGGGACCGCAAGCCTGGTTGAGGCTGGCATGACGACCGACTATTTGCCCCCCACGCTGTATAAACCGGGGGGAGGGCGAGGTGAGGGCGCTAGGTCACTTCACCTGGCAGCGACGGGTCGTTCGGGGACCCGCTCGGGCCAGCCGCCCGCGAGTGCTTTGTAGACGGCTACGAGCGCGGTGGCGGTGCGCGTATGGCTGCGCGCCAGACTGTCTTCCGCCTCGAGCAGGCTGCGTTCCGCATCGAGCACCTGCAGGAAATCCGCCATGCCGCCCTCGAAGCGCACGCGCGCAAGCCCCGCCGCGTCGCTGCGCGCGGTGGCGGAATCGCTCAGGTGGCGTTGCTCACGGCCGGCCTTGGCGTAGTCGACCAGCGCGTTCTCGGCTTCCTCCAGCGCGCGCAGGACGGTGCCCTCGTACAGCGCCAGATTGCCCTCGGCCGCGGCGTCCGTTGCTGCGATCTGCGCCCGTACCCTGCCGAGGTTGAGGAACGCCCAACTGACGGACGGACCGAAGCTGTAACTCTGCGCGTCGCGTCCGAACAGATCGCCGAGACTTGCCGAGGACAAGCCGAGCGAACCGTTGAACGTCACGCGCGGAAACAGATCCGCAGTCGCGACGCCAATGCGCGCCGTCGCCGCGGCCAGGCGGCGCTCGGCGGCTTGTATGTCGGGCCTGCGCCTCAGAAGCTGTGGCGGCGCGCCGACGGCGACCGCAGCGGGCAGGGGAGGCAGTGGCGCCACAGCTTCGAGCTCCGCCTTCCGTGCCGCCGGTTGTTGACCGTTCAACACGGCGAGGCGATGAATGGTCGTGGCAATAGCCGCTTCCAGCACCGGTATCTGCGAGAGCGTGGACTCGAGCTGGCCGCGCGCACGGGCAACGTCAAAATCCGTGCCTTCGCCGGCATCGAGCCGCGCTTCGGTCAGCCGCAACGTCTCGCGCTGATTCTGCGCGTTCAGCTGCGCGACGCGCAGTTGTTCCTGCCGGCCGCGCAGTTCGAAATAGCTGCGCGCGACTTCCGCGGCGATGCTGACCTGCAGCGCGCGCAGATCCGCGGCCGAGGCTTCCACCTCGGCTTCGCTCGCCTCGATGGAACGGCGCACGCGCCCGAAGAAGTCCAGCTCCCAGAACGCGTCGATACCGGGCGCGAAGAGGCCGGCATCGCGCTCCTCCCTCGGCAGGCCGGGGGCTTCATCCTCGCTCAGCCTGGATTCCGTGAACGCGGCGCCCGCGGTCACGGTTGGATAGCGATCGAAGCGCGCGAGACCCGCGAGCGCACGCGCCTCGTTCAGCCGCGCGAGCGACGCGCGTAAATCGTGATTCGCCGCCAGCGCGTTCTCCACCAGGTGTGTGAGTTGAGGGTCGTTGAATCCGCGCCAGAACTCCGTTACCGGCTCGGCATCGGTATAGACCGCCACGGCCTCCGCCTGCGAGAAGTTGGAAGCGACCGCCTGCTCCGGGCGTTCGTAATCCGGCCCGACCGTGCACGCAGAGATGGCGCACGATACGAACGCGATCGCGGCCTTATGCATGTTGCGGCTGCTGCTTTGGCAGGTCTGCGCGCTTTTCGCGGCGTGCCGAGAAGAGCCTGCGTACCGCCACGTAGAACACCGGCGTCAGGAACAGACCGAAGAGCGTCACGCCGATCATTCCGGAGAACACGGTGATGCCCATGACGCGGCGCACCTCGGCGCCGGCACCGTGCGAGAGCGCGAGCGGCACGACCCCGGCGATGAACGCGACCGAGGTCATCACAATCGGACGCAGCCGCAGACGGCAGGCTTCGAGCGCCGCTTCGATGATGCCGCGCCCCCGGTGCTCAAGCTCGCGTGCGAACTCGACGATCAGGATGGCGTTCTTGCACGCCAGGCCCATCAGCACGACCAGACCGATCTGCACGAAGATGTTGTTGTCGCCGCCCGCGTACCACACGCCGAAGAGCGCCGAGAGCATGCACATCGGCGCACGATCAGGATCACGGCGAGCGGCAAGGTCCAGCTTTCATAGAGCGCGGCGAGCACGAGGAACGCGAGCAGCACGCACAGCGGAAACACGACGAGATTTGCGTTGCCCTCGTTCACCTGCTGGTATGTCAGATCGGTCCAGGCGTAGCCCATGCCGGCGGGCAGCACCTTGGGCGCCATGGCGGCAATCGCGGCGATGGCCTGATTGGATGACATGACGCGCGGGTCGGATTCGCCGATGAGATCGGCGGCGGGATAACCGTTGTAGCGGATCACCGGGTCGGGGCCGTACGTCTGGCCGACGGTCACCACGCTGCCGATCGGCACCATCTCGCCGGCCTGATTGCGTGTGCGCAGCTTCAGCACGTCCTGCGTCTCGTCGCGAAAAGGTGCGTCCGCCTGCGCATAGACCTGATAGGTACGGCCGAAGCGCGTGAAGTCGTTCACGTACGCGGAGCCGAGATAGACCTGCAAGGTCTCGAACACATCGGTGAGCGCGAGCCCCTCTTTCTTCGCCTTCGTGCGGTCCACCTCCGCGGTGAGCTGCGGCACGTTCGCCTGGTAGGAGCTGATCGGAAAGCCCATGCCGGGCACCTGCGATAGCGCGCCCGAGAGTGCGTTGACCGCGTTCTGCAACTCCCCGTAACCGTGACCGGTGCGATCCTGTACGAACAGGGAGAAGCCCGAGCCCGTGCCGATGCCGAGGATGGCGGGCGGCATGATGGCGAAGGCGAAACCCTCCTGGATCGAGGAGAACTTGCCCATCAACTCGCCGACGATCTCCGGCGCCGGGCGTTCGCGCTTGTCGAAGCCCTCGAGACCGAAAAAGATCGTGCCGGTGTTGGGCGTGTTGCTGAACTGCAGTGCGTTCAGCCCCGGGAAGGCGACCGCGTCGATCACGCCGTCGGTCGCGAGCGCCATGTCGCTCATCTTGCGCACCACCGCCTCGGTGCGATCGAGCGAGGCGCCTTCCGGCAGCTTCAAGCCGCCGATGAGATAGAGCTTGTCCTGCGTCGGTATGAACCCGCCGGGCACGGTGCGGAACATGAAGATCGTGCAACCGATCAGCACCGCGTATACGGCGAGCATCAGCGGCGTATAGCGTATCGCCGGCCGGCCGCCCTCGGCGTAGGCGTGGGCGGCGCGGTTGAAGAGCCAGTTGAACGGACGGAATATCCAGCCGAACAGGAAATTGAGGATGCGGGTCAGGAGGTCCGGCGGTGCGCCGTGCGGCTTGAGCAGCACGGCAGCGAGCGCGGGCGAAAGCGTCAGCGAGTTGATCGCCGAGATTACGGTCGAGATCGCGATGGTCACCGCGAACTGCCGGTAGAACTGGCCGGTGACGCCTTCCAGAAACGCGATCGGCACGAACACCGCGCACAGCACCAGCGCGATGGCGATGATGGGTCCGCTCACCTCGCGCATCGCCTGGTGTGCGGCCGCCCCCGGCGACAGGCCGTTCGCGATGTTGCGCTCGACGTTCTCGACGACCACGATCGCGTCGTCGACGACGATACCGATCGCGAGCACCAGTCCAAACAGGGTCAGCGTGTTGATCGAGAAGCCGAGCGCGAGCAGCACCGCGAACGTGCCGATGATCGACACCGGCACCGCCAGCAACGGGATGATGGAGGCGCGCCAGGTCTGCAGGAACAGGATGACCACCAGCACCACCAGCAGCGTCGCCTCGAGCAAGGTCGTGATGACAGCCTTGATGGAGTCGCGCACGAACACCGTCGGGTCGTAAACCACATCCCACTTCACGCCCTTCGGAAAGAAGGGCTCGAGCTCGCGCATCTTGGCCCGCACGTCGTCGGAGAGTTCGATCGCGTTCGAGCCCGGCGCCTGGAAGATCACGACCGCCACGGCCTGCTGATTGTCGAGCAGCGAACGCAGCGCGTATTCGTTGGCGCCGAGCTCCAGCCGCGCCACATCGTTGAGCCGCGTGATGGTGCCGTTTTCGCCGGTCTTGACGACGATGTTGCCGAACTCCTCCTCGGTGACGAGGCGG
The DNA here is from genome assembly GCA_052388435.1 of Chromatiales bacterium. Taxonomy (GTDB): domain Bacteria; phylum Pseudomonadota; class Gammaproteobacteria; order JAJPIJ01; family JAJPIJ01; genus JBQTIC01. The sequence goes on along the minus strand of JBQTIC010000018.1, from coordinate 4,362 downwards.
CCCTGCGCGTTGAGCGAGAGCGTGAAGTCGGTGGCGGTCGGTTGCGGCGGCCCGCCGATGGTGCCGGCGGAAACCTGCACGTTCTGTTCGCGGATGGCGCGCACGACGTCGCCGGCGGTGAGGCCGCGCGAGGCGACCTTGTCGGGGTCCAGCCAGATGCGCATCGAATAATCGCCGCCGCCGAAGATGAGCGCCTGGCCCACGCCGGGCAGGCGCGCGAGTTCATCCTTGACACGCAGCGTCGCGTAGTTGCGGAGGTACAGCGCATCGTAGGTTTGATCGGGCGAGAGCAGGTGCACCACCATGGTGAGATTCGGCGACTGCTTGTCGGTGATGACGCCCAGGCGCCGCACGTCTTCGGGCAAGCGCGGCAACGCCTGGTTGACGCGGTTCTGCACCTGGACCTGTGCCAGATCGGGATCGGTGCCCGGCTGGAAGGTTACGGTCAACTGCAGCACACCGTCGGAGGCGGCCACCGATTTCATGTACATCATGTTCTCGACGCCGTTGATCGCCTCTTCGAGGGGGGTGGCCACCGTCTCGGCGATCACCTTGGGATTCGCGCCGGGATAGGTGGCGCGCACCAGCACCGAGGGCGGCACGACGTCGGGGTATTCGCTGATCGGCAACAGCGGGATCGCGATGAGGCCCGCGACGAAGATGACGATCGACAGCACCGCCGCGAGGATCGGGCGATCGACGAAGAGGGCGGAGAAATCTCTCATGCGTTCGGCTCCTTTCCGGCCCTGGTCGTGGCGAGCGCCGCGTCTTCACGCGCGGCGGCTGGAGGTGCGCCGGGCGGGCCGGGCGGCGGCGGCGGATCGCCCATGGTGATGGTCTGCGGCTCGACCGGCATGCCGGGGAAGAAGATCTTCTGCACGCCGTGCACGATCACCTTGTCGCCGGCCTTCAGGCCTTCGGTCACGATGCGCAGGCCTTCGACCTCGCGCCCGAGCCTGACATCGCGGCGTTCGGCGGTCTGGTTGGCGCCGAGTACGTAGACGTACTTGCGGTCCTGATCGGTGAGCACCGCCTTGTCGTCGATCAGCATCGCCGGGAACCTGCCGCTGCCGAGGAGCTTCACGCGCGCGAACAGACCGGGCGTGAAGATGCGATCCTTGTTGTCGAGCACGGCACGCACGCGGATCGTGCCGGTAGCCGGATCGATCTGGTTGTCGACGAAGTCCATGCGTCCCTCGTGCGGGAAGCCTTCCTCATCCGCGAGTCCCACGAAGACCGGGTTCGCGACTTCGCGCGAGCTGGGACGCTCGCCCCGGCGCGCCATCTCGCCATAGCGCAGATGCGTCTGCTCGTCGCCCTCGAAGTACACGTAGACGGGGTCGAGCGAGACCACGGTGGTCAGCAGCGTCGCATTCGGCACCATCTCGCCGCCGCTCACGAGATTGCCCGGCGTGACCAGCGCCCGGCTCGCGCGTCCATCTATCGGCGAGCGCACCTCGGTGTACTCGAGATCGAGCGTCGCCACTTCGAGCTCCGCCTCGGCGGCGCGGATGTCGGCCGTCGCCTGGGCTTCGGCGGCGACGCGCTCGTCGTATTCGTCCTCGGAGATCGCGCGCGTGCCGAGCAGCTTCTTCGCGCGAGCGGCCTGCGTGCTTGCGAGCTTCGCGCGGGTGCGTACGCGCGCGAGTTCGGCCTCCCGGCGCGCCACCTCCGCCCGCAACGGCCGCTGATCGATGACGAACAGCACCTCGCCCTTCTTCACCTCGCCGCCTTCCTTGAAGTTCACCGACTCGATGTAACCGGCGACGCGCGGGCGGACTTCGACCGTCTCGACCGCCTCGATGTGACCGGTGAATTCGTCCCACTGTGTCACCTCGCGGGTAACGACTTCAGCGACGCTGACCTGGGGAGGAGGCGGCATCAGCGGCGCCGGCGCGGCGTCACCGCGGTTGCACCCCGCCAGCAGCAGCGCCGGCAGGATGGCCGCCAGCGCGAGCCTGCGAGCGTATGGGTCGATGGCGATGTCGTAAGCGTTCATTGGTCTTCCTCCTGGTCCGGGACTTCCCCTGCCACTAGTCGTTCGGCGGCGCGACGAATCGACAGTGTCCATATACCTTGCGGATTGCCTCGCTATCTGTGGCTGCTGTGCGTATAAGAGCCGAGCCGCACCACCGGCTCGGCCGCCCTGCGGCTCTGCATGAGATCGACAACGCGGCGCGCGACCTCATCGGCGCCTATCCAGTCCGGACAAGCGCACTTCGTGTTGTTCTCGGTGCGCACCGGCGTGCCGAGCTGCAGCTGCTGCACCGATACCGGCAGCTCCTTCGCCTCTTCCCGCAGCACCTGGATCAGCATGCGCAGCGCCACTGCGCTGACCGACAGGTGCCCGTAACCTGCCCACGTACATTCTGCGGCCGGGCTGCCGAGCAGCAGGTAGATCCCGTCACGACTCGATTCCGCGAGCAGCGGCAGCAGGTGCTTGGCGGCGATGAAATTAGCCACGACGTTTTCATCGAAGCTGCGCGAGAGGAACGCTGCCGGACGGTCGATGAGGCGTGCGCCTTCGATCGGGCCTCCGACACTGGCAACGATTCCCTGCAGCGGTTTGCGCAGTTCGCGCAGTTCCTGCACGAGCCGCAGCGCATCGGCATCGGTGGCGACCGAGCCCGGCAGGATGGTCAACTGCTGCGGAGCGCCGACACGCTGGGCAAGCGCATCCAGCCCCTCGCGTTTGCGCGCGACCGCGATCACCTGGCGGCCGGCCGCCACGAGTGCCGTCACGATGGCGCGGCCGATGCCGCCGCTCGCCCCGAGGACTACGACATGGCCATTCAAGGGAGCGGCTCCTTTCTGAACTGGCGCTGGGCGGGCGCTACTGTCAGCCGCGCCAGGCCGGCGCGTATGCCGGGTGAGAACACCAGCGCGAAGGGCAGCGCCACCAGGTAGGCGAGCACCCACTCGCTCATCCACAGATGCAGCAGGTGCGGGCCGAGGCCGGCGTGGTGCGCGGTCATGAACAGGCTCATTACGCCTGACATGACCAGTACGTTGAGCGGGATGAAGGCACGCCGTGCCTGTCCGGGTGTAAGTTGCATTCGTCGTTCTCTGGTTCGATTCACGGGCCGGCGCAGTCCCAAAACGCTCCCCTCGTCCATGAGGGGGAGTGGGGGAGGAAACCTGCCCGGCACTGCTGAAAACCTTAAGCCTGGATGGATACTAGAGAACAACGGCGGATTTGATTAGCCGTGCTTTTCGGGAATGATTGTTCCAAAATCGTACATAATAGGTTAAGCGGGGATCCCAGGCCGGACAGAGCGCGGCGGCGTCCGGTGGGCCGGCACGGCCCTGCGGGCCCCCGTGTATCAAGTACATATCAAGTACGGGGCAGGCTTGATCCGGCCTGACGAAGCTACCGATTTCTCGCCGCGCGGAGTAAGCGAACTGGCCTTACGGGGGCGTCGGCCGATGAGCCGGAATCTCAACGACACGTTGATGTTCGTAAAAGTCGTGGAGAGCGGCAGCTTCACCGCTGCGGCCCGCCTGCTGGGCGTGCCCAAAGCGACGCTCAGCCGCAAGGTGCAGTTGCTGGAACAGGACCTGGGAGCGCGTCTGCTCAAACGCACAACACGCCGGCTCGGCCTCACGGAGGCGGGCGCGCTGTACTACGAGTACTGCGCGCGTATAGGCCGTGAACTGGCGGAAGCGGAGGCGGCCGTCACCCAGTTGCACGGCACGCCGCGCGGCTGGCTGCGTTTCACCGCACCCTATTCCCTCGGCAGTGATGCCATCGCGCCGCTGCTGCCGGAATTCATGGCGCTTTACCCCGAGGTGCGCGTGGAGATGCTGCTCAGCAACGAGAATCTCGATCTGGTCAGCACCGACATGGACCTCGCGTTACGGGTCAGCAAGCTGCAGGACTCCACGCTCGCCGCGCGCCGCCTGGGCATCATCTATTCGCAGACCTACGCGAGTCCGCTATACCTCGAACGTCACGGCGAACCTCTGCAGCCCGCAGATCTCGAGCACCACCGTACCATCACGCTGAACCGATACCGTCGCAGCAGTCGCTTCGTCTGGCCGCTGACCCTGCAAGCCGAGCAGGTCGAGGTGGTCGTCAATCCGGTGTTCGTCGTCAACGATCCCAGCAGCATCAATGCCGCGCTGTTGAACGGCATGGGCATCGGTCTCATGCCAGAGCCCTTCGCCGTCCCAGCCCTCATCGACGGCCGCCTGCGGCGCGTACTGGTCCCCTGGTCCGGGCCTGCGGTGGAATTGAACGCCGTGTTCCCGCCCGGACGCATGCACGCACCCAAGGTGCGCGTCTTCGTCGAGTTTCTCATCGCGCAGCTCGATATCGAGCGCCTCGCCCAGACCACCCACGCAAGTGAGGCCGCGTGAGCT
>JBQTIC010000017.1:0-10785 GCA_052388435.1 Chromatiales bacterium | reverse complement strand
CCATGGCGCTGCCCTTGTCGCGGAGCCAGTAGGAATAGAACAGGATCCAGAATCCTCCCAGCCCGGCAAAGGTGATGGCCGTGAGCAGCTTGGTCGCATCGGCCGGGTCCCAGGGACGCGGCATGTCACCCACGCGCCCGACCAGTCCGGCGAGAAACGGCGGCACCTGCGCCAGTACTTCCGGCTGCACGCAGGCCCAGATGAGACCGACGATGGTCACCAGCGCAACGCACTTCATGAACCACTCTACGAGCAGATACACCACCGGACTCAACGCAATCGCGATGAAAAACACGGCTATCGACACGTAGCCCCAAAACAGCGTCTGGCCACGCGGTTCCCAGCCGCTGGGGAAATCGGTAAGCGCCGCCAGCGCCGTGCCGCCCGCGGAGGCGAACGCCCCGAACCAGAGGAATGAGAGTGTCATCAGAACCCAGAGCAGGATGCCGAGGGCGCGGTTGAGGCGCAGGAAGCCGTGAAAGATGCTCTCGCCGGTGACCAGCGTGTAGCGTCCGATCTCCACCGTCAGCGGGTACTGCAGCAGGCAGGCCGGGATCAGCAGGAACAGAAACGTGAGGCCGTACTTGGCGATGATGTAGGGCCACCAGATGAGTTCGCCGCTGCCCTGTGCGAGCGCCATCCAGATGATGCCGGGACCCAGTGCCGCCAACCAGCCGGGAAACACCGGCATTGGCCGCCGTGGCAGATCACTGAGCGTTTGCTGCTCAAGCATGCATCGCACCGTTTGGGACAGCGCACACGGCGCTACTCGCGCGCCGGCCTGGTCATGCCGCGGACGCTACCGTCTCCGCCGCTTGCACCCGCGGGATGCGCCAGCGCAGTAAATATAGAACAAGGAGACCCGGCACTGCCGCCGCAAAAGTGAGCAGGAAGAAGTTCGCCCAACCGAACGCTTCCACAGCATAGCCGGAGCGCGCCCCGATCAAAATCCGCCCTGCCACTGCCAGTGCCGAGAGCAGGGCGAACTGTGTCGCCGAATAGCGCACATTGCAAAGGGCCATCAGCAGTGCCGTCGCCGCACTGGCCCCCATCCCGCCAGCGAGGTTCTCCAGCGCGACGACCACCGCCATGCCCGCGTAGCTCTTGCCGATGAGGGCCAAGGCCCAGAAGCCGAGGTTGGTCACCGCCTGCAGGACGCCGAAGCCCATGAGCGCCGAATAGAGCGGCAGCCGCACCATCCAGAGGCCGCCCGCCAGCGCCCCGATGATGGTCGCGGCCAGACCGAGCACCTTGTTGATGAGACCGACATCCTGCATGGAAAAGCCCAGCTCGCGGATGAAGAAGGTCGTGCTGAGCGATCCGGCGAGCGCATCGCCGAGCTTGTAGAGAAGCACCAGCACCAGCATGGAGAGCGCCCCTTCGCGCGAGAAGTAGTCGCGAAAGGGTTCGACCAGCGCCGCTTGCAGGCTGCGCGGCGCGGCGGCGCCATCCTCCGGCTCGTACGCGAACAATGTGGTCAATACGCCCACGAGCAGCAGGGCAGCCATCAGCCAATACGTGTAGCGCCACCCGTAGTGCTGGGCGAGGATCAGGGCCAGCGCTCCGGAGGTCAGCATGGCGACGCGATAGCCGGAGATGAAGATCCCCGTGCCGAGCCCGCGCTCGCGCACCTTCAGGGTGTCCGTGCGGTAGGCGTCCACGGCGATGTCCTGTGTAGCCGAAAAGAAGGCGACGGCGATCGCCACCCAGGCCACCGCCATGATGTGATCGCCCGGGGAGAGCGTCCCCATTACCGCAATGGCGCCGATCAGAATGATCTGGCTCAGCAGCATCCAGCTTCGGCGTCTGCCCAGCCGGGAGAGCCGGAACCGATCGACCAGCGGCGACCACAGAAACTTCAGCGTGTACGGGATCTGCACCTGGTTGAAGAGACCGATGCGCTTGACGTCGAGCCCCGACACGGTGAGCCACGCCTGCAGCGTGCTGGCGGTCAGTGCCAGCGGCAGACCCGAGGAGAAGCCGAGCAGCAGCATGGTGACCATGCGCTTCGTCGCACCGCCCCGCTTCGGATTCACGTGGCCCTGTGAAAGCATGTACAGTGACGTCCATTGCCTCTTCCTCAGGGAGAGGGTCAGGCGAGGGTGAGCCTGTTAACGCGCGGCCCCTTACCCTCGCCCCTCTCCCCCAGGGGACGAGGGAATCATCTCGGAGCGTGAAAGTTTACCCGATGGGGAAAGAGATCGAACGGAAGTTCCTGGTTCGGCACGACGGCTGGCGACAACGCATCGCCAAGTCTGTGCATTTGTGTCAGGGGTATTTGCACACCGGCGCCGGCAGCGCCTGCTCAATACGGGTACGCGTCGAAGGCGAGGAAGCCCGTCTTAACATCAAGAGCGCAACGCTGGGCACGACGCGGACGGAATTTGACTTTTCCATTCCCGCGGCTGACGGCCAGGCAATTCTCGACGAGCTATGCGCACGACCTTTCGTCGAGAAGACGCGACACTATGTCGAGCACGCCGGACACTGGTGGGAGATTGATGTCTTCGAAGGCGAGAACGCCGGTCTGATTGTGGCAGAGATCGAACTCAAAGACGCTGACGAGCAGTTTGAACGGCCGGAGTGGCTGGGCGAGGAGGTCTCCCACGATCCGCGCTACTACAACGTGAGTCTGGTGCAGAGTCCCTACAGGAACTGGTAACCCAGGCCAGGGGCAAGGAAGTCATCGTCACGCAGCACTGCACTGACAGCCCGTGGTTCGGGACTAGCCCCTTCAATCTTCGCATTATTGAAACGCTGCGGTTTCCGCTTCGGTGCCGGCGTGCCCGTGCGCTGCCACTGCCGCGCTCCGGAAAGGGATGACCGCTGATGGTACCGCCACAGCTGCCGTGCTCTGAGAAGTCCCGGATGGACTTATTCAGACCTAGTGTGGCGTCCCACAAACATCGTCGTCATTCCGGCCAAGTCCGTGCGTGAGCCTTTAGCCCCAGCGAAAGCTTGGGGGGACGCGAGCCGGTATCCTTTCCCCGCTTGCGGGGGAAGGTAGGATGGGGGCTCCCGTCGAAGCGGATGCCTCCCAGCGAAAGCCTGGATCACGCTGGCATGACGGTGGAAATAAGGAAAGGTATTTGTGAGACGGCACACTAGTAGAAAAGCACTGCGGCCTTCTCGAGTGTCGTCCAGACGCCCCAGGCCAGCGGCACGCCAACCAGCGTCCAGCAAATCGCCACCAGCACCCAGCTCGTGGAGCTCGGGTGCCGCTCGTTGCCCTTCGATGAATGCATGACTCTACGATCTCCCTTCGCCCGTTATTTCGCGCTTGCAGCTATTTCATGGGCCAGGCGCCGTTCGGCCTCGAGCTCCTCGTCGGTCATGTAGAACTCGTCCGCGACCGGTCGTAGTGCGAGGTTGCACAGGAAACCGATAAGCAGCAGCCCGGCCAGCACGTACATCGTGGTGTTGTAGGCCTGCGCGGGCGGCACGCCGTGGTCGATCTGGAACTCGCGGATGTAGTTGACGATGACCGGTCCGAGGATACCCGCCATCGACCAGGCGGTAAGCAGGCGGCCGTGGATGGCGCCCACATACTGGGTGCCGAACATGTCGGCCAGATACGCGGGGATGGTGGCGAATCCACCGCCGTACATCGTCAGGATGATGCAAAAGAGGGCCACGAACAGGGCGATGCTGGCAATCTGGCCCGTATACGGGGCGCACGCGTAGAGAACCATCCCGAGGGTAAAGAAGGTGAAGTAGGTCGGTTTGCGGCCGATGAAGTCGGAAAGCGATGCCCAGCAGATGCGGCCGAGAATGTTGAAAAAACTGAGCAGTCCGGTGAAGCCCGCGGCAATCGCAGCCACCAATCCAAGCTGCTCTTTGGTGAGTTGGGCAAGCGTCGCCGATACGTCAATGAGCTTGCCGCCGAAAACCTCCTGCAGCATCGGCGAAGCCATGCCAATGACACCGATGCCGGCGCTTACGTTCATGCACAGCACGCCCCAGAGCAGCCAGAACTGCGGCGTGTTCGGCGCCTTGTACAGATGAACGTGGTGGGGAGTGATCATGGCTTTCCGCTGCGGGGGCGGCGTCCAGCCGGCCGGTTTCCAATCGGGCGGGGGGATACGGTAACCGAAGGCGCCGCACAGCATGGCAACGAAATAGATCACCCCCATCGTCACGAACGTCTCCCAGACGCCAACGGACGTGTCGGTCTGGTAGTGCTTCATTAGAATGTCCGCAAGCGGGGAGCCAATCATGGCGCCACCACCGAAGCCCATGATCGCCATGCCGGTCGCCATGCCGCGCCGGTCCGGAAACCACTTGATGAGCGTGGAGACCGGCGAGATGTACCCCAGCCCGAGCCCGCAGCCGCCGATGATGCCGGAGCCCAGCCACAGCAGTCGAACCTCGTGTATGTAGACACCAAAGGCTGAGATGAGTAATCCGCCGCCCCAGCACAGCGCTGCAACCACCCCGGCCTTGCGCGGGCCGGAGAGCTCCAGCCAGTGCCCGAAGATCGCTGCCGAAGAGCCCAGATACAGGAAGAAAAGGCTGTACATCCAGCCGAGCGTGCTGATCTTCCAGTCGCAGTCCCGCGCACCCATCTGAGTGAACAGATCGGCAAACACGGATGCGCCCGCGGGACAGGTTATCGATTCGGTGATGCCGATAGACTTGCTGAGCGGCAGCCAGAAGACGCTGAACCCGTAGGCCATGCCGATGCACAGGTGGATGGCCAGAGCCGCGGGCGGCACGAGCCAGCGATTGAAGCCCGGTTTGGCGATTATTCGTTCTTTTGCCAGGATATCGAACATCCTCTCCCTCCCCCTGACCTCCGCCATCCTGTGTAGATGGCCGCGCGAGCGTTGCACCGCACGGTCTAAGGTGCGCCCCGCGCTTTATCGGATACGGGCACCGTGGTAGCTTGTCCGGCAGTCTAACCCCAACAAAATAAAACGAGAATACGTCGGAAGGACTCGCCGATGATCTCCTGGAATCTTGTTGCCGCACTCGTGCTCGCCATAATCGTGCATCCCTTTGTGCTCCGCATCGCCACCGGGCTGATGCTGGAGGTGCAGGTCCCGGTGCCGAAGGCGTTCAGGATCGTAATCGTTGAATACGTGGCGGCGGGGGTCACCCTGGCCTTGCTAATGGCTCTCAACGTGACCGGGCAGACTGTTGCGCTCGGCGTGGCGGCCATCGTGCTGGTCGCCGTGGGCGCGATCCTCATCGGCAAGTGGCTATCGTTCCCGAACGGGGGCCGGCTCGGCATCGGCAACGGCGTGCTCATCCAGTTCATGCAGGTGCCTCTGACCGTCCCCTTTCTAATCCTGGTGTCGTTTCTGTTCCCCGCCAGCAGGTGAGGCCCCGCATGACGGCGCCATCCCGTGACCGGCCAGGGGGCACCTGGCGCAAATTGGTGCACCGCCGTCCTTGCGCTGCGCCGGTGTTATAATTCTCAAGCGCCGTTATTGACTCGGCACGCGTTGCTGGATGCTCATTGCCGCCCATGTCCACAGTCTCCGCACCCAGGCTGATTGACCGGTTCGGCCGGGCCGTGACCTATGTCCGGATCTCGGTCACCGATCGCTGTGACTTCCGCTGCGTGTACTGCATGGCCGAGGACATGGAGTTCCTGCCACGCGCCCAGGTCCTTACCCTCGAGGAGCTCGCCTTCATAGCCAGCGCCTTCACGGAGCTGGGGGTGCGGAAGATCCGCATCACCGGCGGTGAGCCGCTCGTGCGCCGCGACGTCATGAAGCTTTTCCGAGATCTCGGGCAGTTGCCGCTGCGCGAGCTGGTCCTGACCACCAATGGTTCGCAGTTGTCGCGGATGGCAAAGGATCTCCGGGAGGCCGGCGTCAGGCGGATCAATATCAGCCTCGATTCGCTCAGCCCCGATCGCTTCCGCGCGATCACGCGCTTCGGCAACCTCGCCGACGTCCTGGCCGGCATCGACGCGGCGCTCGCCGCCGGCTTCGAGCGGCTCAAGATCAACTCGGTCATTCTCAAGAACCGCAACGATGATGAAGTGATTGATCTTGTCCGCTATGCGAGCGACCGCGGCATGGACATCAGCTTTATCGAGGAAATGCCGCTCGGCGTCATAGGCGATCACGACCGTGCGGAGGCGTACTGCTCCAGCGACGAAGTGCGCCGTGACATCGAGGCGGTCTACACGCTCATCCCGACCGCAGAGACGACGGGGGGTCCTTCACGCTACTTCCGTATCGCGGAGACGGGCACGCGCGTCGGCTTCATCTCGCCGCACAGTCACAACTTCTGTGATACCTGCAATCGCGTGCGGCTGACCGTGGAGGGGCGTCTCCTGCTCTGCCTGGGACAGGAACATTCCGTGGACCTCAAGCGCGTCGTGCGCGGCAATCCGGGCGACATGCAGACGCTCAAGCAGGCCATACGCAATTCGATGGCGATCAAGCCCAAGGGCCATGACTTCAATCTGCGCGCTCAGCCCGTCATCCTGCGCCACATGAACGTCACGGGCGGCTGACACCGAACAAGATATGCCTACGCCCGATACATTCCCCTCCTCCTCGATGGGGGAGGGTCAGGGTGAGGGTGAAACGCCGCGGAGTTTTGAATCCCTTCACCCCCATCCCAACCTTCCCCCTTCGAGGGGGAAGGAGTTTCCAACCGTACCATCTGCTAACCGCTACCGCCCGGAGATGACCCGCTCGGGTCTGGCGCCGACCTATGCGGTGACTGCGACCGATGAGTTCGGTGAAGCGCAGGAGAGCGCGATCGCCGGGGAGTTTCCGCTCACGGTGTACGTCGACAAGCGCGAACTCGTGACCTTGATGACGCTCGGGACCTTCCCCGAAGCGCTCACGCTTGGTTACCTGAGGAACCAGGCACTGGTGTCTGACCTCGAGGAGATCCTCGCCGTCCAGGTCGACTGGGACGTGCAGTCGGTGGCCGTCACCACCCGCAGCGGCATCGAAGGATGGGAGGAGAAGCTCGCCAGGCGCACGGTTACCACCGGCTGCGGCCAGGGCACGATTTTCGGTCAGATCATGGAAGACCTCGATCAACTGCAACTTCCGCAGACGCCCATCCGGCAGTCAACGATCTATGGCCTGCTGCGCAACCTCAACGAGTACAACGAGGTCTACAAGAGCGCCGGCGCCGTGCACGGCTGCGCGCTGTGCAAGGATGCCGAGATACTGATCTTCATCGAGGACGTCGGCCGCCACAATGCCGTCGATGCGATCGCAGGCATGATGTGGCTGGATGGGATCGGCGGCGAGGACAAGCTCTTCTATACTACGGGGCGACTGACCTCGGAGATGGTCATCAAGGTCGCGCAGATGCGCATCCCCGCCCTGCTCTCCCGCTCCGGTATCACGAAGATGGGACTGGAGCTGGCGCAAAAGGTCGGCGTGACCATGATCGCGCGCGCCAAAGGCCGGCACTTTCTCGTCTACAACGGCGAAACAAATATCCTTCACGACGACAAACCTTCCCTTCGCCCCGCCCGGACGCTACGCGAGGCGTAGCCTGGCCAGGCGGGCGACGCGCGTACTCGCTCCACCAGGAAAAGGTGCGACGGCTCTCCCGTCGCGACATTTCATTTCGCAACGCGAACTCCGAAACGCGAGCCCGCTCATGTTCAGTTAATTTTTCTGGCGTAACGCAATTAATTCACTGGGTTTTTTACAAGCCTGTGACGGCCAAAACCGCAGACTCCGTCACCACATTTCAGGGCTCATTTCCCAATAATTCCCGCAGACCCGCGACCAAGCCGGGTCCGGTCAGCTCGATATCCTGCTGTACATTTCGTTCGCGTTACGCCTCCGGCGCCGCTTGCGAGAACAGTCAAAGCGGCGCCGTTACTTGTTGACCGCACCACAACCTCTGCGCGTCCTGCTTGAGCGGTACGGATTCGCTGCCGTGCGCCGATACCCCGGCAGGAAATCGGCGCTAAATGCTGTTTTGGAACAGCGACCGGGACTGAGCGCATCGCGTCTCCCGCTCTGCCGCCGGGGCGACGCGCGCGCTACTCAAAGGCGATGTCGCCCTTCACTTCATGGTGCAGGCCCAGGTCGGGGATATTCAGCGTCATGGTTGCCGCCACTTTCTTGCGCCCGGCCAGCTTCCCGGCCTGCTCGGCCTCATGCACCGCCACTTCGATCGCCCGCTGTGAGGTCACGCCAACCTCCTTGAGGAACTTACGCGTCTGCATGTTCAGGGTGTCTTCGTTCATGCTGGATCTCCCGACCCGCCGGTCAATGATCGTCACTATATGTTTCTGACTATAGTGCAGACTTCGGGTTCGGGTCCGCTCGCCGGTGCGGAAATACGTGGCTATCGCGCCGCCGGGACCGAGGTTGGTAATAATATGGCAAACTGACGCTACGGAATACCCATGAAAACACCTCCCAAGACCCGCCGTGATATCACCGGGGTCATCCTCGCCGGCGGACGCGCCACGCGCATGGGCGGTGAGGACAAAGGGCTTATCGAAGTCGCCGGAAGGACGATGGTCGAGAGCGTACTGAACGCGTTACGGCCGCAGGTAAGCGATCTCCTCATCAATGCCAATCGCAACCTGGATCGCTACCGCGCCTATGGGCTGCCCGTGGTCGCCGACATGATCGAGGGCTACTGCGGTCCGCTCGCAGGGATGGCGAGCGCCATGCGCGTGGCGAGGACACGCTACCTCCTGAGTGCCCCGTGCGATTCGCCGTTCATAGCGGGCGATCTCGCGGCACGGCTGCATGCGCGACTGGTCGAGAGCGATGCGGAGATCAGCGTTGCCGACAGCGGCGGGCGCCTGGAGCCGGTCTTTGCGCTCATCGACTGCCAGCTCCTGTCCGCCTTGCTCAGTTACCTGGATTCCGGCGAGCGCAAGATCGATCGCTGGTATGCCCTGCACCGGATGGTGGCGACGGACTTCTCCGACCGGCCGGACATGTTCCTCAATCTCAACACACCAGAGGATATCCTGGCCGCGGAGACCAGGCTCGCCGCGAACGCCTGATGCAGCGCAACGACGTCCCCATGATCGGCTTCGCCGCATGGAGCGGCACCGGCAAGACCACGCTGCTGAGGAAGCTGCTGCCGCTGCTGCGCAGCCACGGCCTGCGCGTCGGCGTCGTCAAGCACGCGCATCACGACTTCGACATCGATGTTCCCGGCAAGGACAGCGACGAGCTGCGCAAGGCGGGCGCCACCCACGTGCTGGTCGGCTCGCGCAAGCGCTGGGCGCTGGTGGTGGAAACTGACCTGGAGCAGGAACCGCCGCTCTCCGCCCTGCTCTGCCACATCGCGACCGACGAGTTGGACCTCATCCTGGTGGAAGGCATGAAACACGAGCCCATCCCCAAGATCGAACTGCACCGCCCGAGCGTGGGCCGCCCGCTGCTCTGTCTGCGGGATCGCCATATCATTGCCGTCGCCGCCGATGCGCCGGTGGTGGCGCCGGGCAACCTGCCGGTGCTCGACTTGAACAATCCGGCAGCGATCGCGAAGTTCATCATCGAGCACTTCCGGCTGCATAATATGGCCCGCGATGTGACCACGCCTTCCTCCGCCGCCCGCTGAAGCCACAATGAACACGCCCGTCATCAAAACACAGACGAGTTGCGCCGACGACTACGACCCGATGTCGCTCTCTTGCGAGGAGGCGTTGTCGCGCATCCTTGCCAGCATCGCGCCAGTCGCGGAGTCTGAACGTATCCCGATCACAGACGCGCTGGACCGCGTCCTCGCCGGGGATATTGTCTCGGGCATGGATGTACCTGCGCATACCAACTCGGCCATGGACGGGTACGCCATCTGCGGCGGCGACATCCCACGGCAGGGTGTTGCGGAGCTATTGGTCATCGGCTCCGCCTTCGCAGGACGGCCGTTCAACAATCCTGTCCGGCCCGGTCAATGCGTGCGCATCATGACTGGCGCGCCGCTGCCCGAGGGCACGGACAGCGTCATCATCCAGGAGCGCGTGGAGCGCGTCGGCAACCGCATCCGGCTCGATGGGCGCCACAAGGCGGGCGACAATGTCCGCGCCGCGGGCGAGGACATCGCCACCGGTCAGACGGTGCTCAACCGTTCGCGCCGCCTGACCCCCGCGGACATCGGCCTGCTCGCCTCGCTCGGCATCGGCGAGGTGACCGTGCACCGGCGCCTGCGCGTCGTGTTCTTCTCCACCGGTGACGAGCTGCGGCCGATCGGAGAGACGCTGGGACCGGGCGACGTCCACGACAGCAACCGCTACACCCTGCGCGGCATGCTGAGCCGGCTCGACGCACGGGTCACCGATCTCGGCATCGTCCGCGACACACCGGAGGCAACCCGCAAGGCGTTCGAGGACGCGGCGCGCGGCCACGATGTCGTCATCTCCAGCGGCGGCGTCTCGGTCGGCGAGGCGGACTTCGTCAAGGAAACGCTCATCGCGCTCGGCGAGGTGCAGTTCTGGAAGGTCGCGATGAAGCCGGGCCGCCCGCTCACCTTCGGTCGGGTGCGCGACGCTGTCTTCTTTGGGCTTCCGGGCAACCCGGTGTCGGTGATGGTGACGTTCTACCAGTTCGTGCAGCCGGCGCTGCGCAAGATGATGGGCGAATCTGAAACGCGGCCACTGCTTGTCAAGGCCATTTCCCAGTCGAAGCTCAAGAAGAAGCCGGGCCGTGTGGAATACCAGCGCGGCGTGCTGGCGCAGGACAGCGGCGGCAATCTTGTTGTCACCAAGACCGGCATGCAGGGCTCCGGCATCCTCACCTCCATGTCGCATGCCAACTGCTTCATCATCCTGCCGCAAGATTCCGGCGGCGTGGAGCCCGGCACGGTCGTCGACGTGCAACCCTT
>JBQTIC010000016.1:0-51069 GCA_052388435.1 Chromatiales bacterium | reverse complement strand
GACGCTGCCCGTCACGGAGACGCTCCGCAAAGTGTTCCGCGGCAGCGGTGAATGCGCCGAAGTGGACTGGACGTTTTTCGGCCTCTCCATCGCCGAATGGTCCCTGCTCTGGTTCGCACTGTTCCTGCTCATCTCGTTTACGCTGTTACTCAGACGGCAGCGGCTCGCTTAACAACCAGCACGTCGTCATAGGCCGCTAGACAAATAACCGGCCATCAAAAAGCCGCTTTCTCGCTTACGTCACAAAGTGCCAGGCTCCACGTACTTTGACGGAGGCAGCGGGTACATCCAGCTCCCGATCGGCACACCATCAGCGCACACCGGCGCATCATAGATGAATGCTTCGAGTGTACCGTAGCGTCGGCAACGGGCGTTACCACTTCAACAGCCCCGGATCGTGGTTCCGTTGGGAACAGGTCGCGCCGCCTGCGGCTCGATGCGCTCGGAATGACCACTGGTGAACCAGCCCTTCTATTCGCCGACCTGGAGCAACAGACCCTTTTCGCGGGCGGAGCGGAAAGTGCGCATGAATACCCAGCTACCCAGCGCAACGTAAAGCAAAGCCAGCACGGCGCTCGTATTGAATAATCCCCAGTCGAAGCGATGCTCAATCAGCACCGCGCGCATGCCTTCGAAGACGTGGCTGCTGGGGATGGCCCACGCGAGTGGCTGGACAACTTCTGGCAATGTCGCGACCGGGTAATAGATCCCGCTCACCGGTGCGATCGCAAAAATCGATGCCCAGGCGAGACTTTCGACCCCCAGCCCGTAGCGCAACAGCGCGGCGCAGATGATGAGGCCGATCGCCCACCCGAAGACCACCAGGATGGAGAAGAACGCAACCAGCGACAGCCCCATGTCAAAGATGGAGTAGCGGTAGAGCGGTATGGCCAGCAGCGCAGCAGTGCCGACGCCGATGACGGCCCGCAGCAGGCTGATGCAGAGCAAGGCGCTGACGAACTCGTAGGGACGGATCGGACTGGCGAAAAGATGTCCGAGGTTGCGCGCGTAGAGCTCTTCCATGAACACCACCGACACTCCGAGCTGGGCGCGGAACAGGACGTCCCACAGCAGCACCGCCGCGATCAACACGCCGGCGCCCTGCGCCACCCACGAGCTGTGCGTGGCGAAGAACTTCGTCACCAGCCCCCACATAATCATCTGCACCGTGGGCCAGTAGGCCTGATCGATGATCCGGGGCCAGGAGCCGCGCAGCAGGTAGAGATAGCGCAGCACGATCGCGTAAACCCGGTTGCACGAGAACGCCGCCACCATGAATCAGACCGTCGCCCCCCTGCCAGCCGTGTGATTGCTGTTCCTGGCGATATCCAGAAACACCTGTTCCATGTCCTCGTGCCCGTAGCGGTCGAGCAGCTGCGCGGGCGTCCCGGCATCGACAATGCGGCCGGTGCGCATGATGATTACGTGATCGGAGATGCGCTCGACCTCAGTCATGTTGTGCGAGGTGAGCAACACCGTGGCGCCCTTGCGCCGCTGATAAGCCAGCAGCAACGTGCGCACGCGATCGGCATTGTCAGGATCGAGCGATGCGGTGGGTTCGTCGAGCAGAATGAGCTCTGGCTCATTGAGCAACGCCTTGGCCAAGGTCACCCGGGTCTTCTGCCCGGCGGACAGGGAGCGAAACTTGCGCTCCATGACCGCCCCCAGTCCGAACTCCTCAGCCAGCGCATCCAGACGCACCGGGACATTCCGGACGCTGTACAGCCGCGCATAGATGGTGAGGTTTTCGCGTACCGTAAGACTCTGCGGCAACTCCACGTACGGTGAGGAGAAGTTCATCCGTGACAGCACGCGGTAGCGATCTGCCAGGACGTCCTCGCCGAAGATCGAGATGCTCCCCGCGCTCGGCACGACAAGGCCGAGCAGCATGGCGACCGTCGTGGTCTTGCCTGCCCCGTTAGCGCCCAGCAGCGCGCAGATGATGCCCGGCTCAATGCGGAAGGTGATGCCGTCGACCGCGACGATATCGCCGTAATGCTTGGTCAGGTTCGAGACGGCGACCGCTGGCGTCATCGCGTTAAGTCGGGGTTAACGTAGTGCAGACTATAAAGATAAGCGTATACTCGGGCGTCGGAGACCTTATCATGAAACGTCGACAAATGGTGCTTTGGAGCATCGTACTCATGGCGCTTCTGGCGCCGCGCCTGGGCAGCGCGTACAACCTCGGCGCCGATGAGGATTTCTCATATCTGGGTTTAAGGGGCATCCGTGCCGTAGCGGTCCAGTTCGATGGCTTCTACGGCGACTACCAGCGTTATGGCGTCGATGAAGGCCGGCTCCGCGCCGCCGTCGAGCGACGTCTGCAGGAATCGGGCATCTCGGTGCTAAGTACGGAGGAGGTAATCCGGACCGCGGGTGCGGCGCTGATGCGCGTCGATATGCGCGCAAACTACGGAACCTATGGCTATTACTCATACGCGGTCTCGGTGAAGATCAAGCAGAAGATCGCGCTCGCCGGAGGACCGGACTCGTTCGTCACCGAGACGGTGTGGTCCCGGGGCACCGGCGGCTGGGTCTACGGGATCCAGCTGGACCGGGTAAACCGGGAAATTGCCGGGCTGGTGGAGCAGTTTCTCGTTGAGCACCGCGCGCAGAACGGCGTCTCAGGCACCGCCGAGTTTGAGCCTGCGACGCCCTGAGCCGTCCGCGCCGAAGGGAGAGGGACCCTAGAATGGCATGCCGGGCGGCGGATTGCGCCGTAGCTGGCGCAGCAGTCCGCCCATGCCACCCTTTTTGCTCATTTTCTTCATCATCTTCTGCATCTGGTCGAACTGCCGCAGCAGGCGGTTCACATCCTGTACTTGCGTCCCCGAACCCGCGGCGATGCGCCGCTTGCGCGACGCCTTGATGAGGTCCGGAAAGCGGCGTTCCTGTCGCGTCATGGAATCGATGATCGCGGTCATCCGCTTAAGTTGATCGTCGCCTGTGCTCTCGATCGCCTGTCTGGGCAGCTCCACCATTCCGGGTAATTTGTTAACCAGGGCGCCGACGCCGCCCATATTGCGCATCTGGTGCAGCTGTTCGCGCAGATCGCGCAGGTCAAAGCCTCTGCCCTTGCGCAGTCTGTCCGCCAGCCCTGCCGCCTTCTCGCGATCGACCTTCTTCTCGACCTCCTCGATGAGGCCGAGGACGTCGCCCATGCCGAGGATACGGGAGGCAACGCGGTCAGGATGGAAAGGCTCGAGCGCGCTGGTCTTCTCGCCGACACCGAGAAACTTGATGGGCTTGCCTGTCACCTGACGCACGGAGAGCGCGACGCCGCCGCGCGCATCGCCGTCTGCCTTGGCGACGATTACCCCGCTCACCGGCAGCACCTCATTGAACGCTTTCGCCGTATTCACGGCGTCCTGGCCCATCATGCTATCGACGACAAAGAGGGTCTCGATGGGCTGCACGGCTGCGTGCAGAGCCTTAATCTCTTCCATCATCTCCGCGTCGATGTGCAAACGGCCGGCGGTATCGACGATGAGGACATCGTTGAAGCGCGTGCGCGCCTGCTGAAGGGCGGCGGTCGCAATGTCGACCGGTCTTTCCGCGCCGCTGCTCGGAAAGAAATCCACATCCACTTCGCGCGCCAGGATCGCGAGCTGCTCGATGGCCGCGGGGCGGTAGACGTCAGCGCTGACCATGAGGACGGACTTGCGCTCTTCCTCCTTCAGCCGTCGCGCCAACTTGGCGGCGGTCGTGGTCTTACCCGAGCCCTGCAGGCCTGCCATCAGCACCACTGCGGGGGGCGCGGTCTTGAGGTTCAGCGCGTCGTTGGCCTCGCCCATGATCCGCGTCAGTTCGTCGCGCACGATCCGGATCAAAGCCTGCCCGGGCGTCAGGGTGGCGAAGACCTCCTCGCCGATGGCGCGTTGACGTACGTGCGCGATGAACTCGCGCACCACTGGCAGCGCCACGTCCGCTTCAAGGAACGCCATGCGCACTTCGCGCAGCGTTTCATCGATATTCTCCTCCGTCAGCCGGCCTTGGCCCCGGAGATTCTTGACGATACGGGTTAGCCGTTGAGACAGATTGTCAAACATGCAGCGAGCCTGGCGCTTGAATCGGGGTGGCGATCGTAGCGAATCCGCTATCGCGAAGACAGCACGCGCGGCCCGCACCGTCGCTCATGCAGCGTCGCCTCTCATGTCGTTCAAAATCGAGGCAAGAGTGGCGCGGTGAGGCCGCTCGTGGGTGTGATACCGAGACCTCCGATGAGCATGCTTAACTATGCTGTTGTTTTTACGTTATTTTTTCTAGATATCTCATGCTTTTCGGAGGTCGTGCCACAGAATCGAAGGCCAATTAAGGCGCACGCGTCTCCTGTACGACCGGCGCGATTCCGGATGTGTTCGGCGCGGCCCACACGCCGTTTGATTACAATATCCCCGCATAGCGCCCATGATTAGCACCATACTCAGCCTGGCCACCGTCACCCTGTACCTGCTCGCTGCCCGCGGGATCGCCTACGTGCTGTTGCGTGGCCCGCCGTCCTCCCCGCCACGGCGCCTGCAGCCCGCGCTGATCGTCGCCGGCGCATTGCTCCACGCGATCCTTCTCTACAGCAACCTCCTGACCAGCCAGGGTATGAACTTTGGTGTCTTCAACGCCGCCTCCCTGGTGGGCTGGATTGTCATCGTCATACTGCTCGGGGCGAGTGCATTCCGCCAGGTATATCCATTGATGGCCTTCCTGCTGCCGATGGCAGCGTTGGCGATCGGGTTGGAGCTGGCCTTTTCCCCGCAACGCATTTTGCCCGGGCGGACACCTCTGGGCATTGAACTGCATATCGCGCTGTCTCTGCTCGCCTATAGTGTCCTTACTATCGCCGCCTTGCAGGCCGTGCTGGTCGCTGTGGCCGATTATCAGCTCCGGCACCGACGCCCCGTGAAGGTCATGCAGGCCCTGCCGCCGCTGGCCACGATGGAGACGTTGCTGTTTCAGCTCATCCGCGTGGGACTCTTCCTGCTGAGCCTGGGACTCGTCATCGGATTTCTCTCCGTCGAAAACCTCTTTGCTCAGCACCTCGTCCACAAGACGGTGCTGTCGCTGTCGGCGTGGCTGGTCTTTGCGTTCCTGCTCTGGGGCCGCCACTATCGGGGGTGGCGCGGTCGGATCGCCGTGCGCTATACGTTGAGCGGGTTCGTGCTCCTGGCGCTGGGATTCTTCGGCTCGGAAATCGTCCTGCAGCTGATCCTGCACCGGGTTTGACCCCCACCCCGTGGGCAGGCGCCGGAACTCTCCGCAACAGATCGTCCGCAGACTCGATCAGAACTCGCCCGAGGTGCCACCGTGAACGACATATCGCTGAGTACCCTGTTCGTCGCCCTTTTCTGCCTGTTGGTCTTGTCGGCGTGTTTCAGTGGATCGGAGACGGCGATGATGGCCGCCAACCGCTATCGCCTGCGCCATCTCGCCGCTAAGAAAAACCGCGGCGCGATTAAAGCCTCGGAATTGCTTGAGCGTCCGGACCGCCTCATCGGGCTGCTGCTGGTCGGAAATAACGCCGTCAACAACGCGGCGGTCACGATAGCCACGATCATCGGTCTGCAACTGATGGGCGACGGCGGTGCGGCGACCGCTACGTTCATTCTTACCATCGTGATGCTGATCTTCAGCGAGGTCCTGCCGAAGACCCTTGCCGCGCTGCGGCCCGAGCGCATCGCCCTGCCGGCGGCGCATGTACTGTCACCGCTGCTGAGAGTGACCTATCCGATTGTCGTCTGGCCGCTGAACGCCGTCACCAGCTGGATCCTGGGTCTTGTCGGCATCCACACGGATAAAGCGAGCGACATGCCCTTGAGCCGCGAGGAGCTGCGAACAGTCGTGAAGGAGGCCGGAGCTATGATTCCGCGCAGGCACCAGCAGATGCTCTTTGCCATCCTTGACCTGGAGAAGGGCACGGTGGAGGACATCATGGTGCCGCGCAACGAGATCGTCGGCGTCGATCTCAACGCCAGCCTCAACGGAATCATCGAGCAGCTGACTAACTGCCGGCACACGCGCGTGCCGGTCTATCGCGACAGCATCGAACAGATCGTCGGCCTCCTGCACGTGCGCCGATTGCCGCGGCTGCTGGCCGACGACAGGAATCTCACCGTCGAGGAGATCGAGGCCGTACTCGATGAGCCGTATTACGTACCCGTGGGGACACCGCTGCACACGCAGCTGCTGAATTTCCAGCGGCACCGCGAACGCGTCGGCCTGGTCGTCGACGAATACGGCGATTTGCAGGGGCTGGTGACACTCGAGGATCTGCTGGAGGAAATCGTCGGGGAATTCAGCACCGACCCGCAGAACCTCACCAAGGACATTTACCCGCAACCCGACGGCAGCTACCTGGTCGACGGCACCGCGACCATCCGCGAGATCAACCGGGCCGTGAAATGGAAGCTGCCCACCGATGGACCCAAGACGCTTAACGGCCTCATACTGGAGACACTGGAAAGCATTCCGGAACCGGGCACAGGCCTGAAGATCGGTCCTTACACGATCGAGATCGTCCAGGCGACCAGCCAGTCGGTGAAGACCGCGCGTCTGATGGCGGGATCGGGGAGCACGGCGGAAAGGGCGTCCAGCGCGCCACCACCCGCGGAGTAGCCGCGGCACCTGCACCCTCTGAATACTCGCAAGGGTGTCCACGGATCCGAAAGCCGGTGAGTAAGGAGCGGCGGCGCTTCAAACGCGTCATCGGTGAGGGTGATCCGCGGGACACGCCATGGGACATGTTCCTGGCGTTGGCCCGGAGGCACTGGGCGCGCAGTGCCTCCCCGCCAGCCGGCACGACCATCAGCTCGCGATGCTGCGGCGAACTACCTTAGTGAACGTGCTGGCGCACCTGCAGGTAGCGATCGGTCACCTGGGGCTGGCCTTCGTACCGATTGAACTGCCCAACCATCTGCTGCTCGAGCCGCGCCAACCGGTCCCGGGTGGGCGGGTGTGTGCTGTTGAGCAATGAGAGGTTGCGATCACCGGGGTTAATCGCGTTCAGCGAGAGCAGCACGCGCGGCAGCCCGTAGGGTTCATAGCCCGCGCGAGTGGCAACGACCACACCGATTTGGTCCGCCTCGAATTCGTCCTCGCGGTCAAGGCCGCGCGCCCACAATTGCGTGCCTACCTGGACGAACGGGGCAGCGTTGAATCCGGTGTTCTGCGCCACCGCCTCGGTGACCAGATCGCCAGCGGCGCTGGTCAGCGCCTGCTTGCGGATAGCTTCAAGGTGGTGCTTTTCCAGCACGTGGCCGATCTCGTGCGCCAGCACGCCCGCAAGCTCTGACTCGCTGTTGGCGATACGCAACAGCCCCTTGCTGACGAAGATATAGCCGCCGGGCGCTGCAAAGGCATTCACGGTATCCGTGTCGAGCACCCCGAAGCGCCATGGCAGGTCGCGTCGCTCCGTCTGCCCCGCGAGCCAGCGGCCGACCCGGTTGACGTAGCGCTGCACTTCCGGATCCGGCACGAGGGGGGTTGCACCCAGCAGCGAGGCCGCCATGCCGCGGCCGATTTCGATCTCCCGTTCCTGCGGAATGCCAGCGATCCCGGTGATCGCCTTCCGGCCGATGTCAATCGCCTTGCCGATGTCGATGTCGAGGGCAAAGACCCCGCCGATGCCTCCGCCCGCAAGTAACGCGAGGATCCCGATCAGTATCCGCGGCATGTCACTGCCCTGTGAGCGGATTGCGCGCGGGTTTGGGAGCCGCTGCGCTGGGCGCCGCCAGGTAGGGAACGCTCTGCGCGGTGAGCTGTGCACTGCGCGCAAACCCCGCGGCTTCCCCGTCACTCACCTGGTAGCCCTCCATCTGCTGCAGGGCTGCCATGTTGGGGGACGCAGCGCGCAATTCCTCGGCGCTCAGGCCACGTATGCCAATCGTCGCCGTGGGCGCTTGCGCCGTCCCGTACGAGGAGCTGGCGCCGCCGAGCAGACCGGTGGCCCCGCGCGCGAGCTTGGAGAAGAACCCCCCGCCTGAACTCGCAGGCGGCGGTGCCGGCGTGGGGGCCGCGTTCGGCGTCGCGCCTGCCGGGGGCGTCGGCGTCGACCCTTCCGCCAAGGCGTGCCCGCTCGGGCGCCACTCTCGCGCCAACCGCTCGGCCTCGCCGATCTCCTGTGCCGTCATCTTCCTGGCCAGATCATCGCGAACCTTGGTCGCGCCCGGGGCGCCATTGCGCGCCGCGAGGCTGTACCACTTGTGGGCCTGCACGACATCCCGGCCAACGCCCTGACCGTTCGCGTACATATCAGCCAGCACGAACTGGGCGTCCGCGTCACCCTGATTGGCGAGCAGAGTGAACTCCCTGTAGGCCGCCGGGTAGTTGCCCTGCTGGTACTGCACCATCGCACTTCCGAAATCCGCACCGTTCGCCGCCGACATCGACAAGCTCAAGGCTAGTGCATAGGCAGCGGAGAAAATCTTGTGATACATCTCTGGACCCCTTCAGGCGGATTGTACAAGTATGCTACAAGTTCAAGCGACAGGCGACAGCCTGACCTCCCGCCCCTGAACACGTAGTGAACCGTCACGGAGTTCGCGACGGCCGGCCCGACAGGTCCCCAGGGCGGATCCGGCTGCTTGACCAGCAGTCCTGGCGCGCCGAGACGCGACCAAGGGCATCGATGTGCAGGGCCTGAGCCTAGGATCGGCAGCAGTGATGAATAGTTTAGGTCCGGCTAATCACCGTTCCAGGCGTCACCCTCCGTGCCGTTCCACCTCACGCCGGGCGGCACGGCACCGACGGCTACGATGTTGCGCGAGCGCCCGTGGCATCGAGATGACGAAACTGCTCCAGGTACAGTTGCGTGTACAGGCCGCGGTTCGCGAGCAGCTGCGCGTGGCGGCCCGTCTCCACGATGCGGCCGCGATCGATGACGACGATCCTGTCGGCGCTGATGATCGTCGACAGGCGATGGGCAATGATGATGGAAGTGCGATCTTGCAGCAGGCGCGCCAGCGCTTTCTGGATGACGTGCTCGGCGCGCGAGTCAAGCGCCGAGGTCGCTTCATCGAGGATCAGGATCCGCGGGTCCTTGAGAAAGGCACGCGCGACCGCCAGCCGCTGCTTCTGTCCTCCGGAGAGGACGGCGCCGCGCTCGCCAATTTCGGTCCATAGTCCCTCGGGCAATTGCTCGACGAACTCGCGCGCATGCGCCGCCTCCAGCGCCGTCAGCAGCTCCCGCGCGGTGGCCTCCGGCCGGGCCAGCAGCAGGTTGTCCTGCACGGTGCCGGAGAAGAGGATCGTCTCCTGGTTAACAATGCCGATGTGACGCCGCAGCGAGGTGACCTGAAGATCGCGCAGAGCGTGGCCGTCGATGCGGATTTGGCCGGCGGTCGGGTCGTAGAATCGCGGCACCAGATTGGCCAACGTCGACTTGCCAGAGCCGCTCGGACCTACGAAGGCCACCGTCTCGCCGGGCTCAATGGCAAGGCAGATGTCGTGCAGCACCGGCAGCTCGGCATCGTAGCCGAAATGCACGTGCTCGAATTCGATGCGGCCCTCGCAGCGCGTAAGCGCACGAGCTCCGGGGTGTTCGCTCACCTGCGGCTGGGTGTCGAAGTACTCGAAGATCCGCTCGATGGCCGCCAGCGAGTTCGCGAGCACCACGCTCAGCTCGGACAGCCGCTGCAGGGGAAAATAGAACATGCCAAGGTAGAGCAGAAACTGGGTGAGTTCGCCGACGCTGAGGCGGCCGGCCAGTATCTGATGCACGCCATACCAGGTCACCAGCACCGGCGATCCGTGCACCACGGCGCCCACGAGCACCTCATTCATGGCAGTGAAGCGCACGGAGTGCAACACCTTGGTCAGGAGCTTGTTCGCCTGGCGTGCGAAGGCACGTGTCTCCAGTTGTTCACGGGTGAAGCCCTTGACGATGGCCACGCCGGCGATGCGCTCCTGCAGGTTGCCGGAGAGCATCTCCAGGCGCTGCTGGACCTCCTTGCTGATGAGGCGCACGCGCGTGCCGACGGTTTTGAGCGACATCACATACAGTGGCATGAGCGCCAGCGATACCAGCGTGAGCGTCGGGTGTATCGCCCACAGCATCCCGATGAGGACCACGATCAGGATTCCATCCATCCATACGTTGGTCAGGGCGGAGCCTACGAAATTCTGGGCCAGGCTCAGGTCGTTGACCACGCGCGAGACGATGGCACCGGTCTGGTTTCTCGCGAAGAAGCTGTGCGAAAGGCGCTGCACGTGATCGAATAGCGCCACCCGCAGATCCCGGATCATGCGATGCCCGGCCAGTGCCGCGAAGACACTGCGGAAGTAGGTGGCCACCATCCACACGAGGAGGGCGGCAAGCATGAGCGCAATCAGCTGGCCGAGCCTCTCGGCGTGCCCCCCGGCGGGCGTCCCCGCACGCAGCACGACATCGTCCAGGAGCACCCGCAGCCCCCACGGGAACACGAGCGGCATGAGGAACTTGACGATACCGAAGCTGGTGGCCGCGGCGATAAGCCACCAGTACGCTCGCGCGAAACGGAGAAACCGCCGCACCGGGGCGGGCCCATGGCGCTGCGGCTCGAAACGATGGCGTGTGGAATTGCCGAGCGCATCTTTGACGTCAGCGATCCGTTGCCGATTGAGATCCATCTCCAGGTAGCGGGAACGCGCCTGCAACCGTTGCAGGTCGGCGGGGGACATGGCGGCGGGCGCCTTGCGTTGGGGCAGTGGCGCGGAGGCGAGCAGATCACGGTCAACGTTAAGGACAAGCACTGCGTGCCTGCCGGGTTCGGGCTCGTTCACCGTCTCCTTGAGCAGTGTCTGGACATCGTCCCAATGTTCGAAGACGTAGGCGCGCCCAGCGTCGCGCCGCAGGCCGGTGGCGAGGAGGCGGACGACATCATCCGCTGCGCAGACGTGGTAGACGATCATGGAACCTTAGAGCTGCGGAGTCGAAGTGGTTCCGCAGATGCACGAGCCGGCCGCGTTGAAGTTCGTACCCCCGTCATGCAGGTGAGGGCGGCGAACGAGCCAAAATCTGGCCTCGACCGCCGGGGGGGCAAGACAACATCGTTCTCATCGGCGACGCGTCAGCCGCGAACTTTACACGTTGGCCGCTGCGCGTGTGGCATCCGTCAAAACTCAGGCATCAGCATTGGCGGGTGCTACCGCCCTCGTCGCGGTTTGCCCCGGCCATGCCGGCGCATCGGCTCTCCCCTGCCACCGTGCGTATCGCGTCCGCCACCGCCGCGGGTCGGTCCAGATGGACATGGTGACCGCTGCCTGCAACGACCGATTGCCGGGCATGGGGCATCGTATGCGCAAGGTCAGCCTGTAGCACCGGCCATAGGGCCTCCATGGCGTCACCTTCCACCGTCGCCGGCCACTCGCGTTCAGCGCGGCTCAGGACCGCCGCCGGCACATCAGGCATGCGCCCGGCCGCCAGCACCTGCTCACCACTCTTGCGGAAGCTGCGGTACTCGAGCCGCTGCGCGCGCCGCGCCTTGGGCGTCTGCATGAGCGACAAGGCAAGACTACGTACTGTCTCGGGATAATTCGCCGGCAATTCCGGTAACACGTCGAGGGCGATCTGACGACCACGCGTCAGACGCTCAAAAAGATCCCGTTGCGAGCGCGGGAAACGGTTGAACTGGTCCGGGTGCGACGAGTCCACCAGCACGATGCCTGCAGTGAGTAAGGGATGCACCTTGGCGAAATACTGTACCGTGTAGCCGCCGAAGGAATGACCAACGAGCAAGTAAGGCGCGGTCTCGCCGGCCGTCTCCAGCAACCGGGATAACTCCATCACCAGCCGCTGCGTGGTGCGCGGGGCCGGACCGGGATCACTCCATCCATAGCCCGCGCGGTCATAGCTGCACACACGAAACTGGCGGGATAGTTCGCGGTGCAAAGGCAGCCATTCCAGCGAGAAACCACCGAGGCCAGCCTCAAGCACAACGGTCGGCTCGCCCTGCCCGGTACAGAGAAGGTGCAATCGGTGGGAACCCAGGTCGATGAGCCGCCCTGGTGGGGTGTGACTGTCCATCCGCAGCTCAACCGATGCGCCGTCCGCCGTGGCAATGGCGACACTGACGGGCTGCGCCGGCGCCCGGCCTGCCACCGCCAACAACACGAGCAGCGCCCTGGCGCCGCGCCGGCCCGAGCGGCGCGGCCGTCGTGTCGATCCTGCGGTGAGCTTTGTCAATCGCTCCAGCACATCCATACGGTCCGCGGCCGCCCGGCCGCGCGTCGCGCTGCCCGCGCCGCGAAAAACGACGCTATAATGAGTGGATTCCTGTTGGTCGCGCACACAACAGACATCATGACCGCCAACATCACAGTTGAGCTCACAGGAAACGGGGAGCCGCTGGTCTTCAACGTCCTTGTCGAGGACGGAGGCGGCAAATCGCGGCACCGCGTGACCCTCTCGAAGTCTACCTATCAGAAGCTGACCGGCGGCCGTTTCTCGCAGGCGCAGTGCGTCGAGGCCGCGTTCAAGTTTCTCCTCGATCGCGAGTCGAAGTCCGAGATCCTGCCCAGTTTCGATGTCAACGTGATCCATCTTTACTTTCCCGACTTCGAAGAGGCTCTGCCGCGCTATTTCGCCTGAGAGCACCGCGGTATACGACCCGCCAGATGCGCCCGCTGACCGAATCGGCGATGTAAAGCGAGCCGTCTGGACCCTCGGCGAGGCCCGTGGGACGGTGCTCGGCCACACTTGATCGCGCGGTCCCCGCAAATCCGTCGGCGAACACTTCCCATTCGCCGCTGATTCTCCCCTTCTCAAGCGGCACGAAAACCACCTGATACCCCACCTGGGTCGCGCCCATCTGTTGATACGAACCATGGAATGCGATGAAGGCGCCGCCGCGATAGCGCCTGGGGAACTGATCGCCGCGGTAGAACAGCATGTCATTCGGGCCGAAGTGACCGGGAAAGACCACCACCGGCTCCGGGTAAACGGCGCAACGGCCTACCCTTATGCCGTCGCCCCCGTATTCGGGCGCCAATACCCGGCGGCGCTGAAAGGGGTCATAGTAGCAGTAGGGCCAGCTGAACTCGGTCCCGCGCGTTAGCGCGAGCATCTCCTCGGCGGGCAGCAGCTCGCCCTGTTCAGCAGAGAACATCTGCGGCCACAGTTCGTTGAGCTGGTCGCGACCGTGCTGTGCCACGTACAGCTCATCGAGCTGTGGCTGCCAGTCTATCGCCAGCGCATGACGGATGCCGGAGGCGTAGCGCTCGCCATGAGCCTGACTCTGATCAAGGCGCGCTGCGTCGAAACGCCAGACCCCTGCCGTGTGCTGCAGTTCCGGGCACGGGTCACGGCCGGGCGAGCCGGGGCTGCGGTCCTGCTGCTGACAGGCGTTCGATGGCGCGCCGATGCTGACGTACAGGCCGCCATGTCCGTCGAAGGCAAAGGTCTTTGAGGCGTGGAGTTCGCTCGTGGGCAGGTCGCCGACCACTATTTCGGGCCCCGCTGCAGGAACCAGATCTTCTCCCAGCCGATAGCGCAGGACGGCGTCGTCTGCACCCAGGTAGAGGTAACCATCATGGATGCCCAGCCCCACTCCGCCCCTGTCGCCAAATTGACGGATCTCATCTGCGCGACCGTCGCCGTCGTTGTCTCGCAGGGCAACAAGCCCGCCTGTACCGAGGCGTCGGTTCAACAATGAGCCGTACAGGTCGCCATTAGCCTTGACCGCAAGTTCGCGGAGGTTGGCGAAGTGATCGGCGACGATCACCGCGCAGAAGCCATCCGGCAGTCGCAGCCCGCCGTTGTCAGGATCGCAGGCCACGGCGGGCATCGCCGTCTCCGGCGATGGCGGGGGCGGGGTCTCTGGTGAGCAGCCGGCGTGCAGCAGCACCACGAGGGCGATGCAGGAAGCGAGAGGTGGCGGCCTTGCAATGGTCTGCCGCTCCGGCGTGATGGGACCGGCATGACAGGCTATCGCAGTGTGAAAAGGCACCATGGATCGGGCCCTGACCTGGCTGCACTGGCAGAGCGCTTGCATAGCTTTCCGTATCCGCACGGCGGTAGAATTGCAGGCCACCAAACACTGTCAGGATACCAGCGAGCAAACCAGCCGCAAGCATGTCTGACCCCTCACTCCGCGCCAATGTCTTGTGACCACTGGGGCAGGAAAGTGATTTAATAGCTTGCGCTGCGATAAATAAGGTCATGCTTTCCGTGATTTCATCTCATCGCTGTGAGCGCAAGACACCGCGCACCCGCGCGTGGTGTCCGCTCCTCATTTTGCCGGCTATGCTCGGCGCGACGATTGCCGCGGCGGCGCCGGCGCCGCGCGTTGAGAACAGTGCGCTCGTGCCCTCAGCTCCGCAGGAGCGCGCCACCGAGCTCATTACGCACTTTGTCTCCAATTACCACTACAGGAAGGTGGCGATGGATGACAATCTATCCGCGCAGATCCTGGATCGTTATCTGGAATCCCTGGACCCGAATCGCAGCTACTTCACCGCGGAGGATGTCGCGGCCATCCAGGCCCACCGCCACGACCTGGATGATTATATCGAGGATGCGCGACTGCAGGCGGCCTTCGACATCTTCATCACCTTCCGCGACCGCGTGCATGAGCGGACCCGCTATGCGACGGGGGAGCTGAGGACGCCGTTCGATTTTGACGTGCGCGAGGAGTTCGTTTTCGATCGCAGCAAACTCGCCTGGGGCACCAAAGCGGAACTCGATGAGTTTTGGCGCAAGCGCGTCAAGAACGACGTGCTGAGCCTGCGCCTGACCGGCAAGAGCGACAGCGAGATCACACAGACGCTGGAGAAGCGCTACGAGGATCTGGTGCGGCGCACGGATCAGTTGAACGCCGATGATGTCTTCGAGCTGTTCATCAACGCCTACCTGGTCACGATCGAGCCACATACTTCTTATTTTTCGCCCCGGACCTCGGAGAATTTCCGCATCCGGATGAGCCTGTCGCTGGAGGGCATCGGCGCCATCCTGCAGTCGGATAACGAGTACACTCTCGTACGCCAGATCCTGCATGGCGGCCCCGCGGACAAGAGCGGTCTATTGCATGAAGACGATCGCATCACGGGCGTTGGCCAGGGGCTGACGGATCCCATGATCGACGTCATCGGCTGGCGCATCGACGACGTGGTGGACCTCATCCGCGGCAAAAAGGACTCCATCGTGCGGCTGGAGGTGCTGCCGAAGGGCGTCCCGCCGGGCGGTTCGACCAGGGTCATCACATTTACCCGCAGCAAGATCGAGCTGGAGGACGAGGCGGCCAAGAAGTCCGTAATCGAAGTTCCAAAGAATGGCGGCGCCGCCAAGATCGGAGTGATCAACATCCCCACGTTTTATCAGGACTTCGAGGGGCGGGCGCGCGGCGAGGATAACTACCGCAGCACCACGCGCGACGTGCGCGAGCTGCTCGGCGAGCTGGAGCGTGACGGCGTGGAAGGCATCATTGTTGATCTGCGTGGCAATGGCGGTGGATCGCTCTCCGAGGCGACCGAGCTAACGGGTCTGTTTATCGGCAGCGGCCCCGTCGTCCAGGTGCGTAATTCCGATGGCAGCGTGCATATTGAACGGGACACTGACCCCGGGATCGCTTACGCCGGCCCGCTTGCCGTGCTGGTCGACCGCAACAGCGCTTCGGCATCGGAAATCTTCGCCGCCGCCATCCAGGATTACCGCCGCGGCATCATCATCGGCGAACCGACCTTTGGCAAGGGAACAGTGCAGAACCTCGTCGATCTGGGGCAGTATGATCGCGACGACAACGCCGAACTCGGCCAGCTCAAGGCGACAATCGCCCAGTTTTTCCGCGTTGCCGGCGAAAGCACTCAGCACCGCGGCGTCATTCCTGACATTACCTTTCCCACGGCCATCAACGCTAGGGAGGAAGGTGAACGCGCCTTGCCCAATGCCTTGCCTTGGGATCGTATCGAGTCCGCGAACTATTCCCCCACGCAGGCCCCGGTCGCGCAGTTCGCGGCGGCACGTGCCTTGCATGAGCAGCGTCTCAGGAACGATCGCGCATTCCAGCTCCTGCTAGAGGAGGAGCGCGCCGTGCAAGCCGCGCGCGAGAAGACCACGCTGTCGCTGCTCGAGAGCGCACGCAAGGCTGAACAGGATCGTCTCGACGAGGAACAGAAGGAGCGCGAAAGGCAGTTTCGGGCTGCAACCGGCAAAGCTCCGCCAAGAAGCGATGAGAACGATGTTAATGACGGCGACATCGAGGGTAAACAGGACGATACGGTGGATCTGGTGCTCAACGAAACCGCCCGGATCCTCGATGACCTCGTGTTACCGACGCCGGCTGCGCAACGGGCGGGCGCCGATCGCGGCTTCGCCGAGACCAGCGATTAATCAGCATACAGTTTCCACTCCCTCGCCGCGGTCACGAGCGAGCGGCGCCTTTGCGCCCGCGTCCGCCCTCTCGCGATCATGAGTTCCCATCTGACTGCACCGCTCAGGGAGGCCATCGAGACAACACCGGAGGCGGGTGCCGCATCGCCCTTAGCGCTTCACGGTTTGCTCGCGGCCGCACGTCACAACGAGGCGGCGCTGCGAAAGTTCCAGACGCTCGAGCTCGATCTGTTGGCCTGCGATAGTCTCACCGACCTTGTGCACCTTCTGCTGCGCGAGGCACCGCCACGGCTGCAGTGGGACGTGGTGTCCCTGCAGCTCCACGACCCCTTGCACGAGATGCGGCAGGCCTTGCTCGATACCCGCGCCGACCTATCCAGATACCCGGGCCTGGTGTGGGTGGAACGCGAGCACGTGCTCGCGGGACAGTGTCGCGGTGAGCCGCGCCCCTTGCTCGGAGCCTACAGTCCCTCGCTGCACGATACGCTCTATTGCCATGCCGGCCGCGCCCTCGGGAGCGTTGCTTTGCTAGCGCTGCGGCGGGGGTGTCGCTGGCTCGGAAGTTACAACATCGGTAGCCACGACCCGCAGCGCTTCCATGCCTCGCTGGCCACCGACTTCCTGCAACATCTGACGGCGGTCGTGGCCGTCTGCCTGGAGAACGCTGTTAGCTGCGAGAGACTAAAGCGTTTGGGCCACACCGATGCGCTGACCGGCGTGGGCAATCGCCGCTACTTCGATCAGCGTCTGCGCGAGGAACTCACCCGGGTGCAGAGAACAGGTGCTCCGCTTTGCTGCCTGTTCGTGGATGTGGACCACTTCAAGGCCGTTAATGACATCCACGGTCACGCAATGGGCGATGAAGTGCTGCGCACGGTGGCGCAGCGGATCCGCGCCCAACTGCGCTCCGCGGATATCCTCGCGCGCTATGGTGGCGAAGAGTTTGCTGTGCTGCTCCCGCAGGCGAACGGAGAGCGTGCCCGCGAGGTGGCGGAGCGGATCCGGCGCTGCATAGCGGCTTCGGCCTGCGGCCGGGATGGCGCTCGAGCGCTGAACGTGACGGTCTCGATCGGTGCGGCCGAAGTAAACCGGGAATCCGAGCAGGCGGCGACCTGGCTGCTTGAGCGGGCGGACATCGCCCTTTACCGCGCCAAGCAGCGCGGCCGCAACCGGGTCGTGTTTGCGGGAGGAATCTCTGACTAACCGGCCAGCCCGTCGACCGCCTTCACGTCTTCGGCGGCCAGTTGAATGGTGGCAGCACGCAGGCTATCGCTGATGCTGGTCACCCTGCTTGCGCCCGGTATCGGGACGATGTGCTCGCCCTTGGCGAACAACCAGGCCAGCATGATGCAATAAGTCGATGTCTCATGCCTGGCCGCCAGCCGCAAGAGGACGGGGTGCGCGCTCATGCGGACGTGATTGTGGTGACCACCAACGGGACTATGGGGAACGTAGGCCACCGCCCGCGCCCGGCACAGATCCACCAGGCCACTGCGGAAATCCCGCTGCTCAACGGGATTGCAGCGATTCTGCACCGAGGCGATCGTGGCATGCCGGAGTGCCAGTTCCAGTTGCTCGGCATGGACATTGGACAGGCCGATATGGCGGATCTTCCCCTCTTGCTGTAAACGCACCAGTTCTCCCAGCGTCTCCAGCAACGGGACGTTGGGGTCGATGGCATGCAACTGGTAAAGCGCAATACAGTCGGTGTTGAGATCGCGCAGACTCTGCTCGCACGAGGCGCGGATCCAGGCCGGATGCCCGTCTACCTCCCAGCGCCCCTGCGGGCGCGTCAGCCCTCCCTTGGTGGCGACGACGACGCGCTCGCGCACGCCGAGGCGCGTCAGGCAGTCGGCGAGGAGCCGCTCGTTGTGGCCGATGTCTTGATCGTCGAGGCAATAGGCGTTGGCGGTGTCAATGAAGTCGCCGCCTCCGTCGATGAAGGCCTTGACCACCTCGAAGGCCTGCACTGTGTCCGGCCGCCCCTCGATCGACAATGGCATTGCCCCGAGACCGACGGGGAAAACATGCAGACCCGTACCGCCGAGCGCGCGCCGCAACGTCTCAACCGGCGCGTCGCTGCGACGTGGTGGGCGTGTCATCCGCAGAGACCCCCACGCGCCGGAGCTCCTCGGCGATGACCGCAATCCCGCGGCGCACCACCTCTTCGTCCTGGGTGTAGCTGACGCGCAGACACTCCTGCGTATGCGGCCAGGGTTCGGTAAGGCCGGGGAAGAAGTGGTGCCCGGGCAGGACGATAACGCCACGCGCCTTGAGCCGCTCATACAACTCGGCGCTGCTGATGGGCAGCCCGGGGAACCACAACCACAGGAAGAAGGCGCCTTCGGGTCTGTGTATCCGGAACGTGCATCCTCTCAGCGCCTCGCGCGTCCACGCGAGGACCTGTTCCGCCCTGCGGCGGTAGAACGGGTTCACGATGTCGCGGCTCACGCGCAGGATGTCACCGCTCTTCACGCTTTCCAGCGCTAGCGCCGGCCCGATACTGCCGGTCGCCAGATGCAGGATCGCGTTCATACCAGTGAGCGCGTCGATGATGGGCTCATCAGCCACGACGATGCCAGTGCGCACGCCGGGCAGCCCCAGTTTGGAGAGGCTTAAGCACAGGATCACGTGCTCGTTCCAGATCGGCGTTGCCTCGGTGAAGATGATGTGCGGGAAAGGCATGCCATAGGCACCGTCGACGATGAGCGGAATGTCGTGTGTTTGCACGATCGCCATCAGTCCGGCCATCTCTGCGTCCGTGATGACGTTGCCGGTCGGATTCGTTGGCCGCGACACGCAAACGGCGGCGATGTCTTCGCCGACCGCGAGACGGCGCAGGTCGACGTGGTACTTGAACAGTTGGTCGTCGAGCAGCTCTATCGCCGGCCTTTGCGCCACGAACATCTCCTCGCCCAGGCCCACATCGGCGTAGCCGATATACTCCGGCGTCATCGGCAGCAGGATGCGATGCGCCCGCCCTCCCCCCGCGATGCCTCCGAACATGTTGAAGAGCAGGAAGAATGCCGACTGGCTGCCATGCGTGAGCGCGATGTTGCGGGCCGTCAGCGGCCAGCCGTACTCCCGCCGCAGTAGCGCCGCCAACGCTTCCACGAACTCCCGATGGCCCTGCGGCGAGTCATAGTTCCCAAGGACCCGGGCGAACGTGCCCGCGTCCGCAGCGATCGCGCGCAGGCGCTCGCAGAAGATCGCCTGCACCGCCGGTATGTGGCTCGGATTGCCACCGCCCAGCATGAGTGCGGCGCTGGCGCCCTCAAGCGCCGAACCGAGGTCCTCCATGAGCTGGCGGGTCCCGGAACGGCCACCGTAGCGACGGGCGAAGTTCGTCAGCT
Organism: Chromatiales bacterium; assembly: GCA_052388435.1. GTDB lineage: Bacteria > Pseudomonadota > Gammaproteobacteria > JAJPIJ01 > JAJPIJ01 > JBQTIC01. Next base: position 31,425 of record JBQTIC010000016.1, on the reverse strand, counting down.
TCACGGCTCCCCTTCCACCTGAGGGCACTGGGTGATGATGTAGCCACCCGACTTCTCATCGCGCTCGAGCGTGATGAGCCGCCGGTTCTGCGCCTCCTCCAGCAGTTCGCTGAAGGTGGAAAAGCCGTAGTAGGACTCCTTGAACCCCGGCTTGCGCCGCTTCAGCGCCTGCTTGACCATTGAGCCCCACAGTTTTTCCTCCACGCCGCGCTCGCCAATGATCGCCTCCGTGGTCTCCATGACAAGGTCCAACGCCTGCTGCTTCTTGTCTTCGTCCCGCTGTTCCCCGCCCGCCTGCGTCTGCTCCGGCGTGAGCACCCGTTCACGGCGGCGGCGGCGGCCGCCTCGGGCAGCGCGCCGCTGCTCGCGGACGAGATCGTCGTAAAAGATGAATTCGTCGCAATTGGAGATGAGCAGATCAGAGGTGGAGTTCTTCACGCCTACCGCGATGACCGTCTTGTTGTTCTCGCGCAGCTTGGAGACCAGCGGCGAGAAGTCGGAATCGCCACTGATGAGCACAAAGGTGTCCACGTGCAGCTTGGTGTAGCAGAGGTCGAGCGCGTCGACCACCATCCGGATATCCGCCGAGTTCTTACCCGACTGGCGCACGTGCGGTATGTCGATAAGTTCGAAAGACGCCTCGTGCATGGGCTGCTTGTACTCCTTGTAACGCTCCCAGTCGCAATAGGCCTTTTTCACGATGATGCTGCCCTTGAGCAGCAGGTGCTCGATGACCCGCTTGATGTCGAACCTGTCGTAACTGGCGTCGCGGACGCCGAGCGCGATGTTCTCGAAGTCGCAGAACACCGCCATGTTCTGCGTCTGCGCGCGATCTGTCACAGAGCCCTCCCGTTGGTAACTGTAATGGTATGCTTTATCGCCCAATCGAACAGATTTGGCAATGGATGTGATCGCAAGATTCTTTCGCTATCTGGGTCCGCTGCGTGCGCTGCTGGCACTGCTGGTGGTCGGCGTCATCGCCTGCGCACCTTTCGCGGATGGCCAAGTCCACTTTGGCTGGCGGCTTGCACCCAGCGTCATCGCCCCCACGCTGGTGGCCATGCTCGCTTTCTCCCTGCCGCTGGACATGACCATGACGCGTGTGTTTATGCTCGACAAGGCGGACGAAGAACGCGTGCGCTATCGCCGGATATTCTGGCTGGAGTTTGCACTATTGGTTGCGATGCTGGCGGCGTGGACGCCGTTTATGCTCCGTCTCGTCGGTTGGTAGGCCTGGCGGGAACTGCGACTGCAGCAGTGATCGCCGCCTGGCACACCGCCGGCCCGCGGGTTTACCCGACGGCGCGCCCAGAACCGACGCGCCCCGCCTGTTCTAACTCTGGCTTGACGCCTGCCGGAGCGCGGCGTCAATCTTGCATGGCACTTGCGTAGCAAAGTCCCAATGACACGACCCTTCGCCATACGCGACCCCTGGCTGCGGGCGACGCTCGCGCTCCTGCTCCTGAGCGTGACTGTCGGCGCACGCGCGCTGGATGTGTCCAAGAGCCCGGGCGACCATCGCCAGTACCAATACCTGGACCTGCGATATGGCATGAAGGTACTCCTCATCTCGGATCCCGCCACCGACAAGGCCGCCGCCTCGCTCGATGTAGCGGTGGGCAGCGCCGCTGATCCGAGGGGCCGCGAGGGCCTGGCGCACTTCCTCGAGCACATGTTGTTCCTGGGTACGAGCAAGTATCCCGAACCCGGCGAATACCAGAACTTCATCAGCACCCATGGCGGCTCCGACAACGCCTATACCGGCGCGGAGAACACCAATTTTCACTTCGACATCGACAAGGACTATCTGGAACCGGCCCTCGATCGATTCAGCCAGTTCTTCATCGCCCCGCAGTTCAGCGCCGAGTACGTACAGCGCGAGAAGAATGCCGTCCATTCGGAATACCAGGCCAACGTCAAGGACGATGACCGTCGAATGTATTCCGTCCTGAAACAGATCGTGAACCCGGCGCATCCGCTGTCGCAGTTCGCCGTGGGCAGCCTGGCTACGCTCTCGGACCGCGACGGCCACCCGATCCGCGCGGAGCTCATCCGCTTCTATGAGACCCACTATTCCGCCGACCGCATGACCCTGGTCGTGCTGGGCAAGGAGCCGCTGGCGCTGCTCGAGAGCTGGGTCTTCGCGCGCTTCCCGCTGGTGGCAAAGCGCCCGGCGGAGCCCGCCGCGCTCGCGGTACCACTGTTTAAGCGCGGACAGTTGCCGCTACGCGTCAACGTCGAACCGTTGCGGGATGATCGGCAACTGGAGCTCCTGTTTCCGCTGCCGCCGGTGACGGCGCACTACCGGGTGAAACCGATCGGCTACATCGCCAGTCTGCTCGGCCATGAGGGCGAAGGCAGTCTGCTGTCGCTACTCAAGGCGCGCGGATGGGCCGACCAACTGGCCGTAGGACTGGGCATCGATGATCGCAGTGCCGCCGCCTTCTCGGTGTCGATAGAGCTGACCGAACGCGGTCTCGCGCACATCGAGGACATCACCGCGCTGCTGTTCCAGAGCCTGCGCCTTATCGAGCGCGAAGGGCTGGCCGCGTGGCGATATGCAGAACAGGCGAAGTTGGCCGATCTGGCCTTCCAGTTCGACGAAAAGGATTCGCCGATCCGCACCGTGAGGGGTCTCGCGTCCGACTTGCATAGTATCGAGCCGGCGGACGTGCTGCGCGCGCGCTTCATGATGGTGCACTACGACAAGGCACTCATCCGCGAGTACCTGCAACACCTCAATCCCGACAACGCACTGCTGGCGGTCGTTGCCCGGGGTCTGCCCGCGAACCGCCGCGATCCCTGGTACAACACTCCCTACGGGGTGCTGCCGATCCCCGCAGCGACGCTCGAACGCTGGCGCACCGAGGAAACAGACCCGGCGCTGCGCCTGCCGGAACCCAATCCCTTCGTCCCAGCCGACACCCGCATCAAGCCCCTTGAAGCCTCAGCCACGCCCCGGCCGATACGGATTGAGCATACCCCCGGCTTCGAGTTGTGGTTCGAACAGGACAATACCTACCGTCAGCCGCGCGCCGATTTCTACTTCTCGGTGCGCTCGCCGGTCGCCAATGATACGCCCGCTCACGCCGTCTTGAGCGAGCTGTACACACGCGTAGTCAGCGACGAACTCAACGAGTTTGCCTATTCGGCCCGCCTGGCAGGCCTTCACTACCGCATCTACCCCCATCTGCGCGGTATCACGGTGCGGCTCGCCGGCTACGACGACAAGCTGCCGCTGTTGCTCGAGCGTGTCACGGCCGTGCTGCGCGAGCCCCGCATCGCCGCCGATGGGTTCGATCGCGCCAAGGATGGTCTCATACGGGAACTGGACAACGCGCGCCGCGAGAACCCCTACCAGCAGACTTTCGCCGAGGTGACCAAGCTACTTGTGAAACCGAGCTGGTCGGAGTCTCACCAGCTTGCCGCCGCCAAAGGTATGACCGTTGACAAGTTACGCGCCTTCGCGAAGGACCTGTTGACGGATGTGCAAGTGGTTGCCCTCGCGCACGGCAACCTGCATCGCAACGATGCGATCGCCCTTGGTTCAGTTTTGCGCCGTGAGCTGGTCGAATCCGCGCGGCCCGCGTCAGTCCCGCCCGCGCGCGTGATCCGGCTGCGGGCCGGGAAGCCTTACTTGCGCGAGCTGCCGATCGAACACCCTGATTCCTCAGTCGTTGTGTATTTCCAGGGGCAGGAGAAGTCACCCGGCGAGAGCGCCCGGTTCGAGGTGCTCGCCCAGATGTTGGAGGCTCCCTTCTACCACGATCTCCGTACCGAGAAGCAACTGGGTTACATAGTGAACGTCGGCGGGCTCCCGCTGCTGGACGTCCCCGGAATCGTGTTCCTGGTGCAGTCCCCCATTGCCACGCCGGCCGAGCTGAATGTTCAGATCGATCAGTTCCTGGGTGTCTTTGCACAGACCATCGACGCAATGTCAGCCCAGGAGTTCGCGCATCACAAGGCGGGGGTTCTCATCCGCGTGCTTGACGCGGAGGAGCGACTGAAGGAGCGCACCGACCGTTATTGGAGCGAACTTGATCTGCAACACTACGGTTTCGACACCCGCGAACGGCTTGCCGACGCGGTGCATGCACTGACGCGGCAAGAACTGCGTAAGTTTTACTCACGTGCGCTGCTTGGCCCGGACCGCAGGCGCCTGGTGGTGTGGAACTTGGGCGACAACCACGACATGCGTACCGCCGGACTCGCCCCTGCGAGCCCTGCGATCACGATCGCTGAACCTGATGAATTTGCGGACGGAAAAGATTTCTTCGTGACTCCGGACCCGTCGGCCAATGACCCGCAGAGCGACTACGGCGCGCCTGCCGACACCTCCTGCACCACGGCTGCTGCGGGGCTCTCCTGCTGAAGCCTGCTTACAGCTAAGGGGGCCGCAGGGTACGGATATCCCGGTCGGCGGCGCCCTGCGCCCGCATCGCTGCCGACCTTTCCAGCCCTCCGCCAAGGGGCTATGATCCTGCTCCGATGTAGCCCATGAGGGGCGTATGGTTGGCGTTAGTTCTTTGACTTTCATGTAGTTATAGCATAAACTTAGAAACAGTATTACAACAAGCTGTCCTAAGTCCCTGAAAGACAGGGATAAAGAGAAGGGGGCTGTATGAGTGAACCACGCGCGAGGGTGCCGTTCGCAGCGGTCAATAAGCCTTGGAAGGGCGCACTTTCCCGTCTTTTCTCCCGTCCGTTCCGCCTCATTAGCGGCGAACGGGTGTTGGTCTTCCGTCACCCCAGCGAATTTGAGTTCGCTCTGGGCGGCCGGGTCTCGGTATCGCTGGTTAAGTTGGTGGAATTTCTGCATCGTTCTCCCAAGTCCCTGCGGCGCGAGGCGATATTCGTCAGTCTGATCCAGCACCAGCTGACCCGCGTGCTCGGCGCGTGCCGCGAACGGCCCGACAAAACCGGAGCGCTGCTGAAGGCGATCGGGATGAAGAGCTTTACCACCGAGTACCGTTGGCGCACCATCTTCGAGGCCCTGGCAAGCGGTGGGCAGGAACTCAACGAATACCGGCAGGTTGCGCTGGTGCGCTATCTGCAATATTTGGAATCGCGCTGCGACGCGCTGGGCATCGTCTACTTCCACAAGACCGGTAAAGCGCTCATCGAGCAAGAGCAGGAGATCTCGGCTCGCGCCGCGAACGCTGCGAGCTTTGAGCCAGCGACGGATGCCAAGGTCTCCGCCATTGCCGAAGACAAGCCGCCCGCGGCAACGGCGTACGACAAAACCCCCTCCACCGCTCTTGCTGCGGCACGGGGGTAATACCGCAAGTTCTCTGGTGCTCCGAAAACACGGGCCGCCCCGCCCGTGCGGGGAGCAGCGTGGTTTCTCTCGCTCCGACAGCTGCCGGATGAAAGCGCGTTGGCCGTGCCAGAAGACTATGGGTGCCTCACTCAGCTACGCCAGGTCCGCTGATTCCTGACTCAGCGGCGGCTGAGACGCGCCGCTCTGCGCGCCGCCGTCTTCTTTCTGCCCGCAGCGCTAAGTTTTTGACCCGAACTACGGCGCGTGGCGGTCGGAGTCGTGGAGACCCTGCGTCCGGCTTTTTTCCCGGCTTTTTTTGCCCTGCGCCTCGGGCGCCTCCCGCTATGCTTTGCGGCGCCGGTTGCTGCTATCGACGCGGACATTCTCTGACCGATCATGATCAGGCGCGCGACGCGCTCACCGGCATCCTGCAAGTACTGACGCGACTTGCTGATGGCGACATCAAGATCCATGGCATTGGGTGTCGCCGCCTCCAGTCCGTCAATGCCATGCCTGAAGACACCGCCGGCGTCGTCGGCGAGACCACCGCCGATTGCCACGACCGGCACGCCAGACTTGCGCGCGGCCTTGGCGACACCGGAGGGAGTCTTGCCGAAGGCAGTCTGAAAGTCGACGCGGCCTTCGCCGGTGATGGCCAGATCTGCTCCCTTCATATGCTCTTCGAGGCGTGTGGCCCGCACGACGAGTTCTACCCCGCGCTCGAGCACGGCGCCGGTGAAAGCCATAAGTCCCGCCCCCAGTCCCCCGGCGGCCCCCGCGCCAGGGCGCTCCGAAACATCGACGCCCAGGTCGCGCCTGATGAGCGCCGCGAAATGCGCGAGATTGCGATCCAACTGCTCGATCATGCCGGGAGTTGCCCCCTTTTGCTTCCCATAGACGTGCGTCGCACCCTGCGGCCCGCACAGCGGATTGGTCACGTCACAGGCGGCGCTGATCCGAACCTGCCGCAAGCGCCTATGCAGCCCGCGCGGGTCGATGCGGGCGATCTGATCGAGCATGCCGCCGCTCGCACGGCCGCTTAAGGGTTGACCCGACTTGTCGAGGAATGTGACGCCGAGCGCCTGCGCCATGCCGGCGCCGCCGTCGTTGGTCGCCGACCCGCCTATGCCGATAATGATCCTGTTCACGCCGCGTTCGATGGCGTCGACAATCAGTTGCCCCGTGCCGTAAGTCGTCGTCAGCAGTGGGTTGCGGCGATCCCTCGGCACGAGCGGCAGACCGGAAGCCTCCGCCATTTCGATCACCGCCGTGCGGCCGTCCCCCAGCAAGCCGTAGCGCGCCTGCACGGGCTCGCCGAGCGGCCCGGCCACCTCGCAGTTGAGGATCTTTCCGCCGGTGGCATCCACCAGCGACTGCACTGTCCCCTCCCCGCCGTCAGCCATCGGCACTTTCACGCAGCGCGCCTTCGGCCATACCCGGCGCAGACCCTTTTCGATCTCGGTGGCGACTTCCATGGAGGCGAGGTTCTCTTTGAACGAATCGGGAGCAATAACGATCTTCATTGTCATGGTTCTCTTGTTCCGGGCGGAAAACCATCCGTGCGGCAGGCGTCGTGCCTACTGCGCGGACCCCCCTATCGTGAGAATCCTGGCAGCCGGGATCGGCGTGGAACGTCAGGATTTGGCGACAAGGTCGCGGTTCCCGGAATCGGCTCCTGCCGCTGACGGCTCCGATGTTGGACCCTGCGACTGCTCCAGTTTGGATTGCGTCGTGCTACCGCCGAATGTGGATTCCCCGGGGCGCACGCTGCGACGCACCAGCCGATCATTGGCGCGGATGACGCGGGTGATGAGCACCTGCTGAAACGCCTTGTTGAGGCGCATTTGCAGCGGCAGGGATGCCCACTCCGTCATCTTCGCCGTAATATGCAGGACCACTACTTTCGTCAGGGCAGTCACGGTCGCCGTCTGTTTCACCTTCTGCTCGGTAAGGTAGCTGATTTCCCCCACGCACTCGCCCACATCGACGCCGCCGATAACCTGATCCTCGCGCATCACTGACAACTGGCCGTAAACGATGACGTAAAAACCGGTTTCCTCCCCCCCTTCGCGGATGAGCACATGTCCCGCCGGGTACGTCAACCAGGAACCGACTTTGACTACCTCACCGATCATAGCGTCGGAGAACCCCTCGAAGAAAGCCAGCGACTTCAGTATGCGCAGCTTATCAGCGGCGGAGGGTTCCACCGCTTCGACACCCGCGCCCTGAACGGCATTGAGATCGGCAAGGATCTCGGCGCCGGTGCGGTAGCGGCGGTCGCGTGATTTTTCGAGGCAACGGTGCACGATCGCAGCCAACTTCTCCGGCACCTGAGAGCGCAGCTCGCGTACCGGTGTGGGCTCGTGCTGCAGCACATGCTGGATGAGCCCGGAGATGCCGCGCCCCTCAAATGGCGGGCGTCCGGTAAGCAGTTGGTACATTACGACCCCGAAGGAAAAGAGGTCAGACTGGCCGGACAGCTCTTCGTCACGCGCCTGCTCCGGCGACATATACATCGGGGAACCGAACCAGCCCAGTACCTGCGTGTGCTCGCCCATGGTCCGTCGGGCGATGCCGAAATCGCCGATTTTGATGCGTCCGTCCTGCGTCAGCATCAGGTTGGAGGGCTTGATGTCGCGATGGATGATGCCGTGGCGGTGCGCATAGTCCAGCGCGTCGGCACACTGTCGGAAGTAACCCAGCGCCGTGTCGATTGGCGGCAGCCTGTTTGGATCACACATCTCGCGCAGCGTGGTGGCGCCCTCGATGTACTCCATCACCATGAAAAAGGCGCCACCCTCCAGTTCGCCGGCGTCGAAGACCTTCAGGATGTTGGGGTGATCGAGCTGGCCCGCGGTCTGCGCCTCGTTGAGAAAGAGCTTTTTCGCCAACCGGCCCTTGGTGCTGGTGTCGTCGGCATGGGTGGCCACCTTGATGGCGACACCGCGGTCCAGAAAGGGATCGCGGCCGACGTAGACCACCCCCATGGCGCCTTTCCCCGCGATGCCGGTGACCTCATACTTACCGATGCGCTCGGGCGTATTGGCCATGATGCGGCGCGCCTCAGATCGCCAGCTCGACCGGCGCCACCGCCGGCCCCTGTAGGTACTCGATGCCGAGCTCCCGCGCCTTGCTGAATACCGGCTTGCTGCTGACGCAGTCCGCAATTGCCGGCACGCCGATAAAGTGCGCCATCTCCAGGATCGACTTCACCAGGGCCGCATCGCTGCGCGCATTCACGATGTCGCGATTCTGCATGCGCCCGATGCGCACGAGATCGACTTGCAGAGCCTTCACGCGGCTGAACGAGGCCGACTCGCCGCCGAAGTCCCCGTAGGCGAAACGACATCCGAATTCGCGCAAGGCGTGCACGAGCTCCTCGGCCTCGGCGAGCCCGTCGCCTGCAGCGCCCTCCGTCAGCTCGAAGCAGAAGCGGCTAGGCGGCGCCGCCGTGTTGATGAACGCCTCGCTGATCAGGCCCGCGGTGCCCGCGTCGCGAACGGAAGCCGCCGACAGGGGTATGATGCAGAGCCCCTGTGGCGGCAGGCGCTCGGGGTGTTCGATGACCCATTGCATGCCGGCGTGGATGAGCCAGCGGTCGAGATCCGTGCTGCGCTGGAGCTGCTCCGCCGCGATCCGCAGCGTCTTCGCATTCACCCGCGCGCCTTCAACATGAATGGAAGGCATGAGTTCGATGTGCACGGGAAGAGCCGCCGCCGGCCCCTCCTGCTCCGGCACGATGCGTTGAAACGCCATCTGCACCGTACCGGTGTCCAGCGCTTCGGCGAGCTTATCCTTGAGTCGCGCACTGACCGTGTCAACGTGGTCTCCCTCCGCCTCCACATGCAGGATGCGCAGCGTATTGCCGCCGGCGCGGCGCGCCACCGCCACCGCACTCTGCGCCGCCTTGATCACGCTGGCCGCTGTCAGCGCCTCGCCCTGGAAGGGTACCAGGCCGGCGCTCGCAGTCAGCGGCGTGGTTACACCCGCCGCGGGCAGCGCGGCACTGCCGAGCGCCTTGAGCGCCCGTTCGACGGCGGCATAGCCCTGGCCCTGCGTGCAGTCACAGAGGAGCAAGCCAAAATGATTGTCGCTCAGGTGTGCAAGCGTGGTTTCCGCATCCACCGCACCGCGGAGCCGGGTTGCGGCTTCGCGCAGCACCTTCGCGAGGGCATCAGTCTTGTCGGCGGATTGCAGCGCCTCGACCTGTTCCACGGCGATAAGCGCAAACGTGTGGCTCACCTTGTCCTGGCGCGCGCGCACCAGCGCCTGCTCGATTGCGTCACCGAGCGCCCTTTCGTTAAGCAGGCTGGTTTGCGGATCGGAGACGACCTGCTTCTGCAGGCGCCCATGAAGGTTCTCCAGTGACTTGAGCAGCGCTCGCTCGACCGGCGCCATGTGCAGGTCCTCGAGGACCTTTGCCGACCCGCGGCGCAACTGCATGGCCAGCTCCTGCAGCCCGAAGCTGCCAACCTTCCTGCCCATGGGGTCGGCAAATACATAAGAGCTGCCGTCATCAGCGACCCAGGCCACGCGCGCCAACTGCTGCCGTCCACTGGTGCCGAGTTGTAGTTCGTCGCCGACCTTGAGACGCTTGGCGCGGTTAAGCCACACTGTCCACTCCCCGCCCAGCGCCGCGAGCGCGGCGGGTCGTCCCGCCCCAGCGCCTTCCTTGCGGCGCGCCTTGAGAATCTGTTGCTGTGCCTTTGCCGCGTGCGCGAGCTGTGCAAGATTTTCGGCCTGTGCGTGATCCTGTTCTGCGAGCAGGACTTGCAACTCGGCTGCCACTTCTCCGAAGACCCCCGGGCGCGCACCGGCCTCGGCAGCGATGCGGTCAACCATGAACTCGACGCGCGGCAGGATCGACTCCTGGCCGTCCCTGCCGGACAGCGAACGCAGCCCCGCCAGGTTGTTGATCACTTTGCGCGCCGGGTGATCAAGCGAATCGAAAAAGGCCTTGTCGCTAAGCGCTACCATGTTCACCGGGTGGCGCAACCGGCGCAGATGGGGCCTGATCTCCTGGTGCACGCGCGGATCGGAGAGCACCGCGTTGACCAGCTCGACCACCAGCTCCAGGACATCCCAGTCCGCGTCATTCACCCTCTTGGAGGTCTTGGCGGGCGCCTGTGCCACCAGCGCCTGCTCGAGCCCGGCACGGAGGCTATAGGGATCAATGACACCAGAGCCCTCGCCCCCGGACAGATCGATCGCTTGCAACGCTGAGGCAAGCTCTAGAGTGCTATAAAAGGCAAGCGAAGCAGCAGGGCCCAGCGAGGCAGCCAGTGCAGCCTCCATCGCCACCGGCGCCCTCAGTTCACGGCCCAGACCAAATAGAGCCTGCGCCGTGCGGAACGCTCCGGCCGGGGGCACCGCGAATGGCGTGCCTGCAGCCGGAAATCCAGGTGGCACGGCGCCGGCCGGCATGGGCACAGGCGGCGCCACACCCGGCACAAGCGGCGTTTGCGGCGGCGCGGCAGGGCTCGCCGGGGCCGCCGGCGTGGCCGACGCGACCCGTGGGCGCCGTATCTCGCGGACCATTTTCGCCCGCGGTCCCTCCGGCTCACCCAGCAGCGGTACACCGTTGTCACGAAGAAAGCGATTGATGTTCTCGTAAAACGATCCTACCTCCGGCAGCACGACGTCCTGGTAGACCCGCAAAGCGAGGCGCAGAGGCTCCACTCCGAGCTGCATACGCCTGACATAGTTGCCGAACTCGCGCGCGAGCGCGGCCGGGCCGATGGGATTGTTGCCCTTGTCGATGCGAGCGCCGTAGAGGAAGGAGAGGCGCTGATGGAGTTCGAACAGGGACTGCGTGAACATCGTCTCGGCCTTGTCGACGACCTCGGACACCGCGAGAAATTGCTCGAACTCATCGGTCTCCACCAGTGATAGCTCGCCGGCTAGATCCTCGCCCTGGGAGCGGGTCACGGTGTCGGATTCGCGCACGCCCTTGCTCGCCGCCGTGTCGACGCGTTCGAGCAGGGCAGCGCGCACGTCCTGCTCCATCTTGTCACGGCGGGCGTTGAGGAATTGCGCCGCGTTCCAAATCTGCCGCTGGACCACAGCATCGGGCGCGTCGCGCGCCGCCTCCAGGAACTGGCCTTGAACGGCGCGGAAGTACTGTCCCATCCAGGCGTTGCAAACCGCCGCGAGGCGATCACGCAGCTCCCTCAGGAGCGCCTCGCGCCCGGATACTCCTTTCTCAGCGCTCTCGCCGGCCTTTAGCATCACCGCTCCAGGCGGTGCCGCGGTCAGCTTTGCCGCGTGCTTCAGCGCTGCGATGACCACTGGATCGGGCTGGATAAGCTCAGCGCCCAGCCCGGAGGTCAAAACCCGCACCACGCGCGCCTTCAATTCGAAGGAACGGTCGCGGCCGCTTAGCTCCATGAAGAAGTGGATGCCGATCAGGTCGTCGCGCGCGATGGGCTGCTGCGAGGCGTAGGCCACCGCTCCGGCCTGTTCCTCGAAAGACAGGAAGACCCCGCTGGCGCAGAAGTCCCGGATCTTGCAAGCCTTGGACTCGACGCCCTGCCCCGTGATCAGCGCGTCGAGATAGACCGGGTGACGCGGGGATTTGCGTTGCTCAACAAATGACGACTGCGTCCCGCGTCCGGGACTGTCGCTGTTGGTTTCCATCGGGAGATGCGGGCCTGACCGTTTCGTGGGCCTCCCCACCGTGCGCATGATAGTGTTACCCCCGGTCATCGGCAAACCGGCACCACCGCTGCCGGGGTATCACTTCATGGAAGCCTTTGCTTGTCCCAGCAGCACGCTGCGTGCCAACCAGTGCTCCGCGTCGTCCACTCCCTCGGCAAAGCTGATCTCCTGGCCCCGTAACTGCGCCAGGGGCAGACCGTGGCGGTAGAGCAGCCGGTTGCCGGACAGCGCCGGTAGCCGCGGGCCCGGCGTGAGTATGCCCGCCATGTTCATAGGGTCGGCAGCACTGACGACGACCCACTCACCCGCATCGCCGCGGCGTGCCGTCTCCCGCATTGCGGTGACGGCCTCCGGCAGCGCGAACTGCTCGCCGGCGAATCCGTCCACGAAACGCCCTCCCCGCAATTCCCCGCGCGCCTCCAGCCGCCGATAGACGTTCAGGAGCACGCGCCAAGGCGGGAGCGCGGTCTCGCGATCCAACAGCCGCCTGAACACCACACCGTAGCGCTGGACCAGAGTGCGCGCCATGACTTCCTGCGCCTGGCTGCCGTCCATGCGGGCGGCGGTGCGGGTTAGCGACCAGCGCCCCGCCCCCCGCTCGGTCTCTCGTCTCGGCCCTTGCCCGGCGCCTCGCAGGAGCTGTCGCACGCCCTCGTAGCTGTCTGCCACCACCTCACCGCGGCCGACCAGCTCGGCGAGCGCGCTCTGCAACGCCGACTCGCCGAGGCCCGTGGCATCGGCAAGCTCTTCAGCAAAGGTCGGTCCCCGCCCGCCGAGCCACTCCACGACACGCGCGGCCGCCGCAGAGCGTTCCTGTCCAGCGCCGTCCGCCCGGCTCGCCACGACGGCCTGCTGCCAGGCACAGAAATGGCGACGCAGGAAGAACGCCAGCGGCGCCGTCCGGAGCGATGCCGGGGGCGCCTGCGTGGGGGGCAAACGCGCCCATGTCACGCGCCCCGACAGGCACAACTGATCGAGCATGGCGGGCTCATAGTTCGCCACGCGCGCGGGCAGGACGTCCCGTTCCCACGCAATCGCGGGGGCGGCGAAGCCTTGCAGCTGCTCGAGCACGCGCCGCAGGGATTCCTCGCCAAAGAGTCGTTCCGCAGGCAGCAGATGCTGCCACCCCAGCAGAAAGCGGATGAACGTGGCCGCGCCCACCGGCGCCACTGCGCGGCGCAGCGTCTGCAGCGTGTCGTGGTGTATGCGCGCCAGCAGCCTACGTTCGCACCACTCACTGCCGTGCGGCGCGGCCGGCGTGTAGCAACCACGCAGCACGAAGCCTTCCGCCTCCAGCGCCAGCAGCGCCTGTTCGACTCGTCCGGGCGGCAGACCCAGTGCGGCCGCCAGCGAGGCAAGCTTCACCGGTCCGAGCCCCTGCAGACGACCGCGCACGATCTCGATCAACGCGGACTCCGCCGACCATGATTGCGACAGTACTTCCTCAGGCGCGGAGATGGCCGGCGCACGCGCCACATTGCCGTAGACCGCATCAAACAGCGGCAGGCGTTCCGCCGCCACCCACAGGCCCCTGCCGTCAGGGAGGAGCAGGCGAGCGCTACGCCGCTGCGACGCCAGCACGTCAAGCCAGCCTCGCCAGTGCGCCGATGGTGAGTGCGCAGACGGAGTCGCCTGTGCGTTCTCAACTTCGGCGTCAGTAAGGCAGGTGAGCCAGAGCAACGCATCATGCAGTTCGTCCGCGTCGCCGGCGTCCGGCCAGGCGTCTTCGCGCACCCGTGCGATCGCCCGCGGGTCCAGGCGTCCCAGATCGGCGGCGCTCTCCGGGTTCAGCCAGCGCCGGGCGCTGACCGCCCGCGTGCGCCGTTCCTCCAGCGGCGCATCGTCGAGGAAGGCATACGGGCGCGCGCCCAGGATTTCTGCCGCGAGCGGCGAGGGCTCGGTGAGATCCCGCGCGACCAGCCGCTTCTTTCCCGCTTCAATGTCACGAAGGACGGCCTCCAGTGCCTCGATGTCCATCGCCTCGTGCAGGCAGTCATGGACGGTCTGCCTCACCAGCGGATGATCCGGGACCTCGCGGCGGCCGCCGGCGATGTTTTCCAGACAAGCGCGGCCGTCAGGAAACACGACCGCCAGCAGGTCCTCGGCGCGCATGCGCTGCAACCGCGGTGGCACTTTGCGGCCGCTTGAGAAACGCGGTACGGCCAGCGCCACGGCGGCGTTCCAGCGCCAGCGCACTTTGAACATCGGTGCCTCGAGCAGCGCCTGGGTGAGCACCTCGCGAACCGAGTCGGGATGAAGAAACCGATAAACCTCTTCGAGCGGAAAGCTGTTCGTCTCGCCCAGCGACAACACGACTGCGTCCTCGGTGGCCGCAGCCTGCAACTCGAAGTTGAAACGCCGGCAGAAACACTTGCGCAGCGCAAGTCCCCAGGCGCGATTGAGCCGGCCGCCAAAAGGCGCGTGCAATACCAGTTGCATGCCGCCCGATTCGTCAAAGAAGCGCTCCACGACCAGCGTCCGCTGGGTAGGCAGGCAGCCGAGCGCGCGCTTGGCGGCCATGAGGTAATCCACGGCCTGCTCGACCGCCGCGAATGGCACGCCCTTTCGCGCCGCCAGCCACTGGAGCAGGTGCGCGCGTGCCGGCCTGTCGGCCGCCTCCGCCTGGCCCCACTGACGCTCGAATTCCGCGCGCAGCCGCGAAACCGCATGAGACAGCGCATGCGATCGCGCCGGGGCTTCGCCAAACCAGAACGGGATCGATGGTGGCTGGCCGCGCGCGTCCTCAACGCGTACGGTGCCTGCCTCCACACGCAGGATCCGCCACGAGGTATTGCCGAGCTGGAAGATGTCTCCGGCGATGCTCTCGATGGCGAAATCCTCGTTGACAGTACCGATGAAGGTGCCGGTGGGCTCCTCCCGCACCTCGTAGTCAGCGTTGTCCGGGATCGCCCCGCCACAGGTCACGGCGATGAGGCGCGCCCCGCGACGCGGGCGTAGCCGGCCCTGGACGAGATCGCGATGCAGCAGCGCGCCGGCGCGCCCGCGCCGGCTCGCGAAGCCCTCCGCGAGCATGCGCACCACAGCGGTGAATGCGGGACGCGCCAGATTGCGGTAAGGCCATGCCCGCCGCATGAGCGCGAACAGCGCCTCCTCGTCCCACTCCTCCATCGCCACCGCAGCGACGATCTGCTGCGCCAGCACGTCGGCGCCGCCCGCCGGGATCGATAGTGCATCCAGTTCACCGCGGTGCACCGCATCCAGCAATGCCATGCACTCGACAAACTCATCCCGGCTCAGCGGAAAGAGGCGCGCTTTGGGCAGCGCGCCCAGGGCATGCCCGGCGCGTCCGGCGCGTTGCAGGAAGGTGCTGATCGAACGCGGCGAGCCAAGCTGGCAGACCAGGTCGATATCGCCAATGTCAATGCCGAGCTCGAGCGAGGCGGTGGCCACCATCACCGGCAGTTCGCCGCTCTTCAGCCGTTGTTCTGCCTGCAGCCGATGTTCACGCGACAACGACCCATGATGGGCCGCGACTTTGCCGGCGCCCAGCCGCTCGCTCAAGTGATGGGCCACACGTTCGGACAGCCGGCGCGTATTGACGAAGACGAGCGTGGCGCGATGCTCGCTCACCAGTGCAGCCAAGCGATCATAGATCTCCGTCCATACCTCGGTCGACATCACCGCCTCCAGCGGAGATTCCGGCAGTTCGATGGCGAGGTCACGGTCACGCTGATGCCCGAGGTCGATGATCGTGCACGCGGACGGCGTGGCATCCTGGCCGGCGCCGGTGAGGAAGTGCGCAGTCTCTTCGATGGGCCGCTGCGTTGCCGAGAGCCCGATGCGCGTGGGCTCGCGCGCGCAGAGCGCCGAGAGACGCGCGAGACTCAGGCTTAAGTGCGCGCCGCGCTTGTTGCCGGCCACCGCGTGGATCTCATCGATGATCACCGTGCGCGCGGTGGCGAGCATGCGCCGCCCGCTGGCGCTCGTCAGCAGGATGTAAAGCGACTCCGGCGTGGTGACGATGATGTGCGGCGGCCGCCGCCGCATCAACGCCCGCGCGTAGGCGGGCGTGTCGCCGGTGCGCACGCACACGCGGATGTCGACATCAGACAGCCCCGACATCAGCAACTCGTCGCGGATGCCGGCTATGGGCGTTCGCAGATTGCGTTCGATGTCGTTGCTCAAGGCCCGCAGCGGCGAGACGTACACGACATAGGTCTCATCGCGCAATCCAGACTGCAGGCCCTCGCAGACCAGATCATTGATGGCGCAAAGAAACGCGGCCAGCGTTTTACCGGAACCCGTTGGCGCCGCGACTAACGTGTGCTCGCCGGCGCGGATGGCCGGCCAGGCGCGGCGCTGGCATTCCGTCGGGGAGCCGAGCTGTCGTGCAAACCAGGCGCCGACAGCAGGATGGAAGGATGGAAGCATGGCGGTGACGCTAGTACAGCATGGTGCCGGCACCTTGAGAAGTGTGGTGTCTGAGCGCCGGCTGCGTCGACGGTGCGGGAAAGGCAGCCCGCCCTATGCGGCAGGCGGAACCAGCGGGATCTTTGCCCCCCCTGCACGCAGCAGCGGCGTCAGCTCCTCGGCTGTCACTGGCCGCGCAAAGTAGTAACCCTGCACCTGGTCACAACCTTCTTTAGCCAGAAATTCATGCTGCTCCCGCGTCTCCACCCCCTCGGCGATGACCGCCACACCCAGGCTGTGCGCAAGGGTCACCAAGGCACGCACGATGGCGGCGTCATCGCGGTTGGTG
Source organism: Chromatiales bacterium (assembly GCA_052388435.1). Lineage (GTDB taxonomy): Bacteria > Pseudomonadota > Gammaproteobacteria > JAJPIJ01 > JAJPIJ01 > JBQTIC01. The sequence goes on along the minus strand of JBQTIC010000016.1, from coordinate 14,788 downwards.
GTCACGTCGCGCACGAAGGACTGATCGATCTTTAATTTGTCGATGGGGAAGCGCTTGAGATAGCTCAGGCTGGAGTAGCCGGTGCCGAAGTCGTCCACCGAGATCTGCACGCCAAGATGGGTGAGTTCGTTCAAGTCCTCGATGGTGGTCCTAGCGTCCTGCATGATGATGCTCTCGGTCAGTTCCAGCTCCAGATAGCGCGCCTCGAGGTTCGTTACCTGCAACGTCTGCCGCACTGTGTCCTTGAAGTCGCGTTGCCGGAACTGCAGCGCCGAGAGGTTTACCGCCACCGGTACAGCCGCGGCACCCGCTGCCTGCCAGGCGCGGTTCTGGCGACAAGCCTCCTCCAGGATCCAGCGGCCGAGTGGAATGATGAGGCCGGTGTCCTCTGCCACCGAGATGACGCGCGAAGGGGAGACGAGTCCCCACTCGGGGTGCTGCCAGCGAACCAGGGCCTCGATGCCGGCGATGCGGCCGCTGCGCGAATCGATCTGCGGCTGATAGTGCAGCAAGAACTCCTGGCGGTCGAGCGCCAACCGCAGTCCGTTCTCCAGCGACATGCGCTCGTGCGCCGCCGCATTCAGCGGGTGCGCGAAAAACTGGTAGTTGTTTCGACCGAGGTCCTTGGCGTGGTAGAGCGCCGCATCCGCATTGCGGATGAGCGTGTCGATGTCGTGTCCGTCCTGCGGATAGACACTGATGCCGATGCTTGGCGTCACTGTCAGCGGCTGGTAGCCCACCTGGTACGGTTGCGACACCGCCACCAGGACTTTTCCCGCCACGTGCGCCGCGCCCTCCTCTGCGCTACCTGGCAGGACAAGCACGAACTCGTCGCCGCCGAGACGCGCTACGGTGTCCATCTCGCGCACGCAGCCACGCAGCCTGGCGGCCACGCCCTGCAGGAGCCGGTCGCCGATATGGTGACCGAGCGAATCGTTGATGGTCTTGAACCGATCCAAGTCCAGGAACAGTACAGCCACGCTCCCGTGCACTCGGCTCGCAGCGCTTAGGGCCTGTGACAACCGGTCGCGCAGGAGGGTGCGATTGGGCAGGTCGGTGAGCGCGTCGTAGTGCGCAAGGTAGTGGATACGCTCCTGGGCCGCTTTGCGCTCGGTGATGTCGTCGGCGACCCAGATGTAGTTCTCGGTCCTGCCCGTCTCATCGTGCGTCGCCGTGATGGACAGCCATTGCGGATACGACTCGCCGGATTTTCTGCGCGCCCGAAGTTCGCCCTCCCAGTGGCCGGCGGCGCTGGCCGTCATCCAGATTTCGTCGCAGACGCTGCCCTGATCGGGATCGGCGCCCAGGCTGCACGCATCCCGGCCAATGACCTCCTCGGCGGTATAGCCGGTGACCGCGGTGAACGCCCGGTTCACAGAGATGACGTTCCGCCGCGCGTCGGTGATCAGAATCGCCTCGTGGCTGCTCTCAAAAACCTGCGCCGCCAGCCTCATCTGCTCCTCCACGCGCCGGAGTTCGGTGACGTCACGGGCGGTGCCCATAATCTTGAGCGGCCTGCCTGTGCGTTCATCGCGTATGATCTCGGCCTGTTCGTGAATGTGGCGGATACTGCCGTCGGGGCGCACGATGCGATAGCTGTGGGTGTAGTGGTTCGCTTCGCGTACTGCCCTCGCGTCGGCCTCGCGGACCCGCTGCCGATCCTCGGGGTGGACAGCGCGAAAGAAGTCTGCGCTGCTGACCTCGATCTCGCCCGGTTTGAAGCCGAAGATGCGGCAGGTCTCGTCCGACCAGCGCAGTGGGTTCGTGCTCGGTTCGTGCAGGTCGAGCAGATCCTTTTCCCAGGTGCCCAGGTGAGCGATCCGCACGGCGGCCGCCAGTGTCGCCTGCTTCTCCAGCAGGGCGCGCTCCATCTGCTTGCGCTCGGAGATGTCGGTGACGCAGCCGCGCACCAGGGTGCGGCCCAAGACAGGCAGGCGCAATAGGCGCACTTCGCAGACAATATCCACGCCGGCGGCAGTTCGATACACCCATTCAAATACCGGGATCGCGCCGGCGACGGCGGCCTGGATCCTTTCGATGACTGCCTCTGCCGAGGGCCGTCCGTCCGGCTGCAGGGGCGGGCTGAGGTCCGCTGGCCCCACCGCGAGCAACTCCTCGCGGCTGCAACCGAACAGACGCACCGCATTACTGTTGACATCGGCGAATCTTCCGCTGTCGCAGTCAAGCACGACGATCGCCTCCGTCGCGTGCTCGACCAGCTGCCGGTAGCGCTCCGCGCTGACGCGCAGTGCCTCCTCCTGCTGGTCGCGCTGCCGGTGGTTGCGGTAGAACTCGACAATCGCGCCACAGGTGCTGAGAAAAACCTCGAGTCTCGAGGAGATCCTTTCGTCATATCCACCCGCACGGTTGGCCACCCCGGTCATCCCTACAAGTTTGCCCGCATGGTAGATCGGCAGCCCCATGAAGTGATTCAGCGCCGGATGCCCTGGCGGGAGGCCGCCGCGGCGTGGATCGGTGCTCGGATCGTTGGCGATCACCACAGCCCCGGAAGTGATCACGGCGCCGAACAGATTGTCCAGATTACGGAACTCCAGGCCGGTCGCCATCTGCCGGTCATAGAGTGCACGCGTCTCCGCGTTCCAGGCGATATTGGTGATGGCGTAGGTGCGCAGGTAGGGCTGACCTTGCTCATCATGCAAGACCTCGCCAATGAATCCGTACTCGCTCCCCGAAAGCTTGAGCAGGTCGGACAGCAACCCGTCAAAAACCTGTCCCGGATCGGCATCGGCAAGCGAGTCTGTCTGCGCCGCGCTGATTGCCCTAAGGATGGCGTTGGTCTCCATTAACGCCTGTTCGGCGCGCTTATGCTCCGTGACATCGCCGATGACGGAGAGCAGGGCAGGTTGCCCGTCCCAGTGAATCAGCGTGCAGGAGATCAGGCACTCGACGCGCCGCCCGTCGCCGCGCCATAGGGTCAATTCGGCGTTGATGACCTGACCAGTGCTGCGCACGTCCTGCAGCAAGCGGTCGTAGTCGGCGGGCTCCCGCAGCAGACGGAGCTCCACGGCGGTGTGTCCCAGAGCTTTCGCACGCGGGCAATGAAACGTACTCTCAAACGCCGGGTTGACCTCGACGAAGCGACCGTCGGGATAGGTAGTGACAGTAATGATGTCTGGGCTGGCGGCAAACAGGAGCGCAAAGCGCTCTTCACCGCGCTCGCCGCCCGCTGGCGACGTCGATGGGAGGTGATGTTGGTGCGACGCTCGCGTGGGCTTGCTTGCCACCCGTCCGGCCTCATCGTCGGCTGCGCCGCGACTGACGTCAATCTCAACGGCGGCTGCCGTCGAGCATACAGCACGTTCTTCGCTCATCGTCTTGCGTTCGTTGGATGTAGCTCGATGGTCCCGCACCCCACGTCTTGCGACGCGCCCCGATGGCTCGTTAGTCTGCCTGCGTGCAGGCGCCGCTGCGACATCCTCTCAGGGCGGCGGCAAGGTTGATGCCAGCCCACGACCCTCGGGTGCAGGAAGCGCGCAGCATACGGAACCCATGAAGATCTGTCCAGCTCATTGATTTACATAGCAATCATTTATCGCCACGACAGCGGCGGAATGCTCATCACAGACTCCGCGGCGCGTAAGCACGCCGAGCGCGCGTGCATCATTGGTCTTCAGTCTGCCATCATGAGCAGCGCTCATTATGGATCTGACTCCTATCGGCTTCGTTCGAAGTCCCTTCCGCGCTGACGGACCACCGATCAGGCGGCGGGACATCGTCGCCGAGATCGAGGTGCGCAGCGAGTACGCGCCAGCGCTGGACGGAATCCAGGACTGGTCGCATCTGCTGGTGCTGTTCTGGATGCAGCAGGTCGACCGGGTGCGCATCCCCCTGACGACGCACCCCCGCCACCGCAGCGACCTTCCTCGCGTGGGTGTCTTCGCCAGCCGCGGCCGCGATCGCCCCAATCCGATTGGCGTGGCGGTCGTCGAGCTGTTAAAACGGGACGGCAACGTGCTGACCGTGCAGCGTCTCGATGCCTACGACGGCACGCCCGTGATCGATATCAAGCCCTACGACCACTACGACGTGGTGACGGACCTGCGCGTCCCTGACTGGTGGGCCAAGCTGAGCTGAGGACGAGGAAGGCTCTCGCGGTGGCAGTTCGTCCGCCGGGTGAGCGTGCCGCGCTAGTCTGGCTGCCATTCGACGGCGCGCCCGTGCTTCTGCCGCAATGCCTGCAGAGCCTCCTGCAACTCGCGCATGAACCGGGGGCGATCACCGCCACGCCAGTGCAATGACCGTCCGACGTAAACATCGCAGAAGAAACGGCACCCGCCCTTGGGCAGCGACATCCCCAGTCCATGCATGCACAACCGGCGCCTGCGGATAGCGCTCGGCAAGGTGCGCGATGCCGGTCTTGAGCTGACCGAGTTTCTCCGGCTCACCTCGCGTGCCCTCGGGAAAGATGATAAGGATGTCGCCCCGTTCCAGCGCTTCGTAACACCGGTGAGCGGATCCGCCTTGCGCAGCGTGCGCGTGATCGGAAGGATGCCGACGAGATGGAGAGACATCCATGCCAGCGCCCGATTACGCAGAAAATAGTCCGCTGCCGCCACGGGCCGCACGCGCGGCACCTGCAGCAACGGGAACAGCGACAACAGCGTCAGTGTCGAGATGACTGTTGTGATTGGCTGCGAGGATCGCGGGACCGTGACGCGGCAGGCGCTCGCGATGGCGGACGTTGATGCCGACGATCACCCGCACCACCGGGTAGGCGACGAGCAGCACGAAAAAGATGCGCAACAGCGCCCGGAGCACGCGCCTGGTACTCAGTAATGCAGATAGCGCCGAAGTGCGGGAACAGCGGCGCCGTGTAGGTCAGGCTGTCCAGGCGGTCGAGCACGCCAACGAGCGGCCGGAGCACGCGCTGGAATGCCGGCTTCAGATCGTAGATGCTGGCCAACACGCCCTCCCTTCCCCATCGCGCGCGTCTGCCCGTGCGCTTTTCGGCCCTGTGCGGCTCGCCCGCTATCAGGTAGAAGTCGCGGCCCTTCTCTAGTACATTGTCGCACAATCACTTTCCAACATTGAGGCAATCCCAACGATGACACCGACTTACACGCTGACGAGAACGCTATGGCAGCGCGCAATGGCGCGGTGGAGCGTCGCCGCTTCGCTGACGGCGGCTTTGTTCGCACTCATTTTGCCCGCAGTGAGCGCCGCCGCACCCAAGGACGGCACCAAGTTCGACAACTGGGCGATCAAATGCGAAAAGCCCGAAGCGCAGGACAAGGACAAGACCGAAGTCTGCTACGCGTTCCAGAACGTAGTGACGAAAGAGAAAAACCAGCGCGTCCTGAACTTCGCCGTGGGCTACCCGCCGAAGATCGAGGTGCCGGTGGCGCTGATCACGCTGCCGCTGGGCATCGCGCTCCCGCCTGGCGCGAGCCTGACGGTCGACGAGGACCAGCCGATCCGCTTTCCGATCGAACGCTGCGAACCTAACGGTTGCCGCGCCGGCCTCAAGCTCGAGAAACTCCTGCTCGAGAAGCTGACCAGGGCGAGCAAGGTACAGATCTCCTTTCACGACGGCGCGCACCGGCCCGTAAACATTCCGCTGTCGATGAAGGGCTTCGGCGAAGCATTCAAGAGCCTGAAGTAGCCGCGCCGCGCCTCTGGAAGATCGGGTGGCGGACACGATCGCCGACTCGTATGCCAAGCCGCTCGCAGGTGCCGCCGTTCACTTCGATCGCCGCGCGCACGGGTTGCGGCGCGGGGATGGGCGTCAGCGTCATCGGTCGCGTCTGCGGCGCGATGCTGACGATAAGACCGTCGGCGCGCACGAACAGCACGTCGAGTGACAGCGCTGTGTCCTTCATCCAGATGGAGATGTCCCGCTCCTCTCCGAGATCGAAGAACATCCCGCCGTCCGCAGGGAGCGCTTTCCTGAACATCAGTCCGCGGCGGCGCGCGGCTTCCGTGTCAGCCACCTCCAGCATGAAACGGTGCTCGCCGCCCGATTCGGTTTCGATAATGATCTCGGTAAGCGGCAGCCCCTGCCCGGCGTGAACAGCAAGCAGCAACCAGCCGCCCAGAACGAGGACTGCGGTCATGGCCGGCAGTCCCTTGCAGCGCGCCTGCAACCACGCTCGATGCTCAGCGATCCTGGGCATGCCCGCTCCGCCTCACTGTCGCTGCGTCTGTTCCCAGCCCGCAAGCGTGCGATGCTGTGCCCTGTTGTGATCGCCGATCGGCAGCGGATAGTCTGCGCCGAGGTTGAGGATGCGGAAATTGGGCGCTGCATCGGCGCCGCAACCGGGCAGCCACTCCCCCTCGGCGGGCGACCAGATACAAAGCGGCACAACCGGCGCGCCCCGCTCGCACGGAGCGCTCAACGCCGGGTTGTCGGTGAGACGAAGGTCCTGACGAAACCAGACAATGATGGGGTCCATAGCGGCCTGCGAATCTTATCGCATCGTTACGTGGGCAGCCGTGGCGGGAACTTTTCCACATCCTAAGGATTCGGCCGGTGGCCAAAGGTTTGCCGTACCAGTACCATTGGCGTCGCCTTGGCCAGCTCCGTAAGCCGGAGTCCGCATCGACACAATAACTTCTGGAGATTCAGTGATGCATAAGTTGCTCAAGTATTTCTCTGTTGCCGTGTTCGCCCTGCCGCTCCTCGTTTACGCGCACGGGCCCTCGCGGCTGAAGGTCGAGAAGGAGATCACCGTCAACGCACCGGCTGAGAAGGTGTGGGATCTCATCAAGGACTTCTGCGCCATCGACAACTGGCACCCGGCGGTGTCCAAGTGCGAAGGCAACGGCGGCAACGAAAAAGGCGCCAGGCGCGTCTTGACCCTGAACGACGCCAACAGCGGGCTGACGATCGACGATGAGATGACCGGCTACGACGCCGCGAAGATGATGTACAGATACAGGATTACCAGGGTCGACCCGGCGGTCCTTCCGGTGTCCACTTACGCCTCGCAGATCGAGGTGATCCCTGACGGCGGTAATTCGAAGGTCCACTGGAAGGGCGCCTTTTACCGCAGCTTCACGCAGAACAACCCGCCGCCGGAGCAGAGCGACGAGGCCGCCACCAGCGCGATCACCGGCTTATACGAGGCGGGACTGGCGGAGATCAAGAAGCTCGCCGAGGGCGGTGAGTAACCGCTGGACGCGCTCGTGCTCCAGCGGAGCATCCATGGGGCTGCTGCTACTCTGCCCTCCCCCTTGAGGCCAGAGGGCGAGGGTGAGACGAACGATAACTCTACTGTGTTTCACCCCCATCCCATCCTTCCCCCTTCGAGGGGCAAGGTGCTGCGAGGAGCATGTACGGTACTGACCTGGCTGCTCAGTTCGCCGGCGGTCTGCGCGGCACCGTTCGCCTACATCACCAACCAGGGCAGCAATGACGTATCCGTCGTCGACCTCGCTTCCCAACAGGTCGTCGCGACGATCGCTGTAGGTCGTGCCCCGGCCGGCGTTGCCGCAAGCCTCGACGGCACGCGGGTCTACGTGACCAATCCCGAGAGCAAGGACGTCTCCATCATCGATACCGCCACCCGCACGGTCCTCGCCACCGTGCCCGCGGGCGAGGGACCGCTCGGCGTCGCGCTGCATCCGGATGGCAGCAGGCTTTACGTTGCCGACTGGTATGAGCACAGGGTCCGCGTCATGGATACGCGGACCTTCGAGATCGTGGCGCAGGTGGGTGTCGGGCGCTCGCCTTCGGGTATCGCGCTCGATGCGTCGGGCCGGCGCATCTACGTGACGAACCGCGACGACAACACGCTCAGCGTGCTCGATGCGCGGACGCTCAGACCGCTGGCGTTGCTCCGCGTCGGTAAGGCGCCCTTCGGTGTCACTGTTGCGCCCTCCGGCAGCGAGGTGTACGTAGCCAACGTGCAGAGCGGTGATGTCAGCGTCATCGACGCCGAAGGGCTCGCGGTCAGGCATACCGTCGCCGTCCGTGATTTTCCCTACGCCATCGCCGTGGACGCCGTGCGCGGGCGGCTGTTCGTCACCAACCAGCACGACGATTCGGTCTCCGTCGTGGACCTGACCACGCACAGCGAGCTTGCCACCATCGGCGTCAGCGGCTACCCCGAAGGCATCGCCATCGACCGCGCGGGCGCCCGCGTTTACGTCGCCAACTGGTTTGCCAATCAGCTCGACGTGATCGACACGGAGCGTCTTGAAGTCGTCGCCACCATCGCGACCGGCAGGGGCTGCCGGGCCTTCGGGGACTTCATCGCTCCCCACTAGTGTGGTGTCCCACAAATACCTTCCTTATTCCTGCCGTCATGCCAGCGTGATCCCAGCTTTCGCTGGGAGGCATCCACTTCGTTGAACTCTCGCGTCGGCTGTACGGACTTGGCCAGAATGGCAGATTTCTCACCAAGGCGCGATCCGCGAGTCATGAAACGAATTCGCCGGCCAGCATGCTGGTCTGCGCCGCCATGCGCGTTATACTTGAATGCGCGCGCATCAGAGGCGACATCAACAGGAAATAGGGAGCACGTCGTTTCATGCCATGCGCTTGACCTCATTCCCGGATTCGATATCTAGCGCCAGCGCTTTCCGCGCGATGCTGTGAAGCACTCTCATGCCACCGTATACAAAGCTGGAATGAACATCTACGTGGGCAATCTCGCGTACTCGGTCACCGAGGCCGATCTGAAGGCCGCCTTCGCCCCGTTCGGCGAAGTTGTCTCCGCCGAACTCATCATCAACCGGCACACACGCCGCTCGCGCGGCTACGGCTTCGTGCGCATGGCCACCGCCGAACAGGGTCGCGCCGCCATCGCCGCGCTGGATGGCACGGAGTTTCATGGCCGAGAGATGCGGGTCGATGAGTCCAGACCGGATACCGACAAACCGTCGCGCACGGAACAACCGCGCCGTTCGGGCCGCCGCCCGTCGTCCACGCCGCGGCACGCATCGCGGCAGGAGAGCAAGAGCACGCCGCGCAAGGGGGGCCTGCTGGGGCTCTTGAAGTCCCTGTTCGGCCGCAGCTGAAAGCCACCCCGCTGATTCACCGTCTGCGCGCCCACCTGGCACAGTTCCACAGAGGGACGGGTCGGACCGGCACGCACAGTATCCTTCGTCTCTGCATGAAAACCAGATAAAGGCTGGTAATAGAGATGCGTGCCAGGGAGGCCACGAGCGCACCGAATAGGCTACCGCGCTTCGCGAGTTCGAAAACGAAGGCGATAATCATCCGGTGTCGCGCGGCAGTATCCAGCACAGCGAGGCAGGACCCAAAGACCGGCGCGACGGCCACTGCAATTATAAGAGTGTCAATCTCAGCATAAACCAACAGTGAGCGCTCGTTGTGGCTCTGCGGAAGTGCGTGCGAGTGGCTGAAACTCATAATTCTGACTTGAACACGCTCGCTCACGCTTGCAGGGGCTGCGACTGGCTTCAGCGCTGAACTCCTCCTCCTCTTCCCGGTGCGCCAATCGATATAGAACTGGCAACACGATGAGTGTCAGCAGTGTCGAAGAGACAATGCCGCCGATCACGACGGTAGCCAGCGGCCGCTGCACCTCGGCGCCCGCGCCAGTGCTGAGCGCCATCGGCAGGAAGCCCAGGCTCGCCACCAGCGCAATCATCAGAACCGGCCGCAGCCGGATCAGTGCGCCTTGGATGATCGCTTCCTGAAGCCCCACTCCTTGCGCCCGAAAGTCGCTGCTGTCGAGGCGCTGAAAACTGCTCACCGCGCCTCGCTCGCTGAACTCGACTCCCTCCTCGCCTCCCTGCAGCAACGCGCTTTCCGGGGAGAACTGTAGTCCTGCGCGGCAAGTGTATCGATACCGTCGGCTTTGCTGTTTTAGGAATTAGCTGTATCCTAAAATAACACTCCTCCCTTATTTCAGGTTCATGCCGCCAGGGATGAAGCGCAGGACGCAAGGCCGTTACGTCAAGTCCTCGACCGCGGGCGAGACCGTGCGCGCCTTCGTGCCCGCGCCGCTGCCACCGCAGCCGCCGATCGACTGGACGCCCGCGCTGCGCGGCCGGTTCGATGCGGCACTGGTTGCCGTCGGACGGCTGGACGCCGTCACCGATCTGCTGCCCAATGCGGCGCCGCTGCTCTACAGCTTCGTGCGCAAGGAGGCCGTGCTGTCCTCAATGATCGAGGGCACGCAGTCCTCGCTCGCCGATCTGATGCTCTGTGAACTGGACGAACAGCCCGGCGTGCCGATCGAGGACGCCCGCGAGGTCAGCCGCTGCGTGGCGGCGCTGGAGCACGGCCTCGCGCGGCTGCGCGGTGGTTTCCCGCTGTCGCAGCGGTTGCTGCGCGAGGTGCATGAAGTCCTGATGAGCCACAGCGGCGGGGCGCGGCATACGCCCGGCGAACTGCGCCGGACGCAAGTCTGGGTTGGCGGCACGCGACCGGGCAACGCAGTGTTCGTACCGCCACCCGCGAACGAGGTGCCGGAGTGCCTCAAGCATCTTGAACGCTTCCTGCACGATGACCCGAAGCCGATTACGCCGCTGGTAAAGGCGGCGCTGGCGCACGTGCAGTTCGAGACCATTCATCCCTTTCTCGACGGCAACGGCCGCGTCGGCCGTCTGTTGATCGCGCTGCAACTGTGCGCGGACGGTCTGCTGCGCGAGCCGCTGCTGTACCTTAGCCTGTATTTCAAGGAACACCGGCAGACCTATTACGAGCTGCTCGACAGTGTGCGTCTGCACGGTGACTGGGAAACCTGGCTGGAGTTCTTCGCCTCGGCGGTGCTCGCGAGCGCCACGCAGGCGCTGGATGCCACGAAGCGGCTGCTGGCGCTGGTCGAGCATGACCAGCGGCAACTCGAAGGTCTGGGACGCGCGGTGGTCTCCGCTATGACGGTACACAGAGCCCTGCAGCGCCAGCCCATCGCCACGGCGGGATCGCTGGTCGAGGTGACCGGCCTGACACCGGCAACGGTGAACAAGTCGCTGGCCCATCTGGAACGCCTCGGCATCGTCGCCGAGCTGACCAGCCGCCAGCGCGGCCGCGTTTTCAGCTATGCGCGGTACGTCTCCATCCTGAACGAGGGCATGGAGCTGCCCGAAGGAGCACGGCACCGATGAGCCAGTTCGCCTTCCTCAAGCGCGAATGGTCGGCCGTCTTCGACGCAGCGGCGCGGGCCGACACCCCGCCGTCCACGCCGCTCCGCGCACGGCCTGCTTCTACGCCCGCCCGGCGCTCGATAAGCAGTGGCTCGGCCAGCTCACCGACCTCATCGGCAACATCTCCTTTATTTCACCCTCTCCCGCATCAGCGGGAGAGGGTCGGGGTGAGGGTCGCCGCGCCAGGGACGTGCTCGCCCAGTCTACGAGTACTTCGTCTCGCAGTTTGCGAGCGCCGCGTTCACCCGGCCGGCCCCTGGAGAAGCCACCGATGGATCGGGAACGCAACCTCGCGCTGCTCGATCTGCGCGAGCCGGTGCGACGGACGATGCAGTGCTCTCCGACGAGACCCGATCCGCTGTTGAGGAAGTGCTGCAGCAAGGAGCGCCGTCATTAGGAGCGGCGGGCGAGCTACGGACTGCGCGCGGCCGACCGGTTGCTGTTCTATGGGCCGCCTGGTTGCGGCAAGACGCTCACTGCAGAGGTGATCGCTTCGGAGCTTGGCCTGCCGCTCGCCGTCGTATTGTCAGAAGCATGGGCAACGTAACGCGGCTGACCAGTAGAGCGGAGGCAACTCGTGATCTTCAGCCGCAGCGGATAGCAAGTTCGCTGAAGCGACGCTTGCGCGCCCAACCGGGGTCAGTATCCGTCACACCTGCGGGGGCTGTAACAGGGGCTCGGCGCTGAACTCCTTTTCATTCTCGCGGTGCGCCAATCGATATAGAACTGGCAACACGATGAGTGTCAGCAGTGTCGAAGAGACAATGCCGCCGATCACGACGGTGGCGAGCGGCCGCTGCACCTCGGCGCCCGCGCCGGTATTCAGCGCCATCGGCAGGAAGCCCAGGCTCGCCACCAGCGCGATCAGCAGCACCGCCCGCAGCCGGATCATTGTACCTTCCGTGATGGCTTCCTGAATCCGCATCCCCTGCGCGCGCAAGTCGCGGATGCAGGACACGATCACCACCCCGGTGAGCACCGCCACGCCGGAGAGCGTGATGAAGCCGATGCCCGCGGAGATGGACAGCGGGATGCCGCGCAACCACAGCGCTGCAACCCCGCCGGTCAGCGCCAGTGGCACGCCACTGAAGACGAGCAGGGCGTCCTTGGCAGAGCCGAAAGTGATGAACAGCAGCCCGAAGATAAGCAGCAGCGAGACGGGCACCACCACTTGCAAGCGTGCGGCCGCGGAGGCGAGTTGCTCGAAGGTGCCGCCGTAGCCAAGCCAGTAGCCCTCAGGGAGGCTGACATCGGCCTTGATACGCGCCTGCGCCTCGGCCACGAACGAGCCGAGATCGCGCCCGCGCACATTGGTGGTCACCGCCGCGCGCCGCTTGCCGTTCTCGCGACTGATCTGGTTGGGACCGGGCGCGATGTCGAACTCCGCCACCTCGCCCAGCGTCACGTAGCCGGGCCTGGCTTTGTCCATGGCCTTGTTGTTTGCCGGCAACGGAATGGGCAGGCGCTTCAAGGCTTCCATGTCTTCACGCAGCCTTTCGGGGAGCCGCACAAGGAGATCGAAGCGCCGGTCGCCCTCGAACACCTGGCCAGCCTCCTTGCCGCCGACCGCGATTTCGATGACCTCCTGCACTTCGGAAATGTTCAAGCCGTAGCGCGCGATTTTGTGCCGATCCATTCTCACCGTGAGCACCGGCAGCCCGGTGATCTGCTCGACTTTCACGTCCGCGGCGCCGGAAATGTTTTCCAGCGCCTCGCCGATTGCCTCCCCCTGCTTGAGCAAAGTGTCGAGATTGTCGCCGAACACTTTGACCGCGACATCGCTTCTCACTCCCGAGATCAATTCGTTGAAGCGCATCTGAATCGGCTGCGTGAATTCGTAGTTGTTGCCGGGGATTCGCTCGGCTGCTTCCTGCATCTCGCGCACGAGATCATCCTTGCTACGGTTGGGATCAGGCCACTCGGACTGCGGTTTCAGCATGACAAAGTTGTCGGAGACCGAAGGCGGCATGGGGTCGGTTGCGATCTCGGCGGTGCCGATCTTGGCGAACACCTTGTCTACTTCGGGAAACTCCTTGAGCCGCGATTCCAGCGCCTGCTGCATTTCGATTGCCTGCGTCAAGCTCGTGCCGGGAATGCGCAGCGCGTGCAGCGCGATGTCGCCTTCGTTCAGATTCGGAATGAACTCGGCGCCCATACGGGCGGCGAGCAGCCCGCTCAGCACGACCATGACGAGCGCGGCCGCGACAGTCGGCGCCCGGTTGCGCAGCACGAAGTCCAGAACCGGGCGATAGGCCTTGCGCGCCCACTGCATGGCGCGGTTCTCCTTCTCCTGGATGCGGCCGGTGACGAATAACGCCACCGCCGCGGGCACGAAGGTGACCGACAGGAGAAGCGCACCCAGCAGGGCGACCACCACGGTGAAGGCCATGGGGTGGAACATCTTTCCTTCGACGCCGGTGAGCGTAAAGATGGGGATGTTCACCAGCGCCACCACGATCACGCTGACCAGGCTGGGCCCGAACACTTCGCGAGTCGCTTCGAACACGACCTGGAAGCGCTCGCTTTTTTCGAGCAAGCGGTTAAGACGGTGCTGCTCGATCGCAAGCCTTCGCAGGCAGTTCTCGACGATGATCACCGCGCCATCCACGATCAGGCCGAAGTCGAGCGCGCCCAGACTCATCAGATTGGCGCTGACCTTGTTTTCCACCATGCCGGTGATGAGGAACAGCATCGAAAGCGGAATCACCGCCGCGGTCAAGAGCGCCGCGCGCCAGTTGCCGAGAAAAAGCAGCAGCACGGCAATCACCAGCGCCGCGCCTTCGAACAAGTTGGTCGCGACGGTCTTGATGGTGCGCTCCACCAGGGCGGTGCGGTCGTAGACTGTCTTCGCCACTACGCCTTCCGGCAGGGAGCGGTTCACCTCCGTGAGCTTGGCGGCGACCCGCTGCGACACCGCGCGGCTGTTCTCGCCGATGAGCATGAACACCGTACCCAGCACGACCTCCTGACCGTTCTCGGTCGCGGCGCCGGTGCGCAGCTCCTTGCCCAGCAGCACCTCGGCCACGTCCCTGATGCGGATGGGGACGCCGTCCTCGCTGCGAATGACGACCTCCCTGATCTCATCGATGTCGGCGACCTGGCCCGGCGCGCGGATCAAATACTGCTCGCCGCTTTTTTCGATGTAACCCGCGCCGACGTTGGCGTTGTTCCTGGCCAGCGCCTCCAGCACGTCGTGGAAGGAGAGGCCGTAGGCGATGAGCCTGGCCGGATCGGGCGTAACGTGGAACTGCTTGACGTAGCCGCCGATCGTGTTGATGTCGGTCACTCCCGGGATGTTGCGCAGTTGCGGCCGCACGATCCAGTCCTGGATGGTGCGAAGATCGGTGGGAGTGTATGCGCCGCCATCGGGCTTTCGCGCGTCCTCTTTCGGCTCGACCGTCCACATATAGATTTCGCCCAGGCCCGTCGCGATCGGTCCCATCGCCGCCTCGACGCCGGGCGGCAATTGCTCGCGCGCTTCCTGGATGCGCTCGTTGACGAGCTGGTGCGCGAAGTAGATGTCGGTGCCGTCCTTGAAGATCACGGTCACTTGCGAGAGGCCGTAGCGAGAAATCGAGCGCGTTTGCTCAAGGTTCGGCAGCCCCGCCATCGCCGTCTCGATGGGGAAGGTGATGCGCTGCTCCGCCTCCAGGGGCGAGTAACCGGGCGCCTCAGTGTTGATCTGCACCTGCACATTGGTAATGTCGGG
>JBQTIC010000015.1:0-7080 GCA_052388435.1 Chromatiales bacterium | reverse complement strand
GTCGTGAGTGGCATCGGCACCGCAAAGAGCGGTGCGGTCGCGAGCGCCGCGAGCACCACGGTTGCGGTACAGGCGCGCCAGCGGCGCGCCGCCAGCAATGGACTCACTGCCACAAACTTGAGCGAGCGCAGCAGCGGCCAGAACAACTGTGTCGCTGCCGCCCAGATGGCGATCAGCACGCCGATAAAAAAGTACTTGCCAGCGATGAGCCACACCAGCGCGCCCAGGACCACACAGCGGTAGCAGAAGGAGGCTATGCCGTAGCACAGAAACCAGGCGCGCTCGCCCCGTGCGCAGACCGGCGAGGGCAGGTCGCGCACGCCGAAGAGGTAACGCTGGCAGAGATATGCGAGGTAGCGCGTCGCGCGCGGCGCGAGATTCTGGATGCCGATGAGGTCGGTGAGGATGTAGTAGGCATCGAAGCGCAGCAGCGGGTTGCCGTTGACAACAAGCGTGGAAACACCTGCGATCAGGATGACGTTGAAGACGCAGGATCGTACCACCCCCGGCTCGACGGCGAGCCAGATGAACAGCGCGATCGCGGCGAGGAAAAGTTCCACCATCATGCCGGCGGCGCCAACCACGACACGCTGCGTGGCGCGGCGGAACATGGAGGAGGCCGAGCAATCGACGTAAGGCATCGGCATCAGCGCCACCAGCAGCAAACCGGCCTCGTGCACCTGGCCGCCCCAGCGCTTGGTCGCCGCCGCGTGCCCGAGTTCGTGCAGCAGCTTGATGCAGGGGTAGAGCAGCGCCAGCAGCATGAGGTTCTGGGCTGTCAGGGCGCGATCGACGACATTAGCACTGAGCTCGACCCAGTGCTGCGCGCCGAGCAGGGCCGCCACACTCACGATGAGCAGCCATACGGCCACGCCAAACCGGGTGAACAGCAGCCGCCAGAACGGCGCCAGCGCTTCGAGCAACCGATCGGGATCAAATAGCGGGATGCGCACAACCAGCGGATTGAGCCAGCGTTGCCTGATGAGCGAACGCTGGCGTGCCGCATGGCGACCGAGCAGCTCCGCGATGTCGGGCGGCACATCGCATACGATGAGGTCGAGCGCATGCAGCATACTGAGGATGCGCAGAGTCTCGGCTTGCGTCGGCGCTTCCGTTGCGCGACGCGCGGCGGCTCGCTCCCAGATCTGCTGCAAGGTGGCGCTGCCATCCATCGCTCCGATGAGGTCGTGCGCGACGGGCGTGAAGCGGTAATGATGCCCGCTCGAGCGATCTTCCAGCATGTACCACAGTTGCCCGCGCTGATACTGGCGGTCGATGCGCACGTGCGGGCGCAGACGCGGCTTCAGGTGCGCAACGCGGGACCACTGCGGGCTGTCGATTAACGGAGTCACGCTCGCGAACTCCCATTACCAAGTCCCCGCTCCCCTGCCTTTCCCGAAGGGGGGCCTGGAGGATTTGGCGCGCCACCTGCTGATAGCGACCAATGCAGACTCACAGTCGCATAAATCACAGCAGGGACCAGGTCTTCAGGCGCAGCCAGTCGAGCAGGGTATGGGTCCAGATCCAGAGGCGACGGCGCTCGCCAACGTCGATCCTGGCCACCCCGCGCATGCCCGGGCGCAGCAACGGCAGCTTCCTGTCGAGCCGGGCTTCGAGCCGGAAACTGTTGCGTCCTTCGGCCGCGCTCGCTACCGGCGTGACCTTCTCCACGGTGAACGGGAGCAACTGCTGCGGCAGCGCGGTGAGGATCAGCCGGCCCTGTTGCCCCGGCGCCGTGGCGGCGATCGCGCGTTCGTCCACCTCGACGATGACCCGATAACTGTCGAGGGGCGCCACCTCGAAGAGGATCTCGCCGCGCTTGACTGGCGCCCCGAGGGAATGCGTCAGATCGCCCGCGACGACGACGCCGGCGAAGGGCGCGACAAGCTGGCCGCGCGCAAGCTGCTCGCCGATGAGGGCCAGTTGCGCATCGGCCTGCGCGATCTGTGCCTCCAGTATCGTGATCTGCGCGCGATCCTTGAGCGCCAGCACCTCGCGATACTTCTTTTCCAGCTGTTCCTTCTGGCTCTTCCATTTCAACCGCTCCAGCTGCAGGTCCTTGTCCTCCAGCGTGGCCAGTACTTCCTTTTCCTGCACGACGTCACCGGCGGCGGCATGGACGGTTCCTACATAACCATCGCGCGGCGCCACGATCACGCGCTGCACGCTGCCTTCGAGAACGGCGGGTGAGGCGATCTGGTGCATCCCGCTCGCCGTCGCAAGCCAGATGCCAGCGCCGGCCAGCAGCAGCGCCAGGAGTTTGAATGCATGGTGGCCGCGGCCGGCGAGGCGCAGCCACAGATCGACGGCGGCGCGTTCGCTCCTCTGCAGCAGGGACTGTGATGCGAGGCGCTTGCATTCGATCAGAGGGCCGATGAATCGGGCGGCCTCGGCGCACAACTCGACGGTGGCGGCATCAAAGGGCCGGTCGGCCGTGCGCTCCAGCGTGATGGCGCCGACGAGCCGCCCCTGCACGACAAGGGGAACGGCGAGCACCGCATGACCGCCATGCTGGCGACTCAGCTCACGCTGGGCCGCGGTGATGCACGGCTTGGTCTCATCGGCGTGCGGATGCGAGAGAACCGCGTTCTGATCGAGCGCCTCGTCCATTGCAGTCTCGATGTCGCGGAGCAGGTTGGCGCGCGCGTCGAAGCGCGCGCTGTGCGACAGAGCCAGGGCGCGGCAGTGGCCGCGACTGCGCAAGCCCACGCTCACCCGCTCGCAACCGAGCTGCGTGGCAAGCGCAGTCACCATGGCGGTGGCGCTCGCCTTGAGGTTGTCGGGCTGCATGGTCACCGCGACCAGAGCCAATATGCGCTCCAGGTACTGCGCCCGCCGCTCGCCGCTCTGCTGGAGCAGGAATTCCAGCCACGACACGCCGAACTGGAGGATGCTGACCAGCGCGCGCTGCTGCAGGTCGGGACGGGGCGTCACCTCGAAAGCCACCGCCCCGAGCAGCTGGCCCTGCACGAGCAGCGGCAGCGCGGCGATGTCAATATGGTGAGTCTCGCCGGGCTGCGCGGACGGCACTCTACCGACCACGGGCTGCCTACGTGTGAGGGCGAGCTTGACGGTGTCGGCGAGCAGGGGCGTGGCGGCTGCGCCGCCGGACCAGCTAGCCGCCGGCATGAAGGTGTCCTTCCCAGGTTCATCCAGCACAACCACGGCGTTGCTGACGGCGGGCAGCTGTCGGCACTGGAATGCCAGCCAGTCCTGCGCGACGGACTTGAGGGTGCTACTGGTTCTCATGTTTCCCCTCCAACGCCTGTATATCGGCCGCCTGTGGGCCTGGCTTGAGCACGCCCGCGCGTGTCGAGTGGCAGGGCTGTGGCGGAAATCCACCTGTGCTCAGTTAGTTGCGCGAATGTCGGGCGCCGTATGGGAGAAGCTGGCGAGGCGTTGGGGGCGTGCCTGCGGGGTCTGGGGAGCGCCTGTACGGCGTTCATCCGGCTGTAAGAAAGGAGGTGCAGATTAAGGCCCGTCTTAAGACAGCTCGCGCATGGCGCGCAGGCTTTTACCTCATGAGGGTATATGAGCCGATACACGCTGGGGAATCTTGTAGCCATCTTCGCCGTATCCATGGTCAGCGCGATGCTGTGGGCGGATGTTTATGCACAGGAAGGCGCGGCGATCCGATCCGTGCCGCCGTCAGAGTTGGAGACCGTCATGACTGACTGCGAAGCGGGATTTGTCCTTGAGGGATCCTAAGGCGACAGCCGGCTTGGTGGCGCCGAGCAAGAGATCTGTCGGTTGGTCGGCTGTCAGCTGGCATTCCAAAAACCCCTCGCCGCACACCCGGGGGGTTGCATAGTCCCCTGTCCCTCAGTTGTCTGAAATCGGTTGCTGGAACGGCACCGCGGCTGTTCCGGGCACACGCTGCAAGCGCCCTGTCGCGGCGATGCCGCTCCGCCGGTCTGTTTATCGGCGAGCGCGGGCGGGACTGGAGTTCAATCTGAAGCGGCACTCAACTGGACGTTGATGAGGCCGCCGTCTGCGTGACCAACCCTCGAGCCTGTGTGTGCGATGCACATATCGCCTATCCCCCGCGGATCGGTGGACGCGCTAACAACGTAACAATTCCTGCACTGCGGCTGGTGTCAGGGGATTTCGCTGTATAGGCGGCACCGTCCGGCGCAGAAGGCTTCGCGGTGGTGAGCCACTGCTCCAGCGCCTCCGTGCTCAGTGGCTCGCTGATGTGGTAACCCTGCGCAAAGTCGCAATGCCACGCGCGCAACAAGCTCAAGGTGGCAGCGCTCTCCACGCCCTCGGCTACCACCTTGAGGCCCATGTTGTGCGCAAGTTCCACGGTGGAGCGCACGATGGTCGCGTCGTCGCTGTCGGGCTGAAGGTGCATCACGAAGGATTTATCGATCTTCAGCTCGTCGACCGGCAGCCGCTTGAGATACGCGAGTGAAGAGTAGCCGGTACCGTAATCATCGATGGCGAGGCCAAGGCCCATGTCGTGCAGATCCTCGAGCACGCGCAGTGCGTGCGTCGCGTCCTCCATGACCGCATTCTCGGTGACCTCGAGGATGACGGAGGCCGGCGGAACCGCGTGAACACGCAGCAGCTTGGCCATCACTTCGACGAGGTCGTGGCGCAACAGGTCGCGAGCGGAGAGGTTCAGCGCGAGGCGCAGGTCGATTCCGCGGCGGCGCCATTCGGCTTGCAGGCGGAGGGCCTGGCGCAGCACCCAGTGGGTGATGGTGCGGATGTAGCCGGTCTGCTCGGCGTAGGGGATGAACTGGTCGGGCGGCACGAAGCCGCGGCTGGGATGGAACCAGCGCACCAGCGCCTCCACTCCCGCGATGCGGCCATTCGCCACGTCGAGTTTGGGCTGGAACGTCAGGGTTAATTCGTTGCGCTCCACCGCCTGGCGCAGCTCGCTTAGCAGCGACAGCCGACCGGAGCCGCGATCGTGCCCCTGATCGCGCCTTGGCTCGTACACGCACCAGCCGGTGCGCTGGTGCTTGGCGGCGTACATGGCGGTGTCGGCCTGGCTCATCAGGATGGCGACTCCGGTGCCGTGCGCCGGGCAGCTGGCAATGCCGATACTCGCGGAGATATCCAAGAGCTGTTCATCGATGATCAGCGGTTGCTCCAGCACGCGGGTGATGCGGGCGGCAACACGCTGGGCGCCCTCGACACCGTCGGTCGGCAGCAGGATCGCGAACTCATCCCCGCCCAGCCGTGCGAGCGTATCGGACTCGCGTGGCAAGGCGGCGCGCAGCCGCTGGCTGACCAAGACCAGCACCTTGTCGCCGATCGGGTGCCCCAGCGTGTCGTTGATATGCTTGAAGCGATCAAGGTCGAGCAACAGGATGCTGAGAGGCCGCGCCGCGCGTGCCTCGGTCCGCACCGCCATGCTGAGGCGGTCCGTGAACAAGGCGCGGTTCCACAGCCCGGTGAGCGGGTCGCGATAGGCGAGATCGATGATATGCGCCTCGCGTTGCGCGATCATCCGCGTGCCGACGATGGCGACGACGACCCCAACCAACGCCATGGTCGCGAGCAGCACGCGTATGCCTTTGAAGGGGGCGAGCGACTCGCGCAGCGACTTCTCGAGCACCACCACCACCTGCTCGCCGTGTCCGTCGCGGGTGCCTGCGAGTGGCGTGGCGAGCGCCACATAGTGGTCATGATCCGTGTGCAGTCCCGCCGTGACTGTCCATCCCGAGGCCTTCGTCATCAGTTGCGAACGCTGTTGCTCGGCCAGAGTAGTGCCAGGCACGTTCCAGGGTTGATTGCCGCTGCGGCCCAGGAACGACACCTCGAGGCCGGTGAGCACAGCCAGATCGCGGGCGGTCCAGTCGTCGATGCTGAAGCCCATGGCCACCCAGCCGATTGAGACTGGCGCCATCACTGGCACCACCACGAGTTGGTAGATCTGGCGGTCCATGAACGTGATCGCGGCCTCGGGCGTGTCTCGCGTTGCTGGTCTGGCCAGTTGCAGGAAGGAAGGGCTGGCGCCTTCTGCTGGGTGGCGCGGCGTGGCGGCAAGGATGTCATGATCAAGCCCGATCATCAGCATGATGTCGGCCTGGATGCGTTCGCGGTGGTTTTCCAGCGCCGACACCAGGGTATCCCCGTCGTGGGTGGCGATGGCTTCGCGAAAAGCGTAATCGGCGGCGAGGACGCGCGCGGTCTGCACGAGCAGCGTCTGCTGTTGCTTGAGCTGGTGCTGCAACACGCGGGTGCCAACCTGCAACTCGCTCTGGATATTGTCCTGGGCTTTCTGCAGGATGACGAGCTGCGTGAGGCCGAAGCCGACGACTGTCATGCCGAAGAGCAGGGCGCCGAAGAAGACGACGACGCGTCGGCGCAAGTTGCTGAAACGCGGCATGGCCCTAACGGTCCCGACTACTCTTCCTGCGGCGGTTGCGTGCGCTCGATGCCGAGCGGACTGGAAGCGAGCGGTGGCGCAGCGCCGCCCGTAAATTCAGGGGCCGCGCGGGCAGATGCGCCGGGTCGATGAGCGCGATATACGGCGTGTCTACAATTGGCGCCTGGACCACCATGCGATCGTGGATGTTGCAGCCGGGGATGACCGTGCCGGGCTTGTCGAAGATCACAGGTTTGGCGAGCGTGCCCAAGTACAGCTTGAAGTCAAAGGTCCTGGCGAGGGGGAAGGAGTACACGTGGTGGCGGATGTTGTCTATGTTGGGGAAGTTAAGGCGCGTACCGGTCTGCACGGCCGACACCGTCGGCACGAATTCTTTCCTTGTCTGGTCGATGTAGTAGACGCCGGTAGCGGCCGCCATGGGAGCGGAACCATCCAGGCGAAGGGCGTAGACGCCCAACTACGGCGAGCGGCGTGCCACTATTGTCTGCCTCTCTGATCTCGGTCCCCGTGAACTCGAACGCCGCTACGCGAGGGTATCGACCTCGGCAAGGATAACTTGAGCGTCATTGCCTGCGCTACGGCCGGTGCCGACGTTCTGTCTTTCAGGACGGTGGCCGGACCTTGCGTGTGGCAACGGCGGTAACTGGGTCATCCGGCCAGTAGTGCTTCGGATAGCGGCCCTTCAGGTCTTTGCGGACATCGTGATAGCCCTTGGACCAGAAGCTCGCGAGATCGCG
>JBQTIC010000014.1:0-16200 GCA_052388435.1 Chromatiales bacterium | reverse complement strand
GACTCTTCGGGATGCAGCAAAAGGAGGCTCAGTACCTGGCGACGATAGACGCCAAAAAACAAGGTCCCCAAATCGGCATGCTCTCGTGTTCTCATTTCGGCTACGAATGTAGCCTAATGTGCTACATGCTGCAACCCGCTATGTTTGGCGAGACACATCTTTCCGATCGAGGGTTCAGCGCAGCGGGGATGCGACCGCGGAGCGGATGCTGGCGGGTCATGCGGAAACCTCAACATCAGCTCGATCGCTCGCTTCCTCGGCAGCCCTGCAACTGAGCCTCTGACCCGCGTCGCGCTTGCCTACGCCGAGCACTGCGAGGCAGGTAGGCAAGACGTTGCAGTAGTTCCAGGGCTTCTGGACGATGGTGGAGTTCATATTCTTTCTGGGTTCATCGAATCCGACACTGCGTTATATTTCCCGCCGTGGCAAGTAGGGCCTGCTACGTGCCCGAGGTGCTCCCATCCAGCGGTCGGCATGAGTCTCGGGGTTAATCAACGTAGCTGGGTTTGCCTACCCTCTGCTACAATTTGTGTATGAAGCAGAAGCCGCTCATCGAGACCAACCCCTATCTACGCGACCCGGAAAAGTTCCGGAAGGCATTGATTACGAGCGTCGCCAGCTCCACCGCCATCGAGACGGGGGCCCCGGTTAAATCAATCGTCCGCATGCTGGAGGAAGGCGGCAAAGCCAAGTCGCTCACCACGACGCAAGGCTCCGGTCGATAATCTCCGCGAATAGCCGCTCCATCGTTTTGTAGTTCTTGTCCAACCCCGCCCGCACTGCGGCGAAATACTCTTGCTTCTCTTTATCGGCGATTAAACTGAAATCCATCAACGGCAACCCTGCTTGCAGCGCCATCAGGATTGAAAGAGTACGCGCCACCCGGCCATTCCCTTCGCGGAACGGGTGGATCAGTACCAGTTCCACATGTGTTTCTGCCAAAGCGCGGACAACATCTGTCCGGTCTTCGAAATAGCACGGCGTATGCCGCACTAACTCGTCCTTTTCGAATTCCGCCATAAGCGCCGGAACCCGGGTGGCAGCGGCAAACGGGAAGTCACCCTTACAGACGTTCACCTGCCGATATTCACCGGCCCATTCGTAAATCTCACCGAGCCAGCTCTTGTGAATCGCGCGGATGTCCGCCGTGGTGAACCGATGCCTCTCATCATACTTGCCGACGAGCCCCACCATCGCCTTTTCCAGCGCGCGGGCCTCGGTGTCGTTCATCTCCCTCGGCGACTTGATGCCGAGACGGTTCTTGAGCACTTGCTCGTTCGAGCCAGGCTCAAATTGGGCTTCGGGTAAACCCGAGACATCGTATCGGCCACCTGTCTTCATAGTCTGTTCTCAGCGAACGGCACCTTAGTACGCTCGTTGGCCCTCACCCTTTCTTTCCCTCTCCCGCTTGCGGGAGAGGGTCAGGGTGAGGGCGTCAACTATTCTATGCCTATCCTGGGCCCAGCCGAAGGATAGTTGCCACTTGCCGGCGCGCTGCGCGCAAGCGGTTAGCGAATCCTTGCGACGCGAAGCGTGGAGCAGGGGCCCAGCGCAGCGGGGATGCGACCGCGATGCAGATGCCACCGGTAATGCGCCGACCTCATTGAAGTGCTGGCAGCCAAATGTCCGCGCTAGCTTCGGAAGAAGCCTCGAAACCGCGTCGCGCAAGACGGTGCTGTAGTTCCAGAGTTTTCGGACGATACCCACCCTGTTCATGCTATTCAAGGCGGCAGCAATTTGTGGCACGCGCCGCGACACACTGGTTGTTCAGCTAAAACGTCCATTTCTCTTCCTTGATCAGATCCGGTATGCCTATCCAGTCCACATTGAATTGCTGGCACACGTTCGGAATTCTCAACTTGTGTTGTTTTGCCGGATTGGCAAATGGAAGCTTTGACGAAGGATGCTCCCCCGTAACGACTGACCATCCCTTTGCCATAGCGGTCGCTACGACAAAAGGGTCTGCCTGATTTCTTCCCTTGGCAGTCCATCCCGGAAATGTGTTGGAAATTTGTCTAAGGGCAGCCTGAATGTCGTGATCTGGCTCTACGAATGCTTCCGGGTGATCTTGCATGTTCCTTTTCACCCACTGTGCGACAGTGTGCGTCTTTTTTGTTGCTTCTCGTGCAACTAAGGTGGGAATTTTTAGCCGCCCGCTTTCAATCAGTTTGTCGAGGCGATCCCAGAACGAGGGAAATATGTCCGGCGGATACCATCTAATTCCCGCATCGAACAGAGCGCTTGTATCTAAGCAATAAGCTGTCAAGCACCATGCCCGAAAATTATCGTCCTGCCGAACAGTTCCTCCTCGACCGAACCCATATGTTTGAGGTTAACGCCGGTGAGGGAAGCGACATCGGCAGTGGTTATTAGATCCTCGTGGAGCGCACTAAGTACCAACTTCGTATAAGCACGGCCGTTACGATTCAGAACGCGATACTTATACGGGACAAACGCAGGCTTTTCTGCTTTCCGGGCTCGATACCTTTCGTACTCACGTTGAAAATCGCGGCGCTTTGCGTCGTAGTACTCCTGATTTGTTTTCCCTAACTCCAATAGTCTTACGAGCATGGCTTCTCTGCTTACTGAGTAGCGCTGAGCCAAATGAGAAAGAACATCGTCTGGCCACTCTGTACTTGGAGTAGCGCGAGCTACGTCTGGCTCCTTCAGAAGACTCTTCCTTGGTATGAGGAGACTCGCTGCAACACGGTTACAAAACCACTCCGTCTTTGCATCCAAGGTTTTCGCTTTAGCTGGCTGGTCAAATGGATTACAAATTCCCGCGTTGTGAAGCGCGATGTGGCTAAGCTCGTGCATTAGAGTGAACACGCGTCCGGCATCCGAATCCTGCCCGTTCAATTGAATTGCCGGTATGCCGTCACCGCTGATTGAGACGCCGCGGAATACGTGAGTGCTGATTCGTTCTGCGGAAAACACGAGGATGCCAAGCTGCTCAATAGCATCTGTCCACACTTTTCTGGCGACTGCAGAGTCTTTCCAGCGAAACTGGTCCTCTAGTCCTACTCCCAGTACTTTTCTCAGCCTCTCTGCGACCTCTTCCGAATCATCGGCAAGCTCAGCCGAAACGTGAAAACTGAGCGTACGCTCCTCAAGATCTTCCAGAAGATCGAGCGCCTCCACGCGCAGACGCTGTACACGTCGAATCTCTCTTACAAGGTCCGAGTTCACTTGGCTGGGCGCCTCTGAGACGTGACGAAAGTCGTGCGGAAGTGCCTCGTCGGAAGGTGGTTCCAACAGATAAAACACCGCGGGAGCCTGTCCATATTTTTCGGCAAGCTTGTATAGTTGATTAACTGTTGGTCGTTGCTCGCCGCTTTCCCAAGCAGCCAGACGGTCTTCCTTGACCGCTAGTTGCCGCGCTGCCGTGGCTAGGTCTTGGCCAAGCCGCTCTCTGGCCCAAGTCAAGACGCCTGGATTTATGAATGCTTCAACCCTTGAAGTCATGCTCGCAATATCGACACAAGTAATTGTTATGGTTTCTTCGCACACTGCCGTGCGCCAGCTGACATTCCATATCCGTAACCTTTATGCCACGTTAATTTCCGAAGGCACTTGATCCGGCTCGCGTACAAGTCGCCCGCTGAATGCTCGCTCGAGGATGGACTGGCGTAGACGTTCGGCGCGCTTCAGGTTGGCTTCGACCTGAGCCTCCACTTCGCGGACGAGAGAGAAGCGGCGGTCGAGTTCGGTAACTATTCGGTGTTGTTCGGCGGAGGGTGGCAACGGGAATTCAACTGCCGCGAGTCTCCCAACGCTTAGATGCGCAATGTTTGTTGTAATTGTGCCCTCATCAACAAAGCGGCCTGCGTGCATGTTGTGACGACTCACGAGCAGTGCAAACTCGACGCTGAGCCCCTCGACTGCTCTGAATCGAATCAGAGTGTTTGTAAAACACGCTCCAGGTAGTTCCCCGCGATAGACAGCTGGGCGCCCTAGCAACTCAGGGCTTTGCCCCTCATTGAGAAGCAAATCTCCCGGTGCCAATTGGTACTTCTCAAAATCGTGCGGTGGGAAATCCATCTCCATCACGTCGGAGAGATCAATCCGATCCTCAAATACGTTCTGCACACGCAGATAGGGCCGCACATTCGGGCCAGAGTGGTACTTGGGTGCGCGTTGTCGGCCAAGCTGCAAGCGACCAACCTGTTCGTAGCTCGCCCACGCCCACCCCTCCGGCAATTCGGGGAGGTCGGTTGTGTCTGGCGCGGCGGGTTCTTTGTACTTGCCCTTGCCTTTCCCGCCTGCCTTGTCGGCGCGGGTAAGCCACTGCTGGCGGCGGGTTTCGAGGATGCGTTGCAGGAGTTGGGCGCCGGTTTCATAGCCTACCTGCCTCGCCCTTCCTGCCTCAATCTCGCGCTTGATCCACTTGCGGCCGTATCCCGTCTTCAGCCACTTCTCACGGTCTGAGGCCTCTTGGCGGGACGAGTATTCCTCGTAGTGAACGATTTGAATTGGCTTATGCTGCCGGGTCCAGTCCGCCGCCTGTCCCGCCAAGTGTTCTTCCCAGCGGCGCGCGAGATTGTCTGTGTGCCCGACGTAGATGCTGTCGTCGTGGCACTTGATCGCATACACGAAGTACACACCCGGGCGCGACGTAGGCAAGCTGCGGCCTTCGCTTGCCTGCGCGCCGCGCGCAAGCAGGCGGCGGGCGAGTTCGGCTTCGGTCGGGACGAGGCGGCCTTCGACGGCGGCTTTAAGGACGGCCGCCTGGTATTGCTTGAGGTGGGCCTTGACGCGCTTGAGGTTGGCGACGGCTTCGTCGAGGCGGGAGAACTGCTTTTCGATTTCGGCGACGATCTGGCGCTGCTGCTCCAGCGGCGCGATCGGAATGGGAATCTTTTTGGCGTTCGCCCCGGACAGCTCCAGAAACGTAGTGCCACTCGCAAGCGCTTCGGCGCGCTGCTTCGATCCCTTCAGCCACCAGTAGACATACTCTGGTAGAACGCCATCATTAAGGACAAAGCTCTTGAAGCCCTGATTGGTCGCAACCGGATTTCGAGCAATGGCGACGTATCCAATCGGTGCCCGAGACGTGAAGAGGACGGCTCCCGCTGGGAGTAGTCGAGCTGAGGATGATTCGTGGCCCTTGCGCGTGATGAAGCGGGCTCCGTGGGAGATGTACTTCTCGGCGTACCCGGACAAGTCCGCGGGAGTGACCCAAGGGATGTCGCCGCCCTCATAGTTCGTCGGGTCGTTGGTACGCGGCGTCCCGCCACCGACCACGTCGGCGATTTCACCCATCGTGGTCCAGTGCCAATCCGCCGGCAACTTTTGCGGCGCCTCTTCTGGCACTGGGCTCACGCGGCCAGCTCCTTGTTCATCGCCTCAATCACTCTTGGCAGCTCAGCGCCAAAGAGTTGATGCACCTTACCCAGCCCGCCGCGCTGCGTGAAAGGCGGCAACTCGAAGTCCTCGGCCTCCAGGCCGAGGTTCGAGGCGATGTGCTCGGCCATCTTCTCCAGCCACCAGCGCTGCTCGTTGGTGAATCTGCCCCTCACCCCAACCCTCTCCCTGCCCGCGGGGAGAGGGGGAAGGTTTTCTTGCTGCGCCATCCACGCGCGGAAGTTGGCCATGACGCGCTCGGGATACGGGACGAGTTCGTTCTCCTGGTGCATGGCATAGCGCACCAGCGACACGAGATCGGTGAGGATGCGCTTGGTGCTCGTGCCTTTGACTTTGCTCTTGTCCAACGCGGCGTAGGCCTGCCAGAGGGCGGATTCGGACATCAGGTGCGGCGGCGCTTGCAGCGCGTCGGCAAGTTGCTTGATGTGCTCGTAGGTGAGTCGGCGGCCTGCCTGCGTGCTGGTTGCACGCGCAGGCAAGTTGTAGAGGATCTGGAGCGCGGTGATTTCGTCTTTGTGCTGCTGGATGAACTGCTCGAAGTTGGTCACGAGTCGCTTGGCGCGCTCGCGCGCGGCTTCGGAGAAGCCGGCGTCGATCAGCTCGTCCTGTGTGACGTTGTCGATGACTTGCTCGTTCTGCTGCTTGAGCGTGAGGATTAGCTCGCGCAGCTTGGGGTCGTAGAGCGGCTTCACTGCGTCGGCGCGCACTTGCTCGAACCACCCCGCCGGCTCCGCCGGCACCCCTCCTTCGGAAGGAGGGGAAAGATCGGGGTTGAGCGTGTCAACGATGCGGCGAGCGAGGTCTTTCAGCGTGAAGCCACCGCTGGCTTGCGCGATCTTCGCTTTGTCTGCTTCCGGCAGGCCCTTTTCGAGTCGCGCGAGACGGGCCGCGACTGAGGAAAGCACCTCGGGCTCGGTGTTGCCGAGTGCGACGGCCTGTAGCAGCTTGTCCAGTGGCACAGACTTCTTCTGATCCATCGGGCGCGAGTCGGTCATGTCCTGCTCGCACACACCCACGCAGTCGACGATGACAAAATGGTCCTTGGCCTTGGCGTCCGGCGTGACGCCCTTCAGATCTTCCGGCGAGATAACGCGCACACCACGGCCTTTCATCTGCTCGAAGAAAGTGCGGCTCTTCACTGCGCGCATGAACATCACGATCTCCAGCGGCTTGATGTCGGTGCCGGTGGCGATCATGTCGACGGTGACGGCGATGCGCGGGTGGTAGCTATTGCGGAACGCGGCGATGAGACGCTCGGGCGTCTCGCCCGTGGTGCGGTAGGTGATCTTCTGCGCGAACTCGTTACCCTTGGCGAACTCCTCGCGCACGATCTTCACGATGTCTTCGGCGTGGCTGTCGTCCTTGGCGAAGATCAGCGTCTTGGGCACCTCGGTGCGACCGGGGAAGATCTCGGTGAAGAGTTTGTCACGGAAGGTGCGGATGAGCGTGCGGATCTGATCCACCGCTACCACGTCGCGGTCGAGCTGCTCGGGGTCGTAGGCGAACTCTTCGTCCAGTTGTTCCCAGCGCACCCTCCGGGTGAGCTTGTCGCGCAGGTCCACGTAGTAGCCGGATTCGACCTTACCGCCTTGTTCGCTCACCTGCGTGCGGATGAGGTAGACGTCGTAGTTGACGTTGACGCCGTCGGCCACCGCCTGCTCGTGGCCGTACTCCATCACCAGGTTCTGGTTGAAGAAGCCGAAGGTCTGCTTGCTGGGCGTAGCGGTGAGGCCGATGAGGTACGCATCGAAGTACTCCAGCACCTGGCGCCACAGGTTGTAGATGCTGCGGTGCGCTTCGTCGGTGACGATGATGTCAAAGGTCTCGATCGGGATGGCGGGGTTGTAGTCGATGGGCTCGGCGGTCTTGAACAGGCTGTCGATACCGCTCGCGGATATCTCGTCATCCTCTTCGCTCAACTCGCGGCCCTTCAGCATCGAGTACATGCGCTGGATGGTGCTGATGACCACACGCGAAGTGGTGTCCAGATTGTTGGAGGTGAGATGCTGGACGATGTATTCCTGGCTGAACGTGAAGTTGTTGTATGGCGAGATGTATTGGTCGAATTCTTTCTTCGTCTGCCGACCGAGATTGCCCCGGTCCACGAGGAAGAGCACTCGGCGCGCGCCAGCGAACTTGATGAGACGGTAGGCAAGGACAATCGCCAGCAAAGTCTTGCCAGAGCCGGTAGCCATCTGCACCAGCGCCCGCGGACGATTCTCGCGCAGCGAACGCTCGATGTTTTCGATGGCCTTCGGCTTCGGCGGCCACAGTGTGTTGATGAGCGGGGGAATGTGGCGCATGCGCCCCAGAAAGGTCGCGCCGCGATTCAGGTAGTCGGCGGAAGACGCTTCGGCAGCCCTGGGAAGACGTTCTTGATCGCCTTGCGCGGCAGCAATCTGGCGAAAGCCCTCCGCCTCCTTAAGCCATTGCAGAAGAGTGTCCGGCCGGTGGAAGGCGAAAACCGTTCGCGATCGGGGGGCGGGGTCCAAACCATTGGTAAAGCGCGTCTCTATTCCCGTGGACTGGTAAGCGAAGGGCAGCGGGTTATACCAGGCCGGCAGACCCGGCGGGAGTCCGCGGGTGTATTTGTCGGACTGAGTTTCGACGCCGCTGAGCGTCGTCCCTGCCTGCTTGGCTTCGATGACCCCGGCTGCGCGACCGTCAACATAGAACAGATAGTCCGCAAAGCCATGGCCGGGCAGCGGGAATTCACGAATCGCCACGCCGCGGTAAGCATGGATGTTGGCCTGAGCCACGTCGCAGACGTGCCAGCCGGCCTGCGTCAGCAGGTCGTCAATGACTTTCCGGGCTTGTTCCTCCCCAAGAGGCATGGTCCCCTCTTTAATTCCGTAAAGTGACCTCCCGCGAGAGAGTATAGACCGTGAGCCGGCTGGGCTGGCATGGCCTGGTTTGGCACCCGCTCGAGCCAGGGAAGGCGGCTTATCATCCGCACCCGCAGGGCACGGATGTTTTTCTTACTAGATTCCCGCCTACGCGGGAATGACGACAGGGGGACGCGCGAAGGTGAGTCAGAGCTAGGGAGCCACTCGGTCGGTGGGTGGCTAACAAAGTCGGCGTCGCAGTGTCATAATCTGAAGCAGCCGATAGCGTACTATTCCCGGCACAGTGTGATTCTGGAAGGAGGCATTCAGCAATGGCCAACAACATACGTTCAGTGGCGATCCCTGCACCGTCAGTACTGACCACTAATCGCGTTTTGCGCAACACATACCTGCTGCTTGCGCTGACGCTGCTGTTCAGCGCGGCGATGGCGGGCGCGGCGATGATGTTCAATATGCCGTATCTCGGCGTCATCCCGACGCTCATCGGCTACTTCGGGTTGCTGTTCCTTACGCATGCTCTGCGCAACAGTGCCTGGGGGCTGCTGTCGGTGTTCGCCCTCACCGGCTTCATGGGACTGACCTTGGGGCCCATACTCAACGTCTACGTGTCCGCACTCGGTAACGGCACGCAACTGGTGATGCTGGCGATGGGCGGCACCGGGGCGGTGTTCATCGGTCTGTCGGTCTATGCGCTCAGAACGCAGAAGGACTTCAGCTACATGGGCGGCTTCCTGTTCGCGGGGGTGCTGGTGGCGTTTCTCGCCGGGCTCGGGGCCATCTTGTTTACGATACCGGGGCTGATGCTGGCGGTGTCCGCCATGTTCGTGGCGCTGATGGCCGGCGTGATCCTCTGGCAGACCAGCGCCATCGTCCATGGCGGTGAGACCAACTACATCATGGCGACCGTGGGCCTGTACGTGTCGATCTACAACCTGTTCACGAGCCTCCTGCACCTGCTGGGTGTTTTCAGCGGCGAGGATAACTGAGCGCTTGACCGCTCCTCGGTAGGGAGAGCGTTGGGCTTCACTATGCTCCGCCGAAGCTGTTGACGCTGAGCGGCCAGCGGATCGTTTATGTAGCGTCGGTGCGGCGGCTTACTTCCTGCCGCCGCTTTCGTTTCTGTGGCATTAGACGGCGCAAGACGAAGCACTTGCGCACTGGTGGCGCCTTCACCCTCACCCTGGCCTCTCCCTCAAGGGAGAGGGGATTCCTCAGACATCCGGCTGGACGCGGAGCTTGGCGGCGATGAACTCCTTGTGGGGCACGTAGATGAGCTCCGCGACCTTGCGGATGAGGTGGTCCTCGTACTTGTGCAAGGTGCCGTCAGCGTAGGCCACCCGCCACATGTGCTCAATGAGCCTTACCTTCTGCTCGGGGCTGTAGGCACGGTTGATCTGGGAGGTGAACTGGTAGAGGTCCGTGGCCTCATGCGCCTCGGCCTCCGCCAGTGACAGCAGTTCTTTCGCTTTCCCCGCGTCGAGCGCGAACTTCTGGGCAATCGACTTCAGGACCTGCGCCCGCTCGTCCTCGGCGATGTTCTCGTCCATGCGCACCACCTCGGCGAGCAGGGCCGCGACAGCCAGGCGCAGCCGGTGCTCCTCGTCCTGCTGCGAGTCGCGGCTGCTCGGCGCGATGTGTTCCTCGAAGAATGCCTTGATCGCATCCAGCATGAATTCACCTCCGCAGATGGTTTGCCTTTCTGAATTTGAGTCGGCCGCGTCGCGATGATTCCCGGCTTGTACCTCGACTTGCGTACTGGATTCCGGCTCGCGCCCGCAACGGCGTGCCCGGCCGCAATGACGGTACTGCTGCTCCAGCAGTCACGCGAGGTTCAAGAAGCATCGCAGGTGAGCTATGCGCTGCGGAACCTCGTCATGCGGGCGAAGAGGATGGCGCCGAACGGGAGCGCAAGGCCGAGCAGGATCTGCACGGCGAGCAGCGGCCCAAGCTGGCTGTAGTCGGCTGGTGTCTGCAAGGCGCCGGTTGCCTGGTCGCGGACCTCGCGCGTAACGATGAAGATTTGATTGAGGTACTTAGTGCCGAGCTGGCTGAGCGACAGCGCGAGGTTGGTGAATGAGGCCATGACTGCAAAGTAAGTCGCTTTGAGGTTGGCGGGCGCGCAGTTCGCGATCCAGGCGAGCATCGGGATCATCGCGATCTGCCCGAGCGGCGACTCGAGCGCCGTGTCCACCAGCACGATGAAGCGTGCGTCAACGACGCCGCCGGTGCGTGCCGCGGTCCATTCGTGCAGGCCGTGGTACATGCCGAGGATGGGCAGCGACAGGACAAAGCCAACCAGGGTCAGAAAGCCGATTACATACGCGATCGAGCGCTCCGCCATGAAACGGCGGAAGATGAACATCCCAACCAGCGTGAGCGCGCTCGAGATCAAGGACAGTATCGAGAGGAAGTGCTGGTCGAACTTCAGCTCGTCGATCATCCACCAGGTGACGCCGGAGCCGGGGCCGGGCGTGGCGCGGAAGATGAAGACGACGATTGCGGTGCCGATGAGCGTCGCGCGCGCCTCGGGGCTAAGCTCACGGGTGAGGCGCACGACGAGGAAGGCGACGATAGCGAGTGAACCCGAGAAGACGATCTCCTCATTGTACGCCAGCTTGCCCAGGCCCACTGTGAGCGTGAAGACCACGAACAGCAGGCTGCCGCCGAGTATCCACCAGTTGGGTGGGGTGGGGTCGACGTGCTCCAGGAGCAGGGCGCCCACCTCGGCGCGGCTCTTGCCCGCCCGCATCAGGCGGCGCCGATCGCGCGCCTTGATGAGGGAGGCGCTGATTACGCCCAGCACCGAGACAGCGGGGATCGCCAGAGCCATGAGGTAGACGTCGCGGTAAATGCGCGCGACCTCCGTCTCCGGGAGCTTCTCGACACCCGTGAACAGATACAGGTTGATGGCCGCGACCAGGACGCTACCGCCGATGATGGCGACGCGCCCGAGGGTCTGCATAGTGGTATGCATGAGCTTGATGGTGGCGGGCGCGAGGGGTTGGCCCTTCGCATCAACGCGCGGCACCGCCTCGACGGTCATGGCGTCGGCCACGGCATCCTGGACCACATAGCCGATCGGCGCCAGCAGCGCGCTCAGCACGAACCAGGCCTCCGCTGGCATGATGGCAGTCATGGCTTCGCGGTCGCCGATGAGGAACACCATGATGAGCAGGCTCGCGGCGATGAGGCTGGCGCCGAGATAGACCAGCAGGCTCTTCCAGCGCCAGATGAGATCGACGAGATGCCCGAGCGGCATCTTGAGCGCCCAGGGGATGCCGGCCCAGAACCCGAGCGCGGCCAGGAAGGCGGCGGAGAGACCGAGGTAATCCTTGACGAAGAAGGTGCCGACGATGCCGGTGAGGCCCGAGATACCCGCCGCCATGTAGACCATGAGCGGCGGCAGATAGGACAGCCGCATCTCGCGACCGAGTTCGAGGATGTTGCGGTCTGTCCAGCGGTAGAGAGCGGTGATCATCTTGAGTTTCTTGTGAATGCGCGCGAGACGGTCCTGGCTTGAGGCGTCGCGGCACGACAGGGAGCCCGCATTCTAACTGCAAGCGCTGGCTGAATCTCCGAGATCTGCGGCCGGCGCAGCAGCGGACTATACTCTCTGGAAATCTGGAGCGACGCATGAACATCCTGCTCCTGTCCATGCCGGACTCATTCGAGCACATGCCTCCCATCGGCATCCGCATGCCCAATGGGAATGTGCGCCGCTTCGAGGCGCTCTGCCAGGCAATTATCGATGCCGGCCTGAACGACAGCGCCTACCGTGCAGGCGATGACTTCAGCCATTGCCAACCACGGCGAGACGCTTGCGCCGCTGATGCGCCGCGCGGGGTTCCGCTATGTCTTCCTGGGGATCGAGAATGTGCTGGAGGGAGATCTCAGGTTCCTTCGCGCCAGCACCAAGAACACCCGGCGAGAATCCGGACAGAAGGCCGGCAATGCGACGATCAAGGCGATCGAATGCCTGCATCGGCACAAGATGCATGTCGTTGGCGGCTTGATTATCGGCAATCCGGACGACACGCGCGAATCCATAGAGATCAATCTTGACTTCGCGTGGCACTATGTCGACTGGCCGTACATTCAGCACCCGACGCCCTATCCGCGCACGCCCATGACCAGGGAGTTCCGCGATCGCGGACTCATCATCAACGAGCAGATGGAAGACTACGACGGCACGACCGCCGTGGTGCGGAGCGAACATCTCGCCGCCGAGGAGATCGAGTTTCTGCGCTGGCGCGCGGACCGATGGATGAGCTTCGCCACATGCCGGCCGCCTTCGCCTACAGCCCCTGGTACGTGCTGCGCACCGCGCTCCAGATGTTTGGACATATCTTCCGTGGCTGCACCCTCATGTCGCTGCTGGGACTGGAGGATGAACGCAGGTCCTTCGAGCGCTCCCCCGCTCATAACGAAGTCTCTTTTTGACCCTTGCGCAATCGGTGCGTAACTGTCGCGTCGGTGGCCGTCGGCACGAAATCCGGCCCCTGTTCCAAAGGGGGGCGAGGGAGGATTTTCGATCTGGAACAAGTTGTTGCACTGCTCATGCAAGCCTGAATAGATCTGTATCTGGTGACCTCGACCGTCGTCCATGACCTGCCAGCGTTGCGCGATCGGGCGCCCGTGTTTCGTGATCGGGCACATGCCGGAGAGATCCTGGCCAGCATGCTCGAGGCTCGCGACAACACCGACGCTTTCGTGCTCGGCATACCCGCTGGCGGCGTGCCCGTCGCCGCCGAGATTGCACGGCGTCTGTATCTGGCGCTCGATGTTCTGCCCGTCAGCAAGCTCCTGCTTCCGTGGAATACGGAGTCGGGTTTCGGCGCCGTCGCCTTCGACGGTACCGAATGGATCAACGAGGACATGGCGCGCTACTACCGTCTGAACAAGCAAATGGTGGCCGAGGCCTCCGAGGCTGCAAGGACGAAGGTGCAGCGGCGCGTCCAGCGCTTCCGGGGAGACCGACCTTTTCCCGCCCTCGCGCAGCGAGCGGCTATCGTTGTCGACGACGGCGTTGCCGGCGGCTCCACGCTGCGCGCGGCCATCCGGGCTCTGCGACGGCTCGGCGCAGGCGACATCATGATTGCCACGCCCACGGGGCACACGCAGGCGGTGTACGCCATCGCCCATGAGGTCAGTGCCGTTTACTGCGCCAACCTGCGCGGCGGCTACACCTTCGCGGTGGCGAGCGCGTATGAGAACTGGACCGATGTGACGGAGGATGAGGTCGCCCGCAGCCTGGATGGTTTCGGCGCCATCCGGGCGCGATGATGCGACGGGCGGACCTGCGGAGCGTGCTCGCACAACGCTCCATCGGGGTCTTAGACTGTGCAGCCTTGCATGGGTATGGTTGCTTCATAGTGTCAGCACGCGCGACCTCAGAGCCCCTGCCGATTGAGGCGGTGCTGCCCGAGGTGCGGGCGGCGCTGGCGCGCGGCCGCCGCGCCGTGGTGCAGGCGCCGCCGGGTGCCGGCAAGAGCACTGTGCTGCCGCTCGCACTGCTGCATGAGCGCTGGCTGGCAGAGCGGCGCATCGTGATGCTGGAGCCGCGGCTTGCGGCGCGATCGGTCGCTTACTGGATGGCGCACCTGCTCGGTGAAGCGGCGGGTCAGCGCGTCGGTTACCGGATGCGCCTTGAAAGCCGCTTGAGCGTCGCGACGCGTATCGAGGTTGTCACCGAGGGCGTGCTCACGCGCATGCTACAGGGCGACCCCACGCTCGAAGGCGTCGGCTGTGTCATCTTCGATGAGTTCCACGAGCGCAGCCTGCACGCGGATCTCGGTCTCGCGCTCTGCCTGGAGGCGCAGGCGCAGGTGCGCGAGGACCTGCGCATCCTCGTCATGTCCGCTACGCTCGACGCACAGTCGATCGCCGAATGGCTGGGCGATGCACCGATCATCCGCGCCGAGGGCCAGAGCTTTCCTGTGGATACGCGCTACATGCCGCGCGCGACGACCGCACGCATCGAGCGCTCAATCGTCGCGGCAGTCGTGCGTGCTCTGCGCGAGGGAGACGGTGATGCGCTTGTCTTTCTTCCGGGCGCGGGTGAGATCCGGCGCGTGCAGCGTTTGCTCGAAGAGCAGAACGTGGGCGCGGAAGTGAGGATCCTGGCCGCTCTATGGCGACCTGCCCAAGGCTGAGCAGAAGCTAGCGATTGCACCGAGTGAGCCGGGCCACCGCAAAGTAGTGCTTGCCACGTCGATCGCACAGACCAGTCTCACCATCGAAGGCGTACGCATCGTCGTCGATAGCGGTCTCGCCCGGCGCGCAAAGTTTGATCCCCGCAGCGGGATGACGCAATTGGTGACGACGAAGGTCTCGCGCGACGCGGCGGATCAGCGCCGGGGCCGCGCCGGCCGGCTGGGACCCGGAGTCTGCTATCGGCTGTGGGCGCAGGAAGCTGGCAGAACGCTGGCGCCATTCACGCCACCGCAGATATTCGAAGCAGACCTCTGTCCACTGGCGCTTGAACTTGCGAACTGGGGTGTTGCCGACCCCGACCGGCTGCGCTGGCTGACACCGCCACCGGCTGCGGCCTTTGCCCAGGCACGCGATCTGTTGAGTTCACTTGGCGCCCTCGATGCGGCGGGCCGGATCAGCGCGCAGGGCCGCGTGATAGCCCAGCCTGGCGTCCATCCGCGACTCGCGCACATGCTCATCAAAGCGCAGGCGCTGGGACTACAGCGGCTGGCAAGCGAGGTGGCGGCACTGCTGAGCGAGCGCGACGTGCTGAAATTCTCCACCACTGCACGCGCGGCGGACGTGCGGCTGCGCCTGGAAGTGGTTCGGGGCATCCGAGATCACTTGCCGACGGATGCGGTAGTTGACCGCGGCGCCGTAGAGCGCGTGCGCAAGCTCGCCGGGAGCTGGCGCACCCAACTTGCCGCGGAACCTGAGAGCGCCGTCATTCAGAGCATGGATTGCTCAAACAAAGAAGTTGCAAAGACGAGCCGTCCCGGGCTACCGGACTCCAGTGTCCCGACCGGAATGACGGCCCTCGTGCATGCGGATGAGCTTGAGAACACGGGGCTGCTGCTAGCGCTGGCCTATCCCGATCGCGTCGCTCGATCGCGTGCGGAGCTGACAGGACGCTATCAGCTCAGCAACGGACGTGGCGCGTTCCTCACTGAGGGCGAGCCATTGGCGCGTGAAGAGTTCCTCGGGGTCGCGGATCTCGATGCGGCTGAGCGCGAGGCGCGCATTTATCTCGCCGCGCCCGTCACCCGAGGGCAGATCGAACACGCGTTCCGGGATCGGATCCGAGTTGTGGAGACGGTAGCGTGGGACAGCCGCGCGGAGGCCGTCGCCGCGCGCCGGGAAGAGCGCCTCGACAGGATCCTCATCCATGCCGCGGCTCTGGAAGATATTGACCCGCAACTTGCCGTGAACGCCATGCTGGAAGGCGTGCGCGCTCTTGGTCTGAGCGCGCTGCCGTGGGACCGCGAGACGCGCGCCTGGCGGGCGCGCGTGCTGTTCCTGCGCCGCCTGAACGGCGGGGACTGGCCTGACGTGGCTGATGCTCATTTGCTCGCCAGCCTGGAGTCATGGCTCGCGCCCTGGCTGGCCGGCATCACGCGCCGGGAGCATCTGGCGCGCCTCGATCTTCGCGCCGCTTTGCGCGCGCTACTTACACGGGCCCAGCAGCAGCGGCTGGACGAATGGGCGCCGACGCATCTCGCCGTACCAAGCGGCTCGCGCATCGCGCTCGATTACACGCACGCGGATGGACCCGTGCTGGCGGCCCGCCTGCAGGAGCTGTTCGGCCTGCGCGAGACGCCGCGCATCGCGGGTGGACGGATACCGGTGATCATACAGGCGCTGTCACCCGCCGGCCGGCCGGTGCAGGTGACACGCGATCTCGCGAGCTTCTGGTCCAAGGGCTATCACGATGTCCGCAAAGACCTGAAGGGCCGCTATCCGAAGCACTACTGGCCGGATGACCCAGTTACCGCCGTTGCCACACGCAAGGTCCGGCCAC
>JBQTIC010000013.1:0-4609 GCA_052388435.1 Chromatiales bacterium | reverse complement strand
AAGCACACCGCCGGATCGCCGTTCTGCGACGGTACGCATAAGAGGCTCTAGGGAACCTCTGATTAAGTCAGAGGTTCCTGCGGCACAGGGATGTGCCGCCATCTTCGACGGCGGCAAGCCGTTGAAGTTGTAGCAAAGCAAAAACCACGCTTTTTGCTTTGCGTGCTCTGAGAAGTCCAGGATGGGCTTATTCAGAGCTTCCCTAGCAGCCTTCAGCGTTCGTCGCAGCGCGGCGCTCAGAGTATGTAGCCGCGCTCGCCGTGCTCGGCGAGATCGAGTCCTTCCGTCTCCTTCTCCGCCGACACCCGCAATCCGACCGTCGCATCGAGGGCCTTGAGCAGCACGAAGGTCCACACCGCGCACCAGAGCACGGTCGCAATGACTCCCAAAGCCTGCACCCCTACCTGGGACACGATGCTGACGCCCTCACTCAGGCCTGCGCCGCCCAGCGCCCGGTCAACAAATACTCCGGTCAGCAGCGTTCCGATGGCGCCACCCACACCATGAACCGGGAACACATCAAGCGAATCGTCGACCCGGAGTACCCGCTTCATGTACTGCGTGGCACCGAAGCAGCCCGCACCGGCGACAATGCCGATGATCAGCGCACCAGCAGGCCCCACGAAGCCGGAGGCCGGCGTGATCGTGCCAAGGCCGGCCACCATGCCGGTCACGATTCCGAGCACACTCGGCTTGCCGTACCTGATCCATTCGCACACCATCCATGCCAGGGACCCGGCTGCTGCGGATATGTGAGTGACCAGCATCGCCATGCCGGCGCTGCCGTTTGCGGCCACCGCACTGCCCGCATTGAAGCCAAACCAGCCCACCCACAGCATGGCGGCACCAGCAACGGTGAGCGCCATGTTGTGCGGCGGCATCGCCGTCTGCGGGAAGCCGCGGCGGCTGCCGATTACCAGCGCCGCGACCAATGCGGCCACCCCGGCGTTGATATGCACGACAGTGCCGCCGGCAAAATCCAGCAAGCCCCGCTGCTGCAGCCAGCCGCCGCCCCATACCCAGTGACAAATTGGCGCGTACACAACCGCCGACCACAGAATGGAAAACAGCAGCATGGTCCTGAAGGGCACGCGCTCGGCGAAGGCGCCTACGATCAGCGCGGGAGTGATGATGGCGAAGGTCAACTGGAACATCAGAAAGACCGTCTCGGGGATGGAGCCACTGACCGAGCCGCGCTCAACCCCTTTGAGGAAGAACTTGCCGCCACCAAGGTAAGAGTTGATGGAGCCACCGTTACCGAAAGCGAAACCGTAAGTAAACACCACCCACAGCACGGAGACCACGCATGTGATCGCGAAGCACTGCATCAACACCGACAGCGAATTCTTCGCACGCACGAGTCCGCTGTAGAACAGCGCGAGACCCGGAATGGTCATGAACAGGACCAGTGCCGTCGCGGTCAACAGCCACGCCGTATCTCCTGTGTCGATGGTTGGCGTCTCCTGCGCCATCGCCAGTGGCGCCACGCATAGCAGCGGCCACATGCCAGCCGCTCTCGTCAGCTGTCTCATATTCCCCCCCCGGTCTCTCTTATGTTGTCGTGCCGTGTGTCGCGATTCCGGTCGCTTTTGACCGTTACGTACTACAACGCCGCATTGCCCGTCTCGGCAGTGCGGATGCGCACGACCTGATCCAGATCCATCACGAATATCTTGCCATCGCCGATCGAGCCCGTATTGGCGGCGTTGCGGATAGCTTCCATGACATCGTCCAGCCGCTCGTCCGCAACGGCTACCTCGACTTTGATCTTCGGCAGAAAGTCGACCACGTACTCCGCGCCGCGATACAGCTCGGTATGGCCTTTCTGCCGTCCGAAGCCTTTGACCTCGGTCGCCGTCATCCCCTGCACCCCTATTTCAGACAAAGCCTCCCTCACATCATCGAGCTTGAAGGGTTTGATGATTGCAGTGACAAGTTTCATTGCAGGCCTCCCATAGGTCCTCTCGTGGTCTGGTTATTGTTTCCGGCGCCCGTGCGGGCCAAAGCGAAACGGGTAGTTATTGTGCATCAAAACAGTGATGCGGCGCCACGAACGGAAGCGGAAAGATTGAGTACGTTCGGACCCGCCAGCGCGATGCTTCGGCGAAAAAGCTTGGCTAGGCCGAGAACCGCCGGCATTTGGTGCGTTCCGGGCTGGCGCCGCTCTCAGGGGATCCGGCGCCCATACTGAATGCCACTGTTTCCGGAGCGAACAGCCGGATCGTCCGATCGCGATTTCGAGGCTGGTACAGGAAGGTGGCAGTCTAACGGCCGCAACGGGCGCAATGGCAGCCAGCGCACGGGAAGCGCGCTCGGCGTACTACGCGTACTTCTCGACCGGGCGAAATGCGGCCCTGCCAGCGACCCGGCGTTGGCAGGGCCAGACGAGACATCAGTGGACCCGTGCGGAGAACGCTAACCGCCGTCGCGGTCTATCATCCGTTGGGCCAGGTCTCTGTTGGCGACAATATCGGCCCTGTCGCGTTCGTGCTCCCGCCCCTCGCCCCTTATCTGAAGGATATGCCAACCAACCCAGAAGACGAGCAGCAGGATGGTCAGTAAAAACTCGGAGCCGACAAACGGATATATCGGACCGATGTCAGTAACTGTCCCGCCCCAGGTTGTTACCATGCCGGTTGTCATTGCTTAACCCTCCAAAGGTGTCGGTTAGATATGTTACGCGGCCAGACCTGCCGCTCGAGCCGCTTCCCGGACGGATTTGCTGACATCCGTTGCATCCAGCTCCGCCTGGATCTCGGTGGCGATGTCGAGCCCTGCAATCTCCACCTCGCGCGGAACCCTCAGCAGCCCGAAGGCGTTCAGGATCTTGGCTACGATCCAGCCAGGGATGAAACCGAGCACGAAGAACATGATGCAGGCGCCGATGAAGTTGCCCCACGGTGTGGTCGCCGCGAAGCCCTCGGTCGGCGAGGAGGGGTAGCCCCAAAGCATGAAGCCTGCGACTACAACGCCGAGGAAGCCGCAATAACCATGGACGGCCACGGCGCCCACCGCATCGTCAATCTTGAAGGTTCGCTCGACCCAGTAGTGCATCTTGTAGCCGATGACCGGAACCACCGCACCAATGAGCAGGGCCTGGATCGGGTGATACAGGTCGTTGCCCGCCGAGGCGGCAATAATTCCGGCCAGGCCGCAGGAGAAGGTCCAGAACGGATCGCCGCGGGACACGAGATACCCGGCCATCAGCCCCCCTGACAGCGACATGATGAAGTTGAAAGTGATGGCGGAGAGTGTGGTGGGCGCCAGGTAAATGTTGGTCGCCGAGTAGAAGACCTCATCTCCCGCCTGGACATCCCAGATCGGGATGTTGCACGCTGCGTAGAACCCCCAGAAGCCGGTGTAGATCAGGAACAAGCCGATGCTGACCAGCCAGGGGTTGTGCGGATTGATGCTGCGCGGTGTGCCGTCCGGCCGGAATTTGCCGATCCGCGGTCCCAACACAATCAGTACGGCGAGCGCAAAGCCGCCGGCGATCGCATGCACGACACCCGAAGCGTAGGCATCGTGGTAACCGAGCTTCGCGACCATCCACCCGGCCGGATGCCAGCCCCAGGAGGCATCCAGGATCCAGAGCACCGATCCCACTGCCGCGGCCATGATCCAGAATGCGCCAGAGCGAACGCGCTCGATGAGTGAGCCCGATACGATTGAAGCGGTGGTCCAGGAGAACAACAGGAACGCGCCCCAGAACACACCGTTCAGCCGCGCCCAGGTCGCGGTATCGGTTGCGCTGACCGCGTCCGTGGCCGGCTTGCCGCCCATGTGGGCTCCCATCAGCTCGCCCCACGGTACCGCGTACGGTGCCTTGACGAGCCCGCCGGTGATTCCAGGCCCGTTTGAGTACGCGAAGTAGATCCACCACCCAAACAGGAAAAACGTCACCGTCACGACCGGTATGACCATGACGTTCTTCATCAATGTGTGCAGATGGTTTTTGCGCCGAGACGACCCGACCTCGTAGGTGCAGAAGCCAATGTGGATCAAGAACATGATGACGATCGTGATCCAGTAGTAGAACTCAGTGAAGAGAACGTTCAATGCGGACGGAAGTTCGTTCATATCGCGCCCCCCTTATGGTTGTGTTTATCAACGCCTTGATTGCCGCTCCCTGGACGACGCCGATGGTCAGCCGCTGAACCGCATGCCCAGCATATTTTTACTCATACCAAGCATCAACCGACACAAAATGCTTGTCAAGCATGAATCAACTTACTTTCCTGGGAGGAAAGCTGTGCAGTGCAGCGGCGAAACCGGTGATCATGGCTTGTTGGAGTTCTGGAGCTTGATGACTTCCCAGCGCACGCGTGCCCACTTGTAGGCATCGAGCACCGATAAGGAATACACGAACAATCCACCGGCATAACGTGCCAGAAATGAGTGCCCTGGCGTTGTGAGATGATACGTAATCCAGCCAAGCAGCAGCGTAAAGAACACGAACCGCAGGCCGCGCGCTGGCTGATTGTTGAGGATCTGCCCGCAGCCCGGGAGGAGCAAGGCGACAAGGGCAACGAGATAGGGGTGCCTGGGCCGAGGTGCCGAATTCATAGGATCACATGCGGGCGCAGGGAATTTCGACGCATTATGTCAC
>JBQTIC010000012.1:0-10505 GCA_052388435.1 Chromatiales bacterium | reverse complement strand
CCGCCATCTTCGAAGGCTGCAAGCCGTTGAAGATGAAGCAAAGCAAAAACCACGCTTTTTGCTTTGCGTGCTCTGAGAAGTCCAGGATGGGCTTATTCAGAGCTTCCCTAAGACTCCAATGACCAAGGGAGCTTCGCGCCCCCGTGATGGATGAGATCGTTCTTCAGCGTGCTGAAGAAGCTCTCCCACGCAGGCATTGTCGTAACAGTTCCCCTTGCGGCTCATGCTCGCCGCCACCATGCCGTGCGCCGCGAGCAGCTGCTGATAGAGGTTCCCCGCATACTGCCGTCCCCGATCGGAGTGATGCAGCAGCCCGCCGATGGTTCCGACAGGAGGCTTCGAGGGTAACGGACCCCGATCTGGGAGATCGTGCGAAACAAAAAAGCTCGGTCCAACTCACGGATACAAGCCTCGCAGGTCGCGGGCCCGCAGGATGCGCGTGCAGGCGATGATGAACGTGGCAGTGCGCAGTGACACGCCCTTGTCTTTCGCGAGCCCCCAGATGCTCATGAAAGCGTCGACCATAATCTTCTCCAGGCGCTCGTTAATCTCGTCCTCGGTCCAGAAGAAGCTCACGATGTCCTGCACCCACTCGAAGTAGCTCACGACCACACCACCGGCGTTAGCGAGCACGTCGGGGACGATCAACACGCCCCTATCGCCGAGGATATCGTCGGCCGCAGGCGTGGTCGGCCCGTTTGCGCCTTCAACGATGAGCCGCGCGCGTATGCGTCCGGCGTTTGCTGGAGTGATTTGCCCCTCAAGTGCCGCTGGAACAAGAAAATCGGTATCGAGAGACCAGAACTCCTCCGCCGTAATATGAGTCGCGGAAGGATACTCGGCGAGGCGGTTACCCCGCGCGATGAAATCGGTCAGCGCGCGTGTATCGATGCCGTCCGGGCGGTGGATGCTCCCTGACGCATCCTGGATCGCTATGACCTTCGCACCCGCGTCGGCGAAGAGGCGTCCTGCAACTCCGCCGACGCTGCCAAAACCCTGGATCACAACTCGCGACCCCGGCACCGTAAGCCCGATCTCGCGTGCCGCACAGTTAGCAATGATGAACACACCGCGCCCGGTCGCCTCACGCCGACCAAAGCTTCCACCGAGATCGACAGGTTTCCCGGTCACAACCCCGGTAGCAGTCCGGCCCTGGTTCTGCGAATAGGTGTCCATCATCCACGCCATGACTTGCTCGTTAGTGTTGACGTCCGGCGCGGGGATGTCGCGATCC
This sequence comes from Chromatiales bacterium, assembly GCA_052388435.1. Lineage (GTDB taxonomy): Bacteria > Pseudomonadota > Gammaproteobacteria > JAJPIJ01 > JAJPIJ01 > JBQTIC01. The sequence continues at coordinate 9,271 of JBQTIC010000012.1, read as the reverse complement.
GGGCCGATGAACACGCTGATCTCGCTGGTGTAGCGCCGAGTGATGCGCTCGATCTCGCCGATCGACAGGCGTTTCGGGTTGCAGCGCACGCCGCCCTTGGCGCCTCCGTAGGGCACGTTCACGGCGGCGTTCTTCACCGTCATCCAGGCGGCGAGCGCCATTACCTCTGCGAGCGTCACATCCTGGTGGAAGCGCACCCCGCCTTTGCCTGGCCCGCGCGAAGTGTTGTGGTGCACGCGGTAACCCTCAAAGTGCGCAACGGTGCCATCGTCAAGATGAATCGGCACGTCAACGATGAGCACGCGCTTGGGCTGCTTGAGCGTTTCCGCCCAGAAGGCGAGATCGCCGAGATGAGGCGTGACACGATCCACCTGCTCGAGAAACACACCCCAAGGGCCGAGGTTATCCTGTGGTAAGTACGACAGTCCTTTGTTGGATAAGCCGAGGTCGCGGGTCATGGCGGATGACTCCTTTCGAGTCAACATTTGGATGACTGGATGTAAACGACGATTGTACTGCCACGTAGATTGCCGTCTTCCGAACCGCACGTCGACTAGTCGCGGGTTTCCGAGAACTCGAAGCGTTCTGTGCTCCTAATCTTGGGAGGCAGTCGCGCCGTCTGCAAACACGGCTTGACGCCTTTGATGCTCATTGCATATGCCAGCCGTGACTGATGACCACCGATTGGCCCGTCAGAGCATTGGAGGGGAAAGAGGCGAGAAACACCGCGAGCTCTGCTATATCAGCACTCGAAGTGAATTCTCCGTCGGTGGTCTCCTTCAGCATGATGTTCTTGATCACTTCCTCTTCGCTGATGCCGAGTTCCTTGGCTTGCTCAGGGATCTGTTTTTCAACCAGCGGGGTGCGTACAAATCCGGGGCAGATGACATTGGCACGCACACCATATTCTGCGCCTTCCTTCGCGACGACCTTGCAAAGCCCCAGAAGGCCGTGCTTGGCGGTGACGTACGGCGCTTTCAGGGGCGACGCTTCCTTCGAGTGCACCGACCCCATATAGATCACGGACCCACCGCGCGCGGCTTTTATCATCCGACGTAGACAAGCGCGGGTGGTCAAAAAGGCGCCATCCAGGTGAATCGCCAGCAAGCTGCGCCAGTCGGCAAGATTGAGTTCGACGATGGAGGCAATGTACTGGATCCCGGCATTGCTCACCAGGACGTCAACTCCGCCATAGCGCTCGATAACGCGCCCAACGCCATCCTCGACTTGCTGCTCGTTGGTCACGTCCATGGCGACCGCCATCGCCGCGCCCCCTTCCGCCTCAATCTTTGAGGCGACAGCGCTGCCGCCTTCCAGGGTCAGGTCTGCGACGCACACCTTCGCGCCTTCGCCGGCAAAGGCGCGCGCGATCTCTCTTCCGATTCCGCTCGCAGCGCCGGTCACGATGGCGACCTTATCCTGCATACGCATAATCCCGCTCCTTCACTTTAGGTACTTCCCTTCCTGACTGCTCTTCAGCCGATAATTCATGAAGCACTACGCGAGTGTGCCGCGGCGTTGGCTTAAGCCAAGCTGATAGCTTGAGCGCACGCGCCGCATCACGATATCCCTGCTCCCAGCGTTCCTCGATCGCGGTCCACGAAAAATTAAAGTCCTTCGAGTCCAGCTCCCATTCCCGAGCGGGATAAACGAGGCGAACGACATGCGTCGTGTTTGGGTGATCCAGATCCCTGAGCCTATGCTCTAGCGCGCTAACTTCCGGATCGTTCTTCAGCGCAAGTGGAAGCTTCTTGTACGCTACCTGGAAGGCCCGCCGCAGGTTGTGCACGTCGCAGTAGGATTCCACATGAGATCGCGAGCGGCTGGCATAGAGGATGTCCTTGGAACGTGTCAGGACTTCACTGATGGAGCAGGGTTCCCGCCCGCGCGGGTTCCACAGGTCAACCATGAAACACAAGGTGTCAACGCGCGCGTCATCATCGAGCACCACGTCAAGCGGCGTATTCGAATAGACGCCCCCATCCCAATAGAGCTCTCCATCGATTCGCACAGCCGGGAAGCCGGGCGGTAACGCGCCGCTCGCCATAATATGTTCAGGACCGATTATTTGACTGGCATTATCGAATTCAGCAAGTTCGCCGCTGGTGACATGGACTGCGCCCACGGTTAATCTAACCGGCGACTGCCTGATTAGTTGAAAATCGACCAGCCTTTCGAGGGTCGCACGAAGCTCGCTGGTATCGTAAAAGCTCGCGGCGTCCGGTGGAAGCCGAGAGCAAGCCTCCGCAATCGGATCGATCAGTCGTGGCTCGAAAAACCCCGGCCACCCGGCCATCATTGTTTGCATTGCGCTCCAGAAGCTATAAATCTTTCTGAGACGGTCTGACAAATAGCTGACCGGCAAGAAATCGGCTCGCGAGACTGTTCTCCAGTAGTCCCGGAGCCTGGCGAGCCTCGCGTTTGGTGCATTTCCAGCAATGATTGCACCGTTGATCGCTCCAATGGAGGTGCCCACTACCCAGTCAGGCGCAAAACCGTGCTCCTCGAGCGCTTCGTAGACGCCCGCCTGATAAGCGCCCAAAGCACCGCCGCCCTGAAGGACGAGGGCAATCCGGTTACGCACTTTGCTGGTGTTCGTCTCTTTCATGACACCTTTCGCTCGCTTCACAACTCTTGATCCTTGATGAGTGATCGCGGGCTCGCTGAGCTTTTTGGCGCAAGAAATAACCACGCATCACATCCAGAACCCTTCGCAGATTTGCTTCCACAATCGTCTCCATTTGATTTTAACAACATTACGGATCAGCCGATCGTCCCTGAGTCCAGCGCACGAAGTACCGCCTCATCGTTGAGAGACATTGGGTCGCCCGGTTGTTGAATACCGGAATCCCTGGACCCGTCAGTAACCATAAAACTCTTCGCTGCGAATGTCATCGTCATTGACGCCTGCGCGATTCAAGGCCTGTCGCATCGCATCGACCATCGCCGGTGGCCCAGCGAGGTAGTAAATCGGCGCCGAAAGGTCACCGCCGACTTTTTTTACCAGGTCTTCATCAATCAACCCGGTTTCACCCTCCCATGGCTGACTGGATTTGTTCATCTCCGTCATCGTCGCGACCAGGCGGAAGTTCTCGTTCTGTTGTTCGAGCTCAAGTAGCTCGGGCAGAAATGCGGCGTCCTCCGGCCGGCGGTTGGAATAGAGCAATAACAGGCGTTGCGGCAACTGGTCCTCGGCCGCTTGCCGCAAGATACTCATAAAGGGCGTTATGCCGATGCCGCCGGCGATGAAAACCGCCGGTCGCGCGCGATTGTTATGCAAGGTAAGCGATCCAAACGGCCCCTCCAGTTTTACCGGTGAGCCGATCGACAGCGACTTGAAGGCGCGCTTGAACGCACTGTCGCGCATGCGCGTGGCAACGACCAAGTCGCCTTGAAACGGCGCGCTGACGAGAGAGAACGTATGGCGGGCACTTTGCGCGTCGGCGGTTGGCGAATCGATGAGAACGACGTCGAGCGCCTGGCCGGGCTTGAAACTGAAGCCGCTCGGCTTCTCAAAATGAAACGCCATCGTGCCTTCCGCAACTTCTTCGCGCCCTTTTAGCTTCACTTCATAAGCAGTCATGCTGCGCCTCCTGTGACTAGGAGTTGGAGAGTTTTGCCCTGCCTTCTTTTCCCCCGAACAGGCCCGTCCGTCGAACTCGGCCGCAGGAGCCGGGCAAAGGCCGAATGATTGTGGATCGACTCGAAGTTCTCCGCTTCGATCACATAAGCACTTACGCGCGGCTCTTGATTCAGCGAAAGCGCCACATCGCGCACCAGGTCTTCGACAAATTTAGGGTTGTCGTACGCGCGCTCCGTCACGTATTTTTCATCCGGGCGCTTCAGCAGACCGTACACCTCACAGGAGGCGCTACGTTCGGCGATAGCGATCAATTCCTCGATCGCCATCGCGCCGGCAAGCTCAGCCTCGATGCTGATATGCGAGCGCTGATTGTGGGCGCCGTAAGCGGAGATCTCTTTCGAGCAGGGGCACAGACTGGTCGCCGGCACTGTGACGTGCATCCAGAACGAGTACCGCCCCTCAGCGGATACGCTGCCTCGCCAGCAGATCTCGTAGTCAAGCTGGCTTTGCACGCCTGAGACTGGTGCGGTCTTCTTCACAAAGTAGGGAAACCACATCTCGATCGCCCCGCGACGCGCTTCCAGCCTTTCCAGCATATCGAGCAGGATCGCCTTGAATCCCTCCTGGTCCAGCGCTTCCGTGTGCGCCTCCAGCAACTCGATAAAACGGGACATATGCGTGCCCTTCGTTATGGCGGGCAAGCCCACCGTCATCGAAAAGGTTGCGATCGTCGGCAGGAACCTCCTGCCAGCGCAGATCGTGACTGGATAACGCACGCCTTTGATGCCGACAGCATCGATGCGCAGATCGCGGTTATCCGCCTGTGACTGGACGTCGGCAAGGAGGGCAATTCTTTCTGGAGCATTCATATTCGTCCTTTCTGCGCAGCGGACCCACGGCCCACTGCGCAGTCTTGCAGTAATTAACCGAACTTGGCCGGGAACTGCTTGGCCAGCGCCCCAGCCAGCGCATCGGCGATGACATACATATGGCCCTTCATCGCTTCCCAGGTCTGCGCTTCCTGCTGGTAGTGCTTGTCGTGCAGTTGCTGGATCTGTTGCACGTGGTGGCCGCCGTGCGCCACGAACAATCCCTGCACGGTATCGCGAGGCAGATTAGGATTGGCGCCACTCAAGAACACGGCAATTGCTCCCGCGTTGTCCGTCAGACTCTTCACTGCGGCGTCCTGATTTGCCTGACTACCTGCGGCGGTCGCTTCGAGGTACTGCTTGATTGCGCCGTAATGTGCGGCCAACAGGTTAAACAGCTTCTCGGAAGCCTCCTTGCCATAGAACGGTTCGATCGAGGCAGCGATCTGCCTGGCGTTGGCGACGACTTCGTTCTCTGCGGCCGCGGCCGCGTCCTTGGTCCCGGCGAGCGTTTCCACGGCCACGTTGCGCACCCAGAAGATGTGACCTACCCACAAGTCCCGTTGCGCGGCCCCGGCCTCGGCTACCTTGAGAGAGGCGGCTGCCGTGTTGGTCTCATGGCCGGCTTGCTGTGCATACACGGGGATGGCGGCACTCGCCAGAACAGCCAAAATCGAAGGAATCAGGATGGTTCGTTTCGTCAGTCTCATTGTGATCTCCTTGGAAAAATGGTTGAGGCGACTTCGGTCGTCGCCAACGTCGCGGCTCTCTCGGTGTTGAGGCAAGTTCGAATCCGGACATGTGCCTCCATCCGTCCGTATCGACAGACCTCTCGAGCGAAAACCTGTTGGGAGGATGGCGTACTTCCCACGAATTGATAAGCAGGCTGTCTTGAACAATACCGTTTCTGTATGAGCACAATCGCTGGCGGAGGAATACGCACAACCCGCTGTGCGCCGCACGGTCGCACGGCAAGAACTCTTACTGGGAGTCATGGCGTTGGTCCCTGTTTGCGCGCATTGGTGATGGAGATCTCCTTGCGCAAGCGCTCTACCTCCAGGGCATCGGGCAACGCGATTCTCTGACTTGCAAAAACTGGAACTCCGCCGAAGTCATGGACACCGCATTAAGCAGTGCACTCCGTGACATGAGGGTTGAAACGCCTCTGAACCGGGATCAAGGTGACCGCCGTGTTGCAGCCTCGGTAACAACGATATCCATCCGTATATCATGGGGCTGTGGAAAGATCGTCCCTAGTCTGCACCGCTCGTATCCTATTCCAAGCGTGAGTGGACGAGGCGTCAGGCTGGCCAGGGTGCGGTCGTAGTAGCCACCGCCGTAACCCAGGCGATAGCGCCCCGGATCGAAACCCACTAACGGCACGAGCAGCAGCGTGGGCGCAAGCAGATGACGCTCTTCCGGCATCGGAATTTTCCACACGCCCGGCACCAGCCGCGTATCCGGAGCCCAGTGCCGGAACTCGAGCGGCGTCCTCGGTTCGATGACTGCCGGCAGCGCGGCCCGCCAACCTTGCTCAAGGAGTTCTCGAACCAGGCCGCGAGCATCGAACTCGCCCTTGAACGGCCAATAAAAACCCACGATCCCGGGCTCCAGATCCGCCAGGATGCTGTTGACCCGAGGCATGATGGCCTGCGCCCATTCGCGTCGCCGTTTGCCACCGGCATGGATTCGTGCGTCGATGAGGGCGGTGCGCCGCGTCTGACGCCACCGGCGGATCTGTTCCCAGTCGTCATGAGCCGGCGGTGCCACGTCACCAGAGATTTGTGTGAGTCTGAATTCGTTCATGCGCAGCTCCCGCTGGGTTGTTCAACGCGGATCAGCACCGATCCTCGTTTCAACGATCGATTGCAATGGCGGCTTCAGCCTCGGCGACAATGGACCGCAGCCGCTCCGCCGCCGGTACTACCGCAGTGATACGGCCGACACCTTGGCCTGCGTAAAGGGCCATCGCCTCCAGATCCCCGGTGGTCGTGCGCAACGGCGAGTCGGTGCTGAAGAGATAGATCGGGCGTCCCTCCTCATCGCCGATCTGTATCTTCTCGCCCTCCTGGCGCCACGGATCGCCGCGTTCTCCGCGCGTCACGCTGTTGGCCAGCACCCGGACCGGGGCTCCGGGCGGCCAGTTGATGTGAAATGCCTCGGTGAGGGTTGTCTGATCCGGCGAGGCCTCGATGACGCGACGCTTGTGATAGTCGTGCGCGAAAGATTCCTCGGTGGCGAGGAACGCGGTCCCCAGCATCGCACCCTGCGCCCCCATGGACAGAACCGCGGCGAGATCGCGCCCATCGACAACGCCGCCCGCCGCCAGTAATGGCAGGTCGGTGGCAGCCAGGATCTCGGACAGGAGCGCCCGTAGTGCCTTGCGCCCGCGCACGTGGCCGCCGGCTTCGCGACCCTGTGCGACCAGCAGGTGCGCGCCGGCAGCTTGCGCCTCTTCGGCCTCCTGCGCCGAGCCCACTTGACACGCCACGAGGATGCTTTCATCCCGCAGGCGCCGGACAATGTCCGGATGCAGATCCCAGAACAGCGTAACGGCCGAAATGCGGGCCTCGATGCAGGCCGCGAGCTCGGCCTCCAGCAGCGACGAATCGGTCGCGGCCGGAATCAGGTTGACTCCGAAGTTGCGCAGCGTACGTGCGCGCACCCGGTCAATCTCGGCGCGGATCAGTTTCGGCGGCTCGCGAACCATGCCAAGAAAACCGTATCCCCCTGCCTCGGTGACGGCGGCAACCAGCTCGGATCGGGCAACGCCGCCCATGCCCGCGAGGACGATGGGATAGTCGCAGCCCAGCAGATCACAGACGCTCGTGTGCAGTTCAGGATTCATCTCATGCCCCACTGATACCGGAGACTCGTGTAATTGCGAGAGACAGCTTCACGCCTGGCCAATCTTCTGCCGGAGATAGCGGGCAAGAACCACGGCGTGGTTGTGAACCGTATCGTGCGCCCCGTAGAGCAACGTAACCTTGCCGCGTCGCACTGCCGCCGCCACCGTCTCAATCGACTCGGGCTTGCTTTCAAGTTCGCGGACATACCGCTTCTGGAACGCTTCCCAGCGATCGGGTCTGTGGCCGAACCAGCGGCGCAGCTCAGCACTGGGCGCGACCTCCTTCAGCCAGAGTGAGATCTTTGCGTCTTTCTTTCGCAGACCTCGCGGCCAGAGCCTGTCAATTAAAATACGGACTCCATCCGCCGACCCGGCTGGCTCGTAGATACGCTTCGCCTGGATGTTAGCGCTCATTGCAGCCTTGGAGTAATTAACCGAGCTTGGCCGGGAACTGCTTGGTCAGCGCCCCGGCCAGCGCATCGCCGATGACATACATATGGCCTTTCATCGCTTCCCAGGTCTGGGCTTCCTTGAGGCGACTTCAGTCGTCCCCAACGTCGCGGCTCTCTTGGTGTTGGGGCTTTCCCAATCTGGACATGTGCCTCCATCCGTCCGTATCGGCAGATCTCTGCGCCAAACCCTTTGATATGATGGTGTGCTTTCTACGAGGTGATAAGCAGCGTATTTTGAACAACGCCGTTTCTGTATGAGCACAATCGCTGCCACAAGAATACACACACCCCGCGCTATGCGCCGCACCGGTCGCGCGGCAAGAACCCTTACTGGGAGTCATGGCGCCGGTCTTCTGTTTGCGCACACTGCTGGTGGGGATCCCCTTCCGTAAGCTGCTCTACCTCCAGGGCATCGGTCAACGCGATTGTCCGATCCACGGAAACAGCGTTATTCAAGACCACTGGCTAATCAGCAGTCCCTCTGAGACTTACTATCGGGCCGTAGCGAGATGGGTCGACACCATCGCGCGACAACGAGCGGAGTTTCAATCGCTGCGTTGGTCGACGCTTCGTAACACAGCGGGGTTGACCGCTTGTCGAGGACTCAATACGTGTTGGAGCTTCAGTACCCCGCTTCACTCCCACACTGCCAAAGGAGACGGATATGACGATCGAACTGCCCGAACTGCCCTACCGCTACGACGCACTGGAGCCGTTCATCTCGGCCACGACGCTGAAGACCCATCATGGGAAGCACCATCGCGCCTACGTCGACAAGGCGAACAGGCTCGTTCGGGATACCGATCTCGCTGGGAGCCCACTCGAAGCGGTCGTCGCGCAATCCGCGCAACGCGCTGCCGCCGACCCGGCGATGATGCCGTTGTTCAATAACGCGGCGCAGGCGTGGAACCACGCCTTCTACTGGAACTCGCTGCAGCCGAAAAACGCACACGGCCCGCAAGGTGCGCTCGCCGCGCGCATCAAGTCGGATTTCGGCGATAAGCGCCTTTTCGCCGAGGCTTTCAAGTCCGCCGCAACCGGCCACTTCGGCAGCGGCTGGGCCTGGCTGGTCCTCGACGGCGCAGCGCTGCAGCTCGTGACGACGTCGAACGCCGGCACGCCTATCGTGCACGGCCAGGAGCCGCTACTCGTGATCGACGTGTGGGAACACGCCTACTACCTCGATCATCAGGAACGCCGCGCGGCGTACGTCGCGGGCGTCGTCGAGAACCTGCTAAACTGGCATTTCGCCGGCCGCAACTTCGAACGCGCAGTCAGGCGGGTGGGCAGTGAGGCGAATCTGCCGGTGCCGGAGCCGATGCACTCGCGTCACCGGCGATAGGCCGGGCAGGTTCCGGATGGCTCCGTATTACAAATCGGGATCAGCGGTAATTTAGGGAAGCTCTGAATAAGCCCATCCTGGACTTCTCAGAGCACGCAAAGCAAAAAGCGTGGTTTTTGCTTTGCTTCATCTTCAACGGCTTGCAGCCTTCGAAGATGGCGGCACATCCCTGTGCCG
>JBQTIC010000011.1:0-29349 GCA_052388435.1 Chromatiales bacterium | reverse complement strand
CCGCAGACAGGAAAAGTTCGAACGGCGCGCCTTGCGCTATCTGATAGCGGAAGTTGCCGGTAGAACCGTAGACGACCTTCACCGCGACGCCCGTTTCCCTTTCGAACGCCTGCGCGATCTGCGGCAGTGCGAAGCGCAGATTGGCCGCAGCGGCTATCAGCGGCGGCTCCGCTGACACACGGTGAGATCCAAGGATGGTCGCTACCAGTGCCAGACAGCGCCCTACGTGCATCATTCTTTGCCTCCCTATACCTTTGTGAACTGGAGGCCCAATTGGCCTGCGAGCGCCACCGGAAGGAAATATGGGACAACGTGCACTTTTAGAGGACCGGCCGCCAGGCAATGGAGGTGCACACGCCTAGCTGCGAGCCTTCAGGACAGATATGAATTCGGCGATGATCTGAATGTCGCCTTCAGAGTCTGGCGACAACACAATCGGCTTGAAGGCCGGGTTCAACGGCGAGAGCACCACTTTGGTGTGTCGCCATTCTGCCTCGGCACTACCACGTGTCTCTGAAGAGTACTTCTTGACCGTGAATGAACCACCCGTTTCCGGATCGTAGGGGCCACGGTAACGGGCGAGGACAATCTTTCCTTGACGTGTCCCAGCGGGATTGGCACGGAACACTAGGAGATCGTCATCGTGGATGACGGGTTCCATGGATCGTCCCACAGCACGCGCGGCGAACATCTTCTCGTCCAGGCGGCCAATGCCGTCAGCCCTAACCCAGCCTTCCGGCTCCACCGCCTCGCTACCGCCAAAGTAGCCGGCAGCAGCCCTAAGGGAATAAACAGGTAGCAGCGTCTTGAATGTTTCCTTTTTCAGTCGCGGGTCGTCAAGCGGAATCAGCTTGAGTTGCGGCTCAGGCGGGCGTTGGACCATTGCGGCCGCCATCTGTGCGAAGGTCTTCAGGCCCGAGGCAATCGCCATCTCAAATCTACGTTGTGGCACGAAAAGGTAGCGCCATGGCCCGTGAGCGGTCGTGCTCATTTTCTCGCACCAAAGCTCCGCCGCCTGACGCTTCAATGCCGTATTGGGGCGGATCTCGCCCTTGGTCTCAGCAAGCCACATCACCTCGCGTCCGTCAGCTTCGCGGACCGCGACGATGAAGTCGGGATAGTACTGACGCGGACGATTCGCCTCGTAGTATGTAACAGAAAATCCAAAACGCTCGTTCTTGAGGTAGCGGATGACGTCGCTCGCATCATCGATGAAGTCGGCGAAGCGTTTCTCTAGATCGTGTGGCAGGGCACCTTGTTTGCGTGGGTCTTCCTCCCCTCGGCGAGAATGCCGGTCCAGTGGAACCGCCGAAGATGAGCGGAACTCAGAACTTCGGGCGAACCCGAGATCGGCAGCGCCTTCACTCCACCAACGCTGGCTCCGCGCACAGCGTTTTCCAGCACATTGAGCGCTCGCAAACGCCAGTAGTAAATTCCGATATCCCGTCGATCGCTCGTACCCTTCGCTGTCACCCGATGGTCCAGGTACTGCCTCGATACATCGAGCAGTTCGTCGAAGGTCGGTCCGATGCCCAGGTCGGCTGCTCCGCCCGGATTGGTCTTCTCATAGAGTTCCTGAGCAAGGAGAAAAGCAGTGCGCAGTAGTGGCCACTCCCGCCGGAACTCCTCCAGCGTCAGCATCTCTTCCGGCTGTCCGCCCACTACAGGCTTCACGCGCACTTCCGGCGGCGTTTCCTTGGGATCAATCACGATTCCTGGCAATTCGCGGACGCGGATCGTCTCGTGAAGCGGCTGCATCACACCGACAGCCCAAGATCGGACATTCGGAATTTTCAGCGCGAATTTTGCCTTCTTCTTGTCCGGCTCGATCAGTACCGGCTTCTGGCCGAAGCTCCCGGTCCGCGGCCGGCGGCGCTTTTCGACCGGGAAGCCGATGAACGGGATACCGAAAGCATCCACTGTCTCGTCAGAGTCCTCCGGGCGCTCCTCCAGCGGCTGATTGAGCACGTCATAATTCGTGCGCCGCAAACCCCGACCGATGATCTGCTCGGTGAGCAAGGGCGAACCGAAGGCGCGCAGGCCGAGAATGTGGCTTACGCTCTGCACGTCCCAGCCTTCTGAAAGCATATTGACGCTGACGATGCAGCGCACTTGCTCTCCCGGCTTGCCCTTCCTGCCGACCGTACTGACCATTTCGCGGATGGTAGCCTCGTTGCCTTTGTCGGCATCGAACACGCCGGAGTCTATCTGGATCGTCACCCACTTGGTGCGAGTCTCATCGTCCTGGTTGCGCAGCAGGTCGTAGTCCTTCGTGAGGTGCTTGAACAGCCAAGCCGCACGTTTGGCGTTATCCGCAACGCAGAGCAGCACTGGGCTCGGCCCGCTGCGCGCAAACTCAAAGCTGGATTCCCATTCGACGAAGTCGTTCTTCCACGAGGCGTAGATGCTAGCGATCGCACCCTTGCAGGCAAGGATGTACTCCTCCTCGGTGCGTGCGTCCTTCACGAAATCCCAGAGGTCGAGGTAGATGCTGCCCTTGTCGTCCGGGTCGGGCAACCTCACTACCTTGACCAGTCCCGATTCGAAGGCGTCGTACACGGAGAAGTCCGACACCAGCCACTCGAACAGCGAACCGTCAGGTTTCGCCGATCCGGAGCCGTACCATGGAGTCGCGGAAAGATCCACGACCAGGCTCACCCGCGCGGCCTTGGCTACGCGATCGAGAATTCTGCTCCACTTGATGTACTCGGGTTCCTCGCCACGAGTGGTACGCTTCTCGCCGTAGACGTGGTGCGCTTCGTCATTTATCACCAGAACGTCGCGCCAGCCGCCGAGCAGGCGGCGGATCGCCGAGTTCGGGTCCTGTTGTGCGCGGCGGCGCATCGCCCGCAGCACCGCTGCCGGCACAAAGCGTCCATCCTCCAGCACGTCTTCCGGCAACCAGTCGTCGCGCTTTGCTTCGAGCGGAATTGCATGCCAGTTGCGCACCAGCACGTTGGGATGGAACTCTTCACGGTAATCTGGCGGCACCATGTCAAAGGCGTCGTAGAGGTTATGCTCGCCCGCGGGATCAAGCCCGTCGCCGCGCGGGTGGCCGCTCACGCGGTCGCGTACGGTGAGGTTGGGCACGAGGACGAGGAAGTTCGCCGAGAGCGATGAACCGCTCACCTTGCGCTTGTGCAGCGCGGACCAGGTGACGATCAGCGCCATCACCATGGTCTTGCCAGTGCCGGTAGCGAGCTTGAGCGCGTAGCGCACCAAGTCCCCAGTCTCGGCGAGTTTCTGCCGCCGCTGGCACTCGTAGAGGTAGATGAGGGTCTCGATCGCCTCGCGCTGGCAGAAAAAGAACCGCTTGCCGAGGGCAGCGCGCTCCTCGTCGCGTTCGAACCACCATTCGAGCAGCCGCCGGGTCACCAGCGCGGGAGATGGAGACGAGTAGCCGGAATCGCGCCAGGTACGCACCTCATCACGCAGCGCGTTGACGAAGTCGTTTAGCTTCTGATTGCCGGCAACCTCGTCCTCGAACAACTCCGGAGTATTACCAATGATGCCAGCGATCCCGCTGCGCGCGTCCCGTCCGCCAACGAGGTAGCGCTTAGACGGGCGCCGCCCTTCGACCAGCTTTGACTTTCCGCCAGGAAGGATTTCGTAATGCCGGTTCGGCTCGCAGTAGGCGTCGCAGATGACAACGCGGTCAACGACGTAGGCCATCGCTTTCCCCTGCTCAGGCCCGCCGTGAGGTCAAAGCGCGACTTCCAGCGGCTCCTTTTGGAGCGCGCTGACCTTGAGCACAGAGAAGCCGAGCACGTTCCCTTGCTCGTCCACCTTCTCCATCACCTGGTCGCTCGCTGTCTCGCGGAAATAGCCGGGCCGCTGATCGAAGATCACTTCCAGGTAATCGGCTTCCCGGTCGTACCAGATCTTTACGGCTTTGTCGGCCATAACTGTATCCCCTTTTTCACCTTGTCGGTCAGATAAGCGGTAATGACGAAGGCATCGTCCGGAAGCACTTTGACGACCACGCACAGGTGCTTGTCGCCGACCTTCGTACCCACGTAGAAACGATAATAAAGCCGCACCTGCTCGTCGCTCAACGACTGCATGACGCATTCAGGCATCGCAAGCGTTGCCTCGATCGCCGGCTCCAGGACCGACATCTCAGGGGCTCCAGGATGTGGGCCAGACGCTCATCGGTAAGCCGGATTGACAATCCGAGCTGGTCACGGAGCACCCGCATGGCGCCGGCTAAATATCCCGCACCCCTGTGGACTCATTGCCGTAAACATCAACGACTTTGACTGCGATCCGCTTGTGGCCGCGGACCGGAAATGGCCGCGATCCGAGCTGTAACTTGTACTCCGCAGGATCGATCTCTGCTCTTAGCGCCGCCTTGAGGTTGGGCGCCTTCTTGAAGTCGAAAAGCATCTGGCAGTCCACGAAGCAATCCCCGTCATAGTCCTCATCGAGGTACCAGGCGGAGACGTAGGCCGAGTCAGCATGCTTGTACTCCGTGGCGCGGCGCTTGCGGTCAAACAGCGCTACGCCCTTGAGGATCACCCGCGCCTCGCCGCCGTTCTTCCCTTTCTCCTCGACCATCACCTTGAGGTCGGGCAGAGCGAGCGGCGAGAAAAGCATCTCGGCTGCGTCGCCTTGAGCCGCCTCGGCGAGTACGGAACAGCCCTTGAGTGCGGCAGCGCTCGTGGATGCGCTCCTTGAGTTCCGCGGCCGCCTTCTCCGTAAAAGTGAACGCGATGATGTTGCGAGGCGAGAGCGCACCGCCGTTCGGATCAAGCAGATTGGCTACGCGCCGGGCCACTACCTCCGTCTTGCCCGATCCGGCGCAGGCTATGAGCTGGAGATTGCCAGCCTTATGCTCAATGGCTTCGCGCTGGTTCCTGGTAAATTGCATGGCTTAACCCCGTAAGCCAATCACTCTGTTGTGTCCTCGCAAATGGTACTAGGCTTCCCCGCTTCCGTAGAGATGACAGTTGACCCGATGCGTCGCGCTGAGCGACGTTGCTGGCGGATAGGCGGCGCGGCAATGATCCATAACCTGCGGGCAGCGTGGGTGAAAGTGGCAGCCTGTCGGCGGGCAGGCCGGAGAGGGTAGCTCGCCGGCCAATCGTATCACCTCGCGTTGCGTGGCCGGGTCGATCTGCGGCACCGCCGACAGCAGTGCACGCGTGTAGGGATGCTTGGGATTGTGCAGCACGTCGTGCACGCTGCCGTGCTCGACAATGCGGCCGAGATACATCACCGCCACCTGGTGTGCGAGATACTCCACGACTGAAACGTTGTGGGTGATGAAGAGGTAGCTCAGGCCCAGCCGGTCCTGCAGCGACTTCAAAAGATTCAGGATCTGGGCCTGCACCGACACATCGAGGGCACTTGTCGGTTCATCGCAGATGATGAGCCTGGGATCAACGGCCAGCGCGCGGGCGATACAGATCCGCTGCCGCTGCCCGCCGGAGAACTCATGAGGGTAGCGCGCTTTGAAATCCGGACTCAGACCCACCATAAGCAGCAGTTCGTCCACCCGCCGCATCCGCTCGTCACGGTTCGCGCCGATGCCCTGCGCCACCATGCCCTCGGCAACGATGTCTCCCACCCTCATGCGCGGGTTCATGGACGCGTACGGATCCTGGAAGATGAACTGGATGTCGGCGCGGGCCTTGCGCAGTTCAGCCGCACGCAGGCGGCCGAGCTCCATGCCGTTGAAGGTTACGGTGCCAGCCGTGGGCTCGATGAGTCGCAGTATGCCCTTGCCCGCCGTCGTCTTGCCACAGCCAGACTCGCCGACCAGCGCCAGCGTCGTGCCGCTGCGGATGTCCATCGACACCCCATCGACGGCATAGACGTAACCCACGGTCCGCCTGAAGACACCCTTCTCAATCGGGAAATGCACTTTCAGATTGCGCACCACCAGCGACCGCGCGGAGCCATGTGTGCCAGCGCTCGCCTCTGTTGCGCCTGCTTCGACCGCTACGGCTGCAGCGGCGGGGCGGGTTGCAGAGTACTGCGGGTCGTGCAGATGGCAGCGCACCGCCTGCGCGCCGGCCAGCCGCAGCCAGCGTGGCGGCACACGCGCGCAGATCTCCCAGCGGTGCTCGCAGCGTGACTCGAACCGACAACCGGCAAACGCCTGCGTCAGCGGCGGCACCGATCCGCGGATCACCGCAAGCGGGGCGTCCCGTCTCGCCATGCCCGGCAGCGATTCGAAGAGCTTCAGCGAGTAGGGATGGACCGGCGCCCGGAAGAAAGTGGCGCGATCGGTCTGCTCCACGATCTGCCCCGCATACATGACCGCGACGCGATCCGCCATTTCCGCCACCACACCGAGGTCATGGGTGATGAGCAGGATCGCCATGCCGGTGCGCCGCTTCAGCTCCCGCAGCAGCTCGAGCACCTGCGCCTGGATCGTCACGTCCAGCGCGGTGGTGGGCTCGTCGGCGATCAGCAGATCGGGCTCCCCGGCGAGTGCCATTGCGATCATCACCCGCTGCTTCATGCCCCCGGAGAGCTGGTGCGGATACTCGCCGCAACGGCGTTCCGGGTCCGGGATCCCGACAGCATCGAGCAGTTCGATGACGCGACGCCGCTCCGCCCCCCCGCGCATGCCCTTGTGCCGGCGCAGCACCTCGCCGATCTGCGTGCCGACGCTCAACACAGGATTGAGCGAGGTCTGCGGCTCCTGGAAGATCATGGCGATGCGGCGGCCGCGGACATCGCGCAGCGCCGTCTCCGGCAGACGCAACAGGTCGACGCCATCGAGTGCAATGCTGCCGGAGATAAACCTTGCCGCCGGCGGCAGCAACCGCAGGATGGACAGCGCCGTCATTGACTTTCCGCACCCCGACTCGCCGAGCAGCACAAAGGTTTCTCCGCGCCCGATGGTGAAGTCCAGCCCGTCGACCGCGCGCGCAGCACCCGCCTCCGTGAGGAGATGCATGCGCAGATCGGAGACCGCCAGCAGGGGTTGAGACATGAAGGATGGAAGAAGCGCGGCCGGCTTGTTCCGGTTCGGGGCTAGTCTAGCACGCGGGATCTGTCCCCAAGCCGCCTGCCACCACATCGAACTTTCGCCCACGAACAAGCGCAAGGCCGAGAAAAACGCATGAACTCAGATGACGCCTGCAGACCGCGCCTCGATTTGCTGCGGCGGCCGCGCTGCCGAGCCAACAGCC
Organism: Chromatiales bacterium; assembly: GCA_052388435.1. GTDB lineage: Bacteria > Pseudomonadota > Gammaproteobacteria > JAJPIJ01 > JAJPIJ01 > JBQTIC01. Next base: position 22,204 of record JBQTIC010000011.1, on the reverse strand, counting down.
GATCTCGAAGATCCCTCAGCGGCTCTTGCGCTGCAGTGACGCCTTGATGGCTTCGAAGCGCCGCTGCGCCTCCTTCTCGGCTTCCTCCAGCTCTTTCTGCCCCAGATGCTGGGCAACTACCGTGGCGTTGAAATCCGCGTCCTTCTTGCCGAAGGCTGTCGCCAGACGGAACCAGACGTAGGCGGCTTCGAAATCCTGATCGACTTCCCCACCGTTGAAGAAGAGATTGCCCAGCGCATTCTGCGATTCGGCGAAGCCGAGCTCCGCTGCCTCGCGCCACAGTCTCATCGCTTGCGCGACGTCCTTATCCGCGCCGCGGCCGGTAAAATACATCAACGCGAGATTATGCCTGGCTTGCAGGTCGCCCGCCTGCGCCGCCTTTCTCCACCACTCGACGGCCTGCTTCGGATCTTCGCTGACGCCGGTGCCCTTGTAGTACATGTAGCCGATGCTCTGCATTGACATGGCCGAACCCTGTTCCGCCGCCTTGCTGTACCACCTCAGAGCCTCGGCATAATCCTGCCCGACCCCCTCGCCGCGCTCGTACATGGCGGCGAGATTGTGCTGCGCCTTGCCGTTGCCCGCTTCCGCCGCCTTGCGATACCAGTCGAACGCCGCTTTCTTGTCCGCGGCGACGCCCTTGCCCCCGTAGTACATGAGGCCCAGGTAAAACTCGGCGCTGTGATCGCCCGCTGCGGCAAGTTGCTGGAACGCGGGAAGGGCGGTCGCGTAATCGCCCTGTTCGAGGGCCGCGCTGGCCTCTTCGATCGTTGCGGCCCCGGCGCTGAAGGCGCAGAGCGCCAGCAGCATCATCAGCAATCGTTTCATATCGTCACTTGGCGCTCTTCAGCGGTAGTTTTTCATCGATGCTGAACTCCTCCAGCAGCGCGGCACGGACCTTGCCGTAGAACGCGTCGTGGTGCTCTCTCCAGTAGTTAATCGCCGCGATGATGCCTTGCAGATTCTGCTGTGTGGGTGTCTTGTAGCCGCCCTTCAGGGCGGCGACGGCACCTGCCATTTCGCTGAACTCCCTGAGTGCGCGTTGTTCATCTCCGGTGAGCCCGGTGGCAGGCAGCCGTTCGATGAGCACGGCAAGCGCCTCACTGATCCGGCCGATCTGGCGACCATAGCTTGCGACCTCGGTGACGATTTTTCGTTCCAAAGGCGGATCCGCGCTCTTCATCTGGTTGATGACCACCGGGGCGAACTGATTCCACCACGACCACGGCATGTCCACGTCACCCGATGGAAACGTGACCTGACCGAACCACGAAGCGGGATTGTTAACTGGCATGCGACTTTCTCCTCCCCGGCCGCGACTGTGGCGAGCTTTGCGCCACTCCCGCCGGGATTAAACTGTTCAGGCCGTCATCGCCGTCCACCCGGCGTCCGCACGGAAGCGGGCGCCGTGCCGCGCGGCCAGATCGTTGAGGTGCAGGGTGACTTTGTCAATCCCCAGGGAGCGCGCGTAATGCAGCGGGCCGCCGCGGAAGGGCGCGAAGCCGGCACCAAAGATCATGCCCGCGTCCACAAGGTTAGCATCGGCGACAATGCCCTCGCGCAGGCAGGCGGTCGCCTCGTTGAGCAGCCGGTAGATAAGCCGCTCCCGCGCCGGTTCAAGCGACGCGGTGTCGGGGCGCCGGGCCTGGGCGACCCGTCGTCCCCTGCGGTACTCGTAGAATCCGCGGCCCGCTTTCTTGCCCAACGCCTTCTGCGCGACCTTCTCACGCAGCAGGTCCGGTACCGCCATGCTGAAGCTCCGGGCGAGGTTCTCTCCCACCGCAAGGCAGATGTCCAGACCGACGGTGTCCGCGAGCTCTACTGGACCCATGGGCATGCCGAAATCCTCCGCCGCCGCATCGACGAACTCGGGCGCCATGCCCTGCGACACCAGGTAGACTGCCTCGAGCAGGTATGGCGTCAATATGCGATTGACCAGGAACCCGGGCGAGCTCCTGCACGGCAGCGGCAGCCGATCGATGGCGCGCGTGAAGGCGAGCGCGCGCTCGATGGGTTCCGGCGCGGTCGACGGTGTGGAAATGACCTCCACCAGTTGCATCACCGGTACGGGGTTGAAGAAATGCAGCCCGACCAGGCGCTCCGGGCGTTGCAGCGTCTGTGACAGCTGATCGAGCGGGATGCTGGACGTATTGGTCGCGAGCAGCGCATCGGGTTTCATCTTCGCCTCGATCGATTCGTAGAGCGTGCGCTTGGCCTCGACGTTCTCGACGATCGCTTCGATGACCACATCGGCGTGGAACACGCCCATTCCCTGATGGTCCGGACACAGACTGTCCTGGACCCGGCGCCGCCGGCGCGGGTCGCGGATGCGCTTTTCGTACAGGGAGGCGGCGCGCTTCATGGCCGGGGCGATGAACCTGGGCTCGCGGTCGTGCAGCGTCACCTGCATGCCCTGCATGGCGCACCAGGCGGCGATGTCACCACCCATGACGCCGGCGCCGATCACATGCACATGCCGGGCGCCGGTATACTCGCTGCGCCCGAGGCCCTTCAGCCGTTCCTGCAGGAAAAACACGCGCACCAGGTTGCGCGCCGTGTCCGTCACGGCGAGGCGAGCGCACGACACCGCCTCCTCGTCCATCATGCGGCGGGGCTCGCCCGCGTATTTCTCCCATAGATCGATGATGGCGTACGGTGCGGGATAGTGCTGCGGCGCGGCCTTTTTCGCAACCTGGCGGGTGAGATACTTCACCAGCGCCGGCCGCGCCAACGGGTGGCTGAGCATCGCCGCCACCCGCCCGGGCCGCTTCCGGGCAGGCCGTTCCTGGAGCAGGCCGACGGTGGCATCATCAAGTTGGCGCGCGGGCACGGCAAGATCAACGATGCCGAGCTTCGCGGCCTTGCGGGCATCTACCGCCTTACCGCTCAGCATCAGGTCCATCGACGCCTGCGCACCGATGAGCTGCGTCAAGCGCACGGTGCCGCCGTAGCCGGGATGAATGCCGAGCTTCACCTCCGGGAGGCCGATGCGCGTAGAGGCATCATCGAGCGCGATGCGATACCAGCAGGCGAGCGCCAGCTCCAGTCCGCCGCCGAGACAGAAGCCGTGGATCTGACACACGGTCGGCACAGACAGCGCCTCGATGCGGTCGAAGACCGCCTGGCCCCTCTGCACCAATCGCAGCGCCTCCGCTTCAGTGTTGATCACGGTGAACTCCGAGATATCGGCACCGGCGATGAAACCGTTGCACTTCCCGGAGCGGATGACAAGGCCACGCGGCGGGCTGCGCTCCAGCGCATCGAGCAACCGTTCCAGCTCGTCGAAGACCTCCGCCGACAGGACGTTGGTCCTCGCTTCGGCCTTGTCGATGCTTGCCCAGGCGAGGTCGTCCTTGTCCCGCTCGAGCCGCCAGTGCCGATACGCCGCTTCGCTCATGCTTCCTTTCCCTCGCGCGTCGCTAATCGCGGCTGACGAGGACCGCTCCGCCCTGACCGCCGCCGATGCAGAGCGCCGCCACGCCGCTGCGGCCCTGACGTTGATTGAGCACGTGCAGAAGGTGCAGGGTGATACGCGCGCCGCTGGCTCCGACTGGATGCCCGAGGCTTACGCCTCCGCCGTCGGCGTTGAGCCGTTCCTCATCGATCTCGCCGAATGCGCCTTCAAGGCCGAGTTCGTTGCGGCAGTATTCAGCGTCCCTCCAAGCCTCGAGGCAGGCGAGCACCTGCGCCGCGAACGCCTCGTTGATCTCCCAGTACTCGATTTGCTCGGGTTTCAGGAAATGACGCCTGAGCAGCGGGGTCGCCGCGTGTACGGGGCCGAGGCCCATCTGCCCCGGGTCCAGCCCTGCCCACTGTGCATCGACGAGCCGCCCGAGCACGGGCAACTGGTAACGCTTCACCGCCTCGTCGCCGGCCAGGATGAGCCAGGCGGCACCATCGGTCACCTGCGCGCTGTTGCCGGCCGTGACCTTGCCCGCCGGCCGGTCGAAGACTGGCTTCAATTTGGCCAGCGACGCAACCGTCGAGTCAGGGCGCACACCATCATCCTTGTCGTAGTAATTGCCGTTCCAGTCGTAGACGGTCTCGACTTCGTTCAGCCGTCCCTCGCTCTGAGCCAACGCAAGCCGTTGATGACTGCGCGCAGCAAAGGCGTCCATGGCCTCGCGAGAGATACTGAAGCGGTGCGCCAGCACCTCCGCGGTCTGTCCCATGGAAAGGCCAACGATGGGGTCGGTAAGGCCGCGCAGCAAACCGATGACGGGTTTCAGATGGGCAGGACGCAGTTGCAGCAGCGCCTGTGTGCGCGCGCGGAAGGTGCGCGCCCTGCTCCACTCGCCCAGCCACCGGACCATGGAGGTCGCCAGCAGCACCGGCGCGTGGCTCATGGATTCGGTGCCACCGGCCAGCACCAGGTTGGCGCGGCCCGCCGCGATGGCCTCGGCGCCGCTCACGACGGCTTGCATGCCCGAACCGCAGTTGCGCTGCACAGTCCAGGCCGGCACCCGGTCGCCGCAGCCCAGGCGCAAGGCGACGACGCGGGCGATGTTAGCTTCGTCCGGCCCGGGCATGATGCAGCCGAGTATCACTTCATCGAAGTCGGTCGGCGCAAAGGGCTGCCGCACCAGCAGCGGCCGTGCCGCCAGGAAAGCCAGGTCGGAGGCCGTAAACGGCCCCGGCACCCCGCGCGCCTTGAGGAAGGGCGTGCGACTCCCGTCGACGACGTAAACCGGCCGGCCGCTCTCCATCATGTCTCCCTCTCGACCATCTGCCACTGCCGATCCACGGTCATCGTGCTTTCCGAATGCGCGGATCGAAGGCGTCGCGCACCGCATCCGCAAACAGGTTGGCAGCGAGCACGAGCACGAACATGAACAGGAATGCCGCTGCCAGCGACCACCACACCACCGGCTCGCGCGCGAGCTCCAGTCGCGCGCTGTTGATCATGTTGCCCCAGCTCTGCATGCTCGGGTCGACGCCGATACTGATATAGGATAGCACCGCCTCCGCGAGCACGAGACCGCTGAAATCGAGGACGACCGCGATCATAACGATGTGCATGACGTTCGGCACGATGTGGCGACCGAGAATGTTGAGGTGACTGACGCCCATGGCGCGTGCCGCCTGCACGTAGTCCGCCTCGCGCAGTTTGAGCGCTTCACCGCGCAGCAGCCGGCACAGCCCGGTCCAGCTCATGACCCCGAGAATGATGCACAGGAACAGCAGGCGCAGATCGGAGCGCTGCTCGATGCTCTTGAACTCATCGGCATGATTGGCCATGTACACCTGCAGCATGAGCACCGAGGCAGCGATGAGCAGCACGCCGGGGATCGAGTTCAGGGTGGTGTACAGATACTGGATGCCGTCGTCGACAAGGCCGCGAAAGTAGCCGGCCATCACGCCGAGCGCGATGGCGAAAGGCAGCATCACCAGCGTCGTCAGCGTGCCGATGAGCAGTCCCGTCCGTATGCTCTTCAGCGCCTGGTAGAACACGTCCTGACCAACCTTATCGGTGCCGAAAACGTGGTATTGCACGCCCAGCCGCGCACCGAGGACCGCCAGCACGAGTACCACAAGCACCGTTATCAGAATGGGGCGCCAGGGTATGTCGCTCTGCCCGCGTGACACCTTCCACGCGACAGCACTCCAGCCCAGCCTTTGCCGCCTCGCCGAGCCGGCGATGAGCAGCGCGGCGAGCCCTGCCCAAAGTAACGCGGCCTCAATGCCCGATCGCAGCGCGGTGCGCGCTATGTCGCCACCTCGCTCTGCGGGCTCTTCGAGGTGCGCGCCTCCAAACTTCAGGCGCGGATACTGCCGCCGCTGGGTGCCGTCGGGAAAATCGACCGTTTCCCTGGTGAACAGGTGCGTGGCAAACGGAGCCGCGTAGGACTCCTCCGCCTGCTCGCGCAGCGGCGCCGCCAAGACATCAAACAGGCTTGTCACGGCCGGTGAGTATCGTGCCGGGGCCCCCGCACCGGGCAGCCGTGGATGGAAATGCAGGGAGTCGAGCAGAGCCACGGCGAGGTAGGCTAACAACACCACCGCCGAGGCCATCCCGAGGGAACTGCGCGTTACCTGGCGCCATGGCGCGCGCATGTGTTCACGCCTGCGCGCATGCCACGCGAAGGCCAGCACGACGGCGAGCAGCACGAACAGCAGCGCATCAGTCCACAATACCACCGCATCGCCGAGCCACCATTCCCGCAGTGCCGCCATAAGCCCTCTATCCCAGCCGCACGCGCGGGTCGACCAGTGTGTAGGAGATGTCGGTGAGCAATAGACCGATGATGTAAAGCACGGATCCCAGGAACACCATCGAGCGCACGATTGCAAAGTCCTGCGACTGGATGGCATTGATCGTGTAGCTGCCAAGGCCGGGAATCGAGAAGAAGGACTCCAGCACCAGGCTGCCCAGGAACAGCGTCGGTAGCACCACCACCAGGCCTGTGAGGATCGGAATCAGCGCGTTGCCCAGCACATGACGGTAGAGCACCCACCGCTCCGACAGACCCTTGGCGCGCGCGGTGCGGACAAAGTCCCTGCCGATCTCCTCCAGAAAATAGGTCCGGTAGAGGCGCACCGCGGCCCCGATGCCGCCAATAAGCCCGACGATGACGGGCACCACCAGGAACTTGGCGGCCGCCGTGCCATCGTCGTAGCCGGATATGGGCACCAGCCGGAGCAGCTTCCCGAACAGGTATTGTCCGCCGATGATGTAGAAGAGCGCCGAGATCGACATCATGATGACGCAGGCGACCGCGGCCCAGGTATCGATGTAGGTGCCGCGGAACAGCGCGACGAGCAGCGCCAGGCTGATGTCAACGAGCAAGGCGATCAACAGCGTGGGGATGGCGATGGCGAGACTCGGCCACATTCGCTGGCGGATATCGAAGCCGATGTCACGGCCTGCGTCCGACTGCCCGAAGTCGAACACGAACAGACGCAGCGATTTATCATAGAAGATGGTATCCGTGAATTTCGCGGGACCGGCCGTCCCCGTGTTCCAGAGCAGCGGCCTGTCGTAACCGCGCTCGCGCTTCCAGTTATCGATCATCTCTTGGGTGACGTGCTTGGTGCCAAGCGCGAGGCGCGCCATGTCATCCGGCTTGTTGACGAAAAAGAACAACCAGAAGGTGATGAGGTTGATCCCGACCAGTATCGGGATGGCGTACAGGCAGCGGCGGACGACGTAAGCAATCACAGGGCTTTGGCGTTTTGCCGGCGCCGGTAGATGATCGCCGCCGGGATGAGACTGAGGATGAACAGGACGATGACCAGCACTACCGGCCAGAGGAGTGGCGGATTCCACTCGGCCCTCTTCCCGGCACGCAGCGGCGGGTCGACGCGCTTGTACTTAAGCGTGTTGCGCGCCATCAGGTTGGGCTTGGCGTTGTGGTACCACGCGTGCAGCAAGGAGAAGCCCTTCGGATGCACGCCCCACAGCCACGGTCCGTCGCGGCAGACGATCTCCGTCATCTCGTCGATAATCCTCTGCCGCTCGGGGCTGTTTTCCATGTTCTTCATTTTCTCGAATAACCGATCGAACGCCGGGTTCTCGTAGTTTGCGGCATTTTCACCCTGGTGCCTGGCCTTGGCGTTCCGCCCATAGAGCAGAAACATGAAGTTCTCCGGGTCAGGATAGTCCGCGTTCCAGCCCCATTGGAAAATCTGCGCATTGCCCTTCAGCATCTTCTCCTGAAAGCGGTTGTAATCGGTGTCGCGGACCACGAGCTGTACGTTCAGCTTCGCGAACTGCTTGCGCCACCAGTCGAGCAGCGCCTTCGCCTCCGGCCCGGTCGCCGCCGTATCCAGGTAAAGCACCAGTGGAGCGCCGGTCCGGGCATCGCGGCCTTCCGGGTAGCCCGCCTCGACAAGCAATCGTTTCGCCTCCTCGATGGACTTGCGTCGCGGCTTGTCTCCTGCCCAGTCGTAAACATAGTGGTTGATGCCTGGTTCGCGTTCCCGGTAGCCGAATAATCCCGGCGGTATTGGACCCTGCGCAGCGATGCCTCGGTCGTTGGTGAAGATCGCGATGTACTCTTCAATGTCGACGGCGATGGCGAGGGCGCGCCGCAGCTTGCGCTTCTCCTCGCTCAAGCCGCCCACCACCGGGTCGAGCATATTGAATCCGGTATAGGAGGTCGATGCGCTCACTGCGGTGAGCAGCCGCACGCCCTTCGCCTCCATCTCTTCGGTGAGCGTCATTTCGCCACGGCCGGAGAACTGGATCGCCTGGTCGAAATTGTCGTTGCCGATGCCCGAGGTGTCGTAGTAGCCCTGCAGGAATTTGTTCCAGCGGGGAATGCTTTCGGTCTCCAGGCTGTAGATCGCCGCATCGACGAAGGGCATCGTCCTGCCTGCGTCCGCCAGCAGACCGGCGGGACCGTCCTCCATCTCCCCGTCCTGCGGATAGCGCTCGCCACGAAAGTTGGGATTGCGCTGGAGCACCATGCGCCGGTTGGGATTGTTCTCGGTGAGCATGAACGGTCCGGTGCCCACCGGGAACCAGTCGAGCGTGATGTTGCGCTCCGCCATCCCCGGCTGCGAATGGAATCTGTCTGCCTCCCAGGGCATGGGCGCAAAGAACGGCATCGCCTGCCAGTAGAGGAACTGTGGGTACTTGCCGTTGATTTTTATCTCCCAGGTGTAGCGATCAACGACATGTGCGCCTTCCAACTCGTGATCGCGCAGATCGAAGAACGCCTTGCTCTGAGGGTAGCCACCCGTCTCGTAGGCCTTCTTAAGCATGGCGGCGATCTCCTGCAGCCCCACGATGTATTCACTCATCAGACCGGCGATGGGCGATTGCAACGCGGGGTGCGCGAGACGCTTGATCTGATAGACGTAGTCGGCCGCCTCGAGCTCGCGCGAGCCGAGCGCGGTGAAATCCTTCAACGCGTGTATGCCGTCGAACCCGGCATCGTCGAGGTTGTGATACAGGTGGCGGCCACCGGATCCCGTCGCGAACGCGGGGTGCGGTTGGTAGCGGATGCCGGGCCGTAGTCGAAAGCGGTAGACGGAGTGGGCGACCGCCTCCGGCGGCGCACCGGGAGGGAGTGCGTTGCCGGCGGCGTCCAAATATAGAGGCTCCGGAACCTCGATGACGGTGAGGGGTACCAGTTCGTAGGGACGCCTGAGGAAGTGATACTGAAGCGGCGGCTCGTAGATCTGCGCAATGAACTCGGCTTCGTTCTCGCTGTAGGAAAGCGCGGGATCGAGATGCTTGGGACGTTCCTCGAAGGAGTCGTAGTAGATGTTCTTCCACGTATCGGCAGCCGGGTACGGATTGTTCCATGGCGCGGCAGCGGCGTCCAGCGTGGACGCGGCGGCGAACGCGAGAGGGATGAGGTAAGCGGCGAGCCGTGCGCGCATGCTGACAAAGGATTATAAACACCTCCCCGAGGCGGTACACTTGCCCGCAACGACACCGGCACGGGAGGACGAACATGGGGTTTCTCGACGGCAAACGCGCGCTCATCGTCGGCGTGGCGAGCAACAAGTCCATCGCCTGGGGCATTGCGCAGGCGATCCGGCGCGAAGGCGCCGAGGTCGCGCTCACGTATCAGAATGAACGTTTCAGGGAACGGGTCGAGGATTTCGCGGCGCAACTGGGATCGACGATCACGATGCCCTGCGACGTGGCGAGCGACGAGCAGATCCTGGCCACCTTCCAGCGTCTCGATGACTACTGGGATCATCTCGATATCCTCGTCCATTCGGTAGCCTATGCGCCGCGCGAGTCACTTGAAGGTTCGTACCTTGACAGCGTCACGCGCGAGGGATTCCGCATCGCCCATGACATCAGCTCCTATAGCTTTTCCGCGCTGGCGAACGCGGCGCGCTCGATCATGCGGGGGCGCCGCGGCGCGATGCTGACGTTGAGCTACATCGGGGCGGCGCGCGCGATGCCGAGTTACAACGTGATGGGTCTCGCCAAAGCCAGTCTGGAGGCAAACGTGCGTTACATGGCGCAGAACCTCGGCCCGGAGGGTATCCGCGTCAACGCCGTCTCCGCTGGCCCCATACGCACGCTTGCCGCCTCCGGGGTGAAAGACCTGCGCAAGTTCCTCGAGTACATCGAGAAGCACGCGCCGCTGAGGCGCAACGTGACAATCGAAGAGGTCGGAAACGTAGCGGCATTCCTGTGCTCAGACCTCGCCTCTGCTGTGACCGGCGAGATCACGTACGTGGACTGCGGCTTCAACGTCATCGGCCTCGCGGAGGTTTAGAACCGTCGCTCGCTCGCAAGACCGGCATTTGTCATGACGGCGCATGCCGGCATTCAGCAGGATGGTTGCTCCCATGTCACCCTTCCCCGCAAACGGAGGAAGGAAATATCGACTCTTACTCCACGATCCACGGTGTTCGCCTCATCGGGATCGCGTTCGGCGCCTCCACATTCGCTCCCGGCGAAATTGTCATCGGGATGACGACATCGCCGGGACCAGCGATTTCCTGGCTACAGCCGATCCGGGTGAGTCTCGATCCGCGCGGCGGCTTTTAGCGCGGCGAGATAATCGCGCCAGTCATTGTTCGCGTAGCTGGTAAAGAGCTGCTCGCGCGACAGCTTGCGCTCCGCATCCCCTATCTTTGTGAGGTCCGGATCGCTGGCCTTGAGGACGCCGACGAGCGCGTAGTCGCCGGTGCCGACTGACACGCCGCCGTACATGACCTCTTCGGGCTTGGCCGGCACCAGACTGAAGGCGGTGCGGGCAATGGCGCGGCTGATATCCGGGTCGTCGCGGGTAATTCCCTTTTTCTCCGTCCAGGCCAGCTGTTCGTCGTGTGCCAGCGCGTCGCGCGGCTCACCGTTGCGCAGCCGCTCCAGCAGCGCCGCCCCTCGTTCCTCGGCCTTGCGTTTCGCCATCTCAGCGACGACCAGGGCCCTCACTTCCTCGCGCACCTCCTTGAGCGGCCTGAGCGCGGCAGGCCTGTGCTCAGCCACGCGCAGCACTATCGTTTGCGTCGGAGCGATCTCGACAGGCTGGCTGTTGAGGCGCTCATTCAGCACCTCCGGGCTGAATGCCGCCTCCACGACCTTCGGATTCGCGAACAGCTCATCGCCTCCGCTGCGCGGAAAAAAACCGCTTTCCTTGACGGTGAGGTTGAGCGCCTTCGCGGCGGGGTCGAGCGAATCGGCGTTCTCGTAGGTTAGCGTGGAGAGCTGGTCCGCCCGCTCGTAGAAAAGTTCCTCCGCCTTGCGCTGGCGGTACGCTTTCTCAACGTCGGCGTGCGCCTCCCCGAACGACTTCACCACTGCGGGCTTGATCTCGTTCAAGCGAATGACGTGCCAGCCGAACTCCGTGCGGATTGGCCCGCGCAGCTCGCCGGGCTGCATAGAGAAGGCCGCCTCTTCGAACGCCGGAGCCATCACGCCGCGTCGGAAGAAACCGGTCTTGCCACCTTCGGCCTTCGAGCCCACGTCGTCTGAATGCGCCGTGGCGATCTCCTCGAAGGACTTGCCGGCCTTCGCCTCTGCCAGATATTGCTCCGCCTTCTGGCGCGCAGCTTCCGCCTCCTCCGGCTTGGCATCCTTCTCAACATGCACGAGGATGTGGTTGGCGCTGCGTTCCTCAGGCGTCTCGTAATCCGCCCTGTGGTTCTCGTAGTATTCCTTCAGCGCCGTCTCATCGACCGTGACCTCGTCGGTCAGGTCGTCGGCCGCAAGCTCCAGGTAGGCTACGCGCACCGCTTCGGGAATCGTGAAGCGGGCGGCGTTTGCCCGGTGGTAGGCTTCGATATCCGTGTCCGAGGGCTGGACCTCGATCTTCAGCGGCTCAGCCGCCACTGTTGCAAACACTACGTCGCGCCGCTGTCCCTTGAGCCGCTCCAGCGCATCCACCGCAGCGCTGGTCACGAAGTTCGTATCGCTGATGCCCTGGTGCAGCTGCTCCGCTTCCATGTCGTCGCGCATGCGCGCCTCAAAGCCGGATGGCGACAGTCCCATGTCCCGCAGACGGTTTTCATAGAGGCTTCGGGCGAACTTGCCCTCACGTTGAAACGGCGCAAAGGATTGGATCGCGCCGGCCACTGTCCCGTCACTGATGCGCAGACCGGTCTTGTGGGTGTTCTCCCGCAGCAGCCGATCATCGATCATCTGCTCGAGCACATGCCGCTTAAGGAGTGCCGCTTCCAGCTTACTGATGTCGGCCTGCATCGCCTGCATGTTACGACGGTAATCCTGGTAAGCGCGCTCGAACTCTGCCATCTGTATCTCTGTGCCGTTGACCTCGGCGACCGCAATCTCGCCCCGCTCCCGCACATACCAATTGATGCCCCACAGCGCGAACGGCACCACGAGAATCGCGAACACGATGGTGGCGAACCAGCCGTGGGCGCGATCACGGATAGTCTGCAGCACGCTCTATCATCTCCGTGGCGACGTCATCGCCGGTATTCCTGGATATCACCATGCATGAACAAGAAGGGCGAGCCCCTCGACAGGCGCGCCCGAATTGAATTTGGCGGAGCGGACGGGACTCGAACCCGCGACCCCCGGCGTGACAGGCCGGTATTCTAACCAGCTGAACTACCGCTCCGGGCTGCCTTCGGGTGCTGGTGGGTGCTGAGGGGTTCGAACCCCCGACCTTCGCCTTGTAAGGGCGACGCTCTCCCGGCTGAGCTAAGCACCCCAAGGAGGGGCGCTAGTTTACGGCATCCTTGAGGGCCTTGCCAGCTTTGAAGCCCGGTATCTTCGCGGCCTTGATCTTGATTACCTCGCCCGTTCGCGGGTTGCGTCCCGTGCGCGCCGCACGCTTGCGCACGGTGAACGTGCCGAAGCCTACCAGCGTTACCGCCTGACCTTTCTTCAGCTCCTTGGTTATGCTTTCAAGCGTGGCATCCAGGGCGCGCGTCGCCGTCGCTTTGGATACATCCGCTGACTCCGCAATCTTGTCGACAATCTCTGCTTTGTTCATTGGTGTCTTTCCCCTTCGCAATACAGATCGCTCGATAATTATGTAGAAGTTTGGTAGCGGGTTTGTAACTGAAGACGCTACGCGCACGCAGGGCCGGTCTGATCTCGGGTCGCAGCTTTATACCAATGGCCCCTACTGGCGTCAAGCAACGTATCAACCTGCGCGTACGTCACGCAATATTGGCGCGTGGCCGCGACTTCGCTTGCTCAGTGGGCGCGCAGAACGTCGCCGCTCTCTTCCTGTTCAGTTTGTTTCGCGGGCGCCGTCATACCCTCTGACTGCGCATCAAGGCTCACCGGCGCCGGCATTCGTTGCAGCGCCAGATCGAGGACTTCGTCGATCCAGCGGACAGGCCTGATATCAAGATGTTGTTTGATGTTCTTTGGAATCTCGGCAAGTTCACGCTGGTTTTCGATCGGTATAAGCACGGTCTTGATACCGCCGCGCAGCGCCGCCAGCAGCTTCTCCTTCAGTCCCCCGATGGGCAACACCTCGCCGCGCAGCGTGATCTCACCTGTCATCGCCACGTTTGAGTGCACGGGGATGCCGGTCAATGCAGAGACCAGAGCTGTGCACATGCCGACACCCGCGCTCGGACCATCCTTCGGTGTGGCCCCCTCGGGCACGTGAAAGTGCACGTCGCGCTTGCGGTAGAAATCCGGGTCGATGCCGAGTGAGGTGGCGCGGCTGCGAACCACCGTCAGCGCGGCCTTGATCGACTCCTGCATCACATCGCCCAGGCGACCGGTATAAGTCTCCTTGCCCTTGCCGGGGATCACCGCCGCCTCGATCGTCAGCAGGTCGCCACCGACCTCGGTCCACGCCAGGCCGGTGACCTGTCCAACGCGATCCTGTTCCTCTGCCAGGCCAAAGCGGTAGCGTTTCACCCCCAGGTACTTTTCCAGGTTCTTTGGCGCCACCGTGATGCTTCGGCGCGTGCCCTTCGACAGCACCTCCTTAACGACTTTGCGGCAAATGTTCGCGATCTCGCGCTCCAAATTGCGGACACCCGCCTCGCGCGTGTAGTAGCGGATAATCTCCCGAATCGCGGCAGCGGCGATGAGCAGCTCGCCGTCCTTCACACCGTTGTGTTTCATCTGTTTGGGGATCAGATACTTTTCGGCGATGTGGATCTTCTCATCCTCGGTGTATCCGGACAGCCGGATGACCTCCATGCGGTCAAGCAGAGGCGGCGGAATATTCAGGCTGTTGGCAGTGGTCACGAACATGACCTCTGAGAGGTCGTAGTCCACCTCCAGGTAATGGTCATTGAAGGTGGAATTCTGCTCCGGGTCGAGCACCTCGAGCAGCGCCGAGGCCGGGTCGCCACGGAAGTCCATGGCCATCTTGTCGACCTCATCGAGCAGGAACAGCGGGTTCTTGCTCCCGGCCTTCGCCATTTGCTGCAGGATCTTGCCCGGCAGTGCCCCGACATAGGTGCGGCGGTGACCGCGGATCTCCGCCTCATCGCGCACGCCGCCGAGCGACATGCGCACGAAATTACGATTGGTCGCCCGGGCGATCGACTTGCCGAGCGAGGTCTTGCCCACGCCAGGGGGGCCCACCAGGCACAGGATCGGACCCTTGATCTTCTGCACCCGCAATTGGACGGCAAGGTACTCGAGGATGCGTTCCTTCACCTTCTCGAGCCCGTAGTGATCTTCCTCCAGGACCTTCTGTGCGCGGCGGATGTCGTGACTAACCTTCGTGCGCTTCTTCCATGGCACGTTGAGCATCCAGTCGATGTAGTTACGCACGACCGTGGCCTCCGCGGACATCGGTGACATCATGCGCAGCTTCTTGAGTTCGGAGTTGGCCTTGCCCTTGGCCTCCTTGGTCATGCCGGCCTTGCTGATGCGCTTCTGCAGCTCATCGAATTCGTTGCCGCCCTCCATCTCCCCGAGTTCGCCTTGAATGGCCTTCATCTGCTCATTCAGGTAGTACTCGCGCTGGCTCTTCTCCATCTGCTTCTTCACGCGGCCGCGCAGACGCTTCTCAATCTGCAGCAGGTCGATCTCCCCCTCCATGAGCGTTACCAGGTGTTCCAGGCGCTCGCGGACATTGATGATCTCCAGGATCGTCTGCTTCTCCTGGATCTTCACCGACATGTGTGCGGCGATGGTGTCAGCCAGGCGCGAGGGCTCATCGATGCTGGACAGCGAGGAGATGATCTCCGGCGGGATTTTGCGATTAAGCTTCACGTACTGATCGAACTGCGACATGACGGAGCGCATCAGAACCTCCGCCTCGCGCTCATCGATCTCTCTCGACTGCAGCACCTGGACTTCAGCCGTCAAGATGGCGTCGGTCGAAACATAGCGCAGGATGCTGGCGCGCGTGTTCCCCTCAACCAGCACCTTGATGGTGCCGTCTGGCAGCTTAAGTAGTTGGAGGATGCTGGAGAGCGTTCCCACCTCGTAGATGTCCGCCACTTCCGGGTTGTCCTCGCCCGCGCTTCTCTGCGCCACCAGCAGGATTTGCTTGTTGCTTTCCATGGCCACGTCGAGAGCCTTGACCGACTTCTCGCGCCCGACGAACAGGGGGATCACCATGTGCGGGTAGACGACGACGTCCCGCAGCGGCAGGACCGGGACAGCCTGGGTGCCTTCACTTATGCTCATTACGGTTCCTCGTCGAAACGACTCTCAATTGGAGTATATCGCCAAACCGGGCCCGCCTGGGCCTTATGCTGAGTTGGACCCGAATTCGCCGCGGCCGTTGCGCCTGCTGCCGCGTCAAGATCAATCAAGCAAGGACCAGACCAGTCAGGTCGGCTGGAGTGCAGGGAGAGATAGGGGGTGGCGCCGCCGACGAAGCCGCCGGTCAGTCCGATGCCGCCTTGGGACGCTCGGCGCTCTCGTAGATGACCAGCGGCTTGGACTCGCCCTCGATGGCGGCATCGTCGACCACCACCTTGGCCACGTTCTCCATCGATGGCAATTCGTACATCGTGTCGAGCAGCACTTGCTCGAGAATGGAGCGCAACCCGCGCGCACCGGTCTTGCGTTCGACCGCCTTGCGCGCCACGGCTCGCAGAGCATTCTCGCGGAACACCAGCTCGCAACCCTCCATCTCGAAGAGCTTGGAGTACTGCTTGGTGATGGCGTTGCGCGGCTCGGTGAGGATCTGCACCAGTTGTCCCTCGTCGAGCTCATCGAGCACGGCGAGCACCGGAAGGCGGCCGACGAACTCGGGGATGAGACCGTACTTGATCAGGTCTTCAGGCTCGACCTGGTGCAGCAGTTCGCCCTGGCTCTTGCGATCAGTCCTGCTGCGCACGTCGGCAGAGAAGCCGATACCGCTCTTCTCGGTGCGAGTCTGGATGACCTTGTCCAGCCCGGAAAAAGCGCCGCCGCAGATGAATAAAATATTGGACGTGTTGACCTGCAGGAACTCCTGTTGCGGATGCTTGCGACCGCCTTGCGGCGGCACTGAGGCAACCGTCCCCTCGATGAGCTTAAGCAGCGCCTGCTGCACGCCCTCGCCGGAGACGTCACGGGTGATGGAGGGGTTGTCCGACTTGCGCGAGATCTTGTCGATCTCGTCGATGTACACGATGCCGGTTTGCGCCTTCTCGACGTCGTAGTCGCACTTCTGCAACAGCTTCTGAATGATATTCTCGACGTCCTCACCGACGTATCCCGCCTCCGTAAGTGTGGTCGCGTCGGCAATGGTGAACGGAACGTTCAGCATGCGCGCCAATGTCTCCGCGAGCAGGGTCTTCCCGCTGCCGGTCGGGCCGATAAGCAGGATGTTGCTCTTAGCGAGTTCAACGTCGTTGTTTTTGGACCGGGTCTCTAGGCGTTTGTAATGGTTGTAGACGGCCACCGCCAGGATCTTTTTTGCCATTTCCTGGCCGATGACATAGTCATCCAGCGTTTTCTTGATTTCCTGCGGAGTCGGCAGCCGGTTGCCTAGACCGGCGCCCGCCTTGTCCTGAATCTCCTCGCGGATAATGTCATTGCACAGTTCGACGCATTCATCGCAGATAAAAACCGACGGTCCGGCAATGAGTTTGCGCACCTCGTGCTGGCTCTTGCCGCAGAAAGAACAGTAAAGAAGCCGATCGCCGTCTCCCTTGTTCTGTCGACCGTCGCTCATATCACCCGGTACTCCTCTTACCAGACCTTCGTCTGCTATTTACTAGCAAATGGCGTTCCGTTTTTCCGTCTGCCCGTGCCTTACTTGGGTAGTTCCACGCGCTGTACCAGCACTTCGTCTATCAATCCGTACTTTTTTGCCTCCTCGCCCCCCATGAAATTATCACGTTCAGTGTCCTGCGCAATCCTCTCGAAAGGTTGTCCTGTGTGCTTGGACAAGATGACGTTCAATCGTTCGCGCGCCTTAAGTATCTCTTTGGCGTGGATCTCGATGTCAGTCGCCTGTCCCTGGAATCCGCCCAGCGGCTGGTGGATCATCACCCGCGAATGCGGCAGGCTGTAGCGCTTGCCCCTCGCGCCTCCCGCGAGCAGCAGGGCGCCCATGCTCGCCGCCATCCCCACGCACATGGTGCTGACGTCCGGCTTGATGAACTGGACAGTGTCGTAGATGGCCAGCCCGGCGCTGACGGAACCACCGGGCGAATTAATGTACAGATGAATGTCCTTGTCCGGATTTTCGGACTCGAGAAAGAGCATCTGCGCGACGATGAGGTTCGCGACGTGGTCGTCCAGCGGGCCGACCAGAAAAATCACCCGCTCCTTCAGCAGGCGTGAGTAGATATCGTAGGCCCGCTCGCCGCGCGCGGTCTGTTCGATAACGATCGGAACCAGGTTCAGACCGCGTGTCATCGCGCTCATGGAGGCGTCGTCGGTCATCATCGCTCGGTGCTCTGACTCTGTTCGCCAGTCTGCCTTGGATTCATAAGGTCGTCAAACGCGAGGCGCTGTTCGTCGACTTGCGCCTGCGCGAGCAGCCAGTCGACCGCCTGCTCCTCCAGCACGGTCATCCGCACGTCGGCGAGCCGCCGATCTTCGTCGTAGTACCACTTGATCACCGCAGCCGGATCGTCATAAGTGGACGCCAACTGCTCCAAGGTCGCGCGCACGCGGGCCGGGTCTGCTTTAAGACCGTTCTTCTCGATGATCTCACCCAGCAGCAGGCCCAGCCCCACCCGCCGCTCCGCCTGTTGGCTGAACGCGTCAGGCTTCATGGCACCGAGTCGCTCGGCGGACATGCCCTGCATCATCAGCTTCTGCTGCATCTCCTGAAGCAGGCGCTGCGCCTCACCTTCCACCAGCGCGCGTGGCAGCTGCATCGGGTTGGTCTGCATCAGGGCATTAAGGGCGTTGTGCTTGGTCAGGTTCCTCACCGCCTGATCGCGTTCGCGCTCCATGTTGCGCCTGACCTCCGCGCGGAACGCCTCTTCCCCACCGTCCTTGACCCCGAAGGCCTGAAAAAACTCATCATCGAGCGCCGGCAGCTGCGCCTCCGCGACGCTCTTTACCTTGACCTCGAATTCGGCCTTCTTCCCCGCCAGCTCTTTGTGATGATAGTCGGCAGGGAAGGACACGCCGAAGTGATGCTCGCCAGCCGCCCTGCCGATCAGGCCCTCCTCGAAGCCGGGCATGAAGCGTCCCGCACCCAGCTCGATCTCGAAGTCCTCGGCAGCGTTACCGGCATACTCCCTGCCCTCGATGGTGCCCTTGAAGTCAACGGTTAACTGATCGCCCCGCTGAGCAGCACGCTCGACCGGTGTCCAGGTCCGGCGCTGCTTGCGCAGCGTCTCGATCATTTTGTCGATATCGGCATCCGTCACCTCGCAGGACACCCTCGCAATCTTCAGTTCGCCGACCGGGTTGATAGAGATCTGCGGGTACACCTCGAAGGTGGCCGTGTAGGACAACCCCTGTCCCGGCGCCGCATTCAACGGGTCGAACACCGGTCGGCCAGCCGGGCGCAAGTGCTCCTGGTTGACGGCATCCGCAAAGCTGCGGCGCAGCACCTCTCCCAGCACTTCCTCGCGCACCCGCGAGGCATAGCGCTGCTCGACCAGCTTCATCGGCGCCCTGCCGGGACGGAAACCGTCCATGCGTGCCGTCCTTGATATGGATCTGAGGCGGTTTTGTACCTCGACGCTGATCTGTTCTTCCGGAACCTTCACGGTCAGCTGACGCTCCAGCGGTCCCGTGCTGTTAAGTGATACCTGCATAAGTCTCCTGCCTTGTTAGCCTCATGGTCCCGCGGCCGCTTCCGGCGCGGGCCACCATCGCCCTTCCGGAAAACCCCGCTGGCGCCAGACGGTGTGGTGCGAAAGGAGAGACTCGAACTCTCACGGGTTGCCCCACTGGAACCTAAATCCAGCGCGTCTACCAGTTCCGCCACTTTCGCGATCAAACGGCTGCACCGAATCACGATGCGGTACGGTTACGACCGTACCCCCGAAATGTCCAGATATCGCTTGCGCTGGAAGGTATGCCACGGCTCGACCGTCGGCACCTGGTGCGCGTGGTGACGGTCGGTTCAAATGCGAACGACAATTATTATACTGTGCCCATACCCGCTGGTAACCCCTGCGTCGTGTTGAGCAGCAGGACCCCGGCTGGCGCATCAAAGCGGCGAGGCTCCCCGTGACGGGCATACCATGCGCCGACTCCCCCAACGCAACCCGGCCTCCGCATAGGGTTGAGTATTGCTATACTTTTCCTGCGTAAGGTCCACATATGCTAGACATAATCAACACCATCGCAGTGCGCCGGCCGCCACCAACGTATGGCGAGGGTTCCTCTGAATGTCCATCAAGGGCGACATCCATGATTACAGTGCCTCTTCTTTCAATCCTAACTCTCCTCGCCCTCGTGGCCACCGCGGCACCCGCCGCCGCCGTGACCATCGTGGAGTGCGTGGACGAAACCGGCCACAGTTCCTTCCGCAGTTTCTGCCCGCCGGGCACCAGCAAGAAGGGTGAAAAGAAGCTGGCCGGCGACCGCAAGCCGGACACGATCGACATCAATTTGATCGCCGCCCAGCACCCGGTCACGCTGTACGCCGCACCGAACTGCCAGGCTTGCGACCTTGTGCGTATCCAACTGCAAAGCCGCGGTGTCCCCTTTGCCGAAAAGGATGTGTCGGCGGACGTTGAAAAGCAGAACGAACTGCGCTCGCTGGTAGGCGGAAGCGGTGCGCTGACCGTGCCAGTAGTGCATCTGGACGAGGATATCTTAACCGGCTACAACCAGCAGGCGCTGGACGCTTCGCTCAGTCGGGCCGGCTATCCGTTGCCCGCCGCTCCGCAGGCGGCGGCCAGCCCGGCACCGGTCGCGCCGGCGGGTAACGCCGCTCCGCCGGCAACGCCTGCGGAGCCATCACCTCCCGCCGCGGCTGAAGAGCCTGAAGCAGACAGCTACTACTGAGGGAACCTCTGAACAAGGTCCGCGCATCGTCATGCCGGCGCGGGCCTGGCCCAGCATGTAGTAAGCCGGGGCGGGCATCTGGTGGAAGCCTTGCCGGGTGGTGCGACCCATCCGTTGGTCGCCTCCTTTGGATTCGCGGATACTCGCTCAAACGCGCTCCAGGCGCGGTCCGGCTTTCGCCGGAACGACGAACCTCGGAGAACGATGTTACTTATGCTGAGACAAGGGATTCGGCATTCACAGCTTGGTGCGCCGCCGGCGTGAAACCTCGCAAGCTTGAACCGGTCGGGCGAACACGCACAAGAACGGCGGCAGGGAGGAATTCGTGAGCGATGCGCATTATCAGCTCCTGATCATAGGCGGCGGAGCGGCTGGTATTTCGGTCGCCGCCAATCTGCGGCGGAAAAACCGCGCGATCGGCATTGCGATCATCGAACCCAGCGACGTGCACTACTACCAGCCGGCATTCACGCTGGTTGGCGGGGGCGAGTACCGTCTCGAAGACACGCGCCGACGCGAGGCCGATCTCATCCCGCCCAAGGTCAGCTGGATCGAGGATCATGCCGAGGGCATCGACCCGGACCAGAGACGGGTCACCCTGCGCAGTGGCGACCAGGTTGGCTACGATCACCTGGTGGTCTGCCCGGGGCTGCAACTCGACTGGCACAGAATCGCCGGTCTGAACGAGACCCTCGGTACCAATGGCGTGTGCAGTAATTACTCCCCGAACTACGCGAGTTACACCTGGGAATGCATCCGCCGTTTCAGCGGCGGCACCGCTTTGTTCACGCAGCCGCCAGCTGCGATCAAGTGTGCCGGCGCGCCGCAGAAGATCATGTATCTTGCCGCCGACCGCTGGCGCGTGAGCGGTTTGCCCAAGAGCGCTGACATTCGTTTCCTCAACGCGGCCGGGGCGATGTTCAGCGTGCCGCTATTCGCCAAGGAACTGGAGAAGGTTGCCGCCCGCTATGGAGTGAAGTTGCATCTGAACTGCAATCTCGTCGCCGTCGACGGTCAGGCCAGAACCGCGACCTTCGAACAAGCGCTTGGCGAAGGAAACAAAGAGACCCTGACGCTGCGCTTCGAGATGATTCATGTGACTCCGCCCCAGAGCGCACCCAACTTCATCAAGAGGAGCCCGCTCACGAACGCTGCCGGTTGGGTCGACGTCAACGAAAACACGCTGCAGCACACCAAGTATCCCAACGTGTTCAGCCTCGGGGACGCCAGCTCAGCGCCGACCTCG
This sequence comes from Chromatiales bacterium, assembly GCA_052388435.1. GTDB lineage: Bacteria > Pseudomonadota > Gammaproteobacteria > JAJPIJ01 > JAJPIJ01 > JBQTIC01. Next base: position 731 of record JBQTIC010000011.1, on the reverse strand, counting down.
AAAACGGCCGCCGCAGTGCGCAAACAGGTACCGGTGGTCGTCAACAACCTGCTGGCCGCGATGGCGGGCAAGCCCCTCGACGGCAGGTACGACGGCTACACATCCTGCCCGCTCACCACCTCGTTGCACGCGGTGATGCTGGCGGAGTTCGTCTATGGCGGCAAGGTAACGCCTTCCTTCCCCCTCGATCCACGCGCGGAGCGGCGCCTGTGGTGGTATGCAAAGAAATATGGGCTGCCGCACCTCTACTGGGATTTCATGCTGAAGGGTCTCGACTGGGATATTCCCCACCGCGAGGCCTACATGAACCGGTTCCTCGCCGTTTAGGCGCCTCAGGCACCCCGCCTCTCCCGCTCACCCACCGGCGCAGACAGGCGGGTACGCTGCGCTACCGGCGTACCTGTTGCCGGCCGGCACGGAACTGTCTTTCCGCATCGTTCTCCGGACTCAATGGGGCCGCCCTCAAGGCGGCCAGCGTTCTGTCGATAGATGTGATCGAGTCCATAAGCCGTCAGCAGCTCTCTGAAACTATCGCCACATCGGGCTGTCCCAATCAACGATTCACAACAACGGAGGTATCCGCACTTTTTATGCAACAATCCACTACACAACAGGTCGTGACCCAGTTCCGTGGTCTCCACGCCATGTCTGCAGTCGCCGGCCGTTCAGCTCCGGTTCAGAAAAAGACGAATGAAACCGTCGTCCAACCCCCGCAGCCTCCCCAGACACCA